>JAAVXR010000045.1 GCA_022790755.1 Hespellia sp. | reverse complement strand
CAAGAAATTCTGATAAAGCTGTCGCAGACGCGCCCATCATCTGATTCATGACCTCACAGACCGCACTGATATTCATTTCATTCAACTCAAAATCCTCATCGGACATTTCCATTCCCATGAGCATTTCCACGATTACCTTTACATCATGCCGTTTCAAAAGCATGACGTTTTCGCCCTCTAAGCCCTCAACATAAGTAATCTCAACGCCGACTGCCGGCTCCACCTTGTCCATTGCAAATTCATCTTTACTTACAACATTTACAACCGGGGTGGTGATGTCTACTCTCGCATTCAGCATTGTGGATACTGCTGTGGCAGATGCACCAAGGCTTATATTGAGGATCTCACCAATGGCGTCTATTTCCATTTTGCTAAAAAACCTAGAACTCATATCAACCATTCTCTCTTTCCGGATAAATTTTCATTTCCTATTTCCCAATATCCATTGCTTTTTGCGCCATCAGTTTCATTGCGTTAAATGCGGTAATATTTGCCTCATAAGCTCTGGTCGCAGACATACCATCCACTGTCTCTTTTACCAGATCGACATTCGGCATCATAACATAACCATTCTCATCCGCATCCGGGTGATCCGGATTATATACCGGGTACAGATCTCTCTGATCTTCTACGATCTCTGTCACCTTTACTCCACCCTTTAACTGATTCGTCCTGCTTAACAGACTGTTAAATTTGGAACGGAAAGAGTTTAATGGCACTTCCTGCAAGACAACCATTTTTCTCCGATAGGTTCCCCCACTCTCGGTTCTGGTCGCATTTGCATTTGCTATATTTTCAGACGCGATATCCAGCCTTTGACGCTCTGCGGTCAAACCGGACGCACTGATATCAAATGAACTTAAAAAAGACATAATAGGCCTCCCTTAACCAAGGATTTTTTTCACTGTTGACAGAATACGCTCTGGTTTAAACGGTTTAACAATGAAATCCTTTGCACCGGATTTGATAGAATCCATAACCATCGTCTCCTGCCCCATCGCAGAACACATCACGATGGTCGCACCAGGGTCCATCGCTTTGATCTCTTTGAGCGTCTCCAGCCCATCCTTATTCGGCATGGTGATATCCATAAATACAAGGTCCGGCTTTTCCGCACTATACACTTCAACAGCCTTCACACCGTCTTCCGCTTCAAACAGATCCGTATAACCGGCCTGTGTCAGTGTAGTCTTTAACATCATTCTCATAAATGCAGCATCATCTACTAATAATATCTTAGCCATCTTTTTTACCTCACTTTTTCATTCTCATTGTAATATCATTTTACTCCCTAAACTACTAATGTTCAAGAAGATATTGTTTCCTGAACTTCCAACGTTCAAGAAGTTTGCCGATTGAAGCTGCTACTGCCGACACTCAATCCGCTTATCTATTCAAACGACTTCTGAAGTCTGTCTGACATTGTTCACACTGCTACATCTTCTTCCTTTGGTTCCAAAATACGGTTTTCAATTTTCACAGCGAGATTCTTGTTATGTACACCCAATTGACCGGTAAACCACGGCTGTCCCGCCACATGAAGTGAGACAGATGAGTTCTGTGGTTTATTCAAATCAATGACATCTCCCACTCGAAGATTATAGACATCGTCCACATTTAACTTCGCAGTACCAAGCTGTGCCATAACATCCATTCGAGATTCTCGAATACTGTCAAGAATGTCATCCCTGTTATTTCTGACACCCTGTTCACTTTTATCCGCAAGATGTTTGGTTTTATCAATAATTTCAAAGATATTCCCCAGGAGAGTACCTGGGATACAGATGTTCATTGTACCTTCTACATCTCCCATCTGAATCTTCATCATGATAATCACTACGGTCTCATCCACACTGATTCCCTGAAACATACTTGGATTTTCTTCAATACGCTCAAAATTTGTTTTTAACTTAATGTAAGTTGCCCATACGTCTGAAGTAATTCCCACCAGATATTTAATGATCCTCTCGTATAATGCAAGCTCAATATCCGTATATGTGTAAAACATATCCACGGTACCGTTCGTTTCCATTCCGCCTAACATGCGATCAATCATCGTTACCATCAGCGCCGGTGCTATGTGAAACAACATGGGAGGATTTTTAGAATGATCCTGCAGTTCTACATTTGCGAGCGTAATAACATCCGTCTCACTTAAAGCATTCCCATATTCATAATATCTCTGTTCTTCCACGCCCACAACTTCTACTTCACTCGCCACTCGGAACAACCCGTTAATCTGTGAGGTTGCAATCCTCGCATAGTTATCATAAATACTTCGAAGCATTTTCAAGCGGTCTTTAGTATATTTTTTAGGGCTGTAGAAATCATACTTTCTGTACTCCGGCCCGGTCTGTTTTGGCTCTTCTTCTGGCTCATCCGTATTCTGCATTGAATTCAGAAGAGCATCTATCTGACTTTGTGTTAGTACCTCTGCCATCCTTCATTCCCACTTTCACTTCATGATTTTATCTGCCCATTTCTCTGTAGTATTCTTCCAACGTATGTTCTACCGAATCCGTCTTGGTAATCAACATCTCAACTCTACGGTTCTTTGCCCGATTTTCTGCTGTGTCAAACGGTGCAATTGGCCGGAACTGTCCATACCCAACTGATACAATCCGATCCGGAGATACAGAAGTTCGCTCTTGGATGTATGCTGCCACCCTCGCTGATCTGTCCGCCGAAAGCACTCGATCCGACTCTACTTCATTTACAACATTGGGATCTGCCTGTGTTGTATGCCCAAGGACCTGAATCTCAGCAATCGAATCCGAGACACCGGAAAGAATATTGGCAAACTGATCTAAAATCATCGTTCCTTCATTCTTTATAATCGAGCTGTCCCCATCGAAAAACACTCTGTCACGAAATGTAATAAAGGTATATCCATCGCCTTTATACAATTCTACCTCCGACTCCAGTCCGGCGCTTTTCACTGATTCCATCAATCGTTCATACAACTCTTCAAAATCTCCATCTACAGTTCCTGGAAGATCATCTTCTCCCGGCTCAAGCTCCAGATCTCCAACAATCTGAGATGCAACCACAGCATCCGGATTGAAGCTTTTCACCACTGCCGCCCACTTTGCGGTATCTACCTGGGAGATAGAGTACAACAGAACGAAAAAACACAATAACAGTGTCACTAAGTCACCGTATGTATCCATCCAGCTTGCGCCTGCTTCTGGTGCCTTATTTCTCTTTTTCATAGCTTCCTCCCGTCTTACTCGTCATCACCTTTCTTACCCTTCTTGCCTTTTTTGCCGCCACCGCCTTCACCTTCCTGATCAAGGATCTTTGCACGGGTACCCTGAGCCAGATATGTGACAAGTTTTTCCTTCAGAAACTTTGGATTGTCTCCAGCTTGAATTGCCAGGATTCCTTCTATCATAATTTGCTTATATAACAATTCTTCTTCATTGCGGATACTGAGTTTTTTTGCAATCGGTGAGAAAAGCAGATGTGCAAGCACACAGCCATAGAATGTTGTAATCAAAGCTGTCGCCATAGCCGGACCAATTCCAGAAGCTCCACCGGACTCCACATCCATCTCTTTCAGCATGTTTACCAGACCGACCAGTGTACCAATCATACCAAAAGCCGGTGCATATGCCGCTGCCTTTTCCCAAATTCCTCGGGACTCATCATGTCTTGATGCCATCACATCCAGTTCGTTCTCCAACATAGAGCGAACCTCTTCCGGTTCCGTCGCATCGACGATCAGCATAATTCCCTGTTTGAAAAACATATCATCCAGTTCATTTGCTTTTTCTTCCAATGCCAGAAGACCATTCTTTCTGGCAAGCTGTGCCATCTCCACAAGCGTATCAATCAGTGCTCCCACATCATAGCGATTCCCCTGAAACAAGAGTTTAAAATGTTTCAGCAAACTTTTGAGCATTCCTAAAGGATAACTTGCAATTACCGCAGCAACCGCACCACCCAAAACGATCGCAACACTGGCACCGTCCCAAAAATTTCCGAGTTTCGCCGGACTGATACCCACGAACACGATCAATACAATTCCTATTACCAAGCCTAAAATACTAGTGATATCCACGCTCTCTCACCACCTTATTTCTATTTATCCTGATGACCACAATGAAATTTTCTATTGTAATCAATTGTTTTCGCAATAATCTCTTCCGCACTTTCTTTTACGATGAAGAATCTTCCATTCATCATGACGACCTTGGACTCTGGTATCAATTCTACCGACTCAATCTGTGCACAATTCAGTACAATTGGTTCGTCATTTAGTTTTGTCAGTATTATCATAATACAGACCCTTTCATTTTCCAGAGACATGCCGAGAACCATGCCACGCATGGCCCCGGTATGTACATGTCTTCAGAATGATTTATTAACGTTTCATATTTACAAGTTCCTGCAGCATTTCGTCCGTGACCGTAATGATCTTGGAGTTAGCCTGGAATCCTCTCTGAGTCGTAATCATATTGGAAAACTCATTGGCCAAGTCTACATTGGCCATCTCCAACATTCCACCCTTGATCTTTCCAACTGGCCCACCATTTGGAACTGTCGGTTCTATTCTTCCGGCATTATCTCCGATGGTATAATAATATCCGTTCGTCTTCTCCAGACCGTTCGGATTCTCCACCGATACCAGACAAAGCTGTCCGATGGAAATTACACGGTTGTCACGGTCGATACCGGTGATGATGCCATCCTCGCTGATAGAGTAGCTTTGAATATCATACCGAGCACCAGTCGTCGGATCAATCGGAATACGAAGTGTTGACAACTCGGTTGCATACTCAGCGTCGATTGGAGCCTCGCGGAGGTTACCTTCTTCGATAGTCTTAACCTGCATGGGATTAGCCCCAGTGGGAACTGCAGTGGCCGCCATAGCCGCAGCCAACTTATCCGCAGAAGTTGCTGTTCCCCCTGTTCCACCACTGGGATCTGGCCCGGTTGTCTTCTTTGTTATCGTTAAATTTACTGTTCCAGCTCCAGTTGCAGCATCTGCGACATTATAATTATTATATGCGACATTATAGTCCTTAAATGGATTTTCCAAATTAGTGGTTGTATTATAATTGCCATCTGCATCCGGGCCATAATGTACCGCTGTTCCATCTGCCTGAACTGTATCAAACGATTCTTTGCCGGCCACTTTCGCTATCCAATCCTGCACCTGATTCTTTGGCTGATCACTAGTACTTTCTACTGTAATCCCACCAATTGTCACCAGATATTTTCCATTGGCATTAGCCGTTGAACTAAATGTTGCTCCTGCTCCCGTATACTGATACTGTGCATTCTTCGCTGGTATTTCCGGAATACCAGTACCTTCCACCAGTGCATATCCATACACGTAACTTCTCTGGTCATCTACCAGATATCCATTGTTATCCGGACGGAAGATACCAACACGTGACAGGAATAATCCGGAACCTTCAATACTTGTAAAAGTACCATTAATCATATTTCCCACCAAGAAAAGTCCGGTTCCGTCGATCATACAATCCAACGGATTGGAGGACGGGGATGGCGCTCCTGTCGTATATACTGATGTAATGGAACTTGTAGTCGTACCATATCCCACCTGAGATGGATTTCGTCCACCGGCGCTCCCTGCTGTAACGTCTCCTGACGCACTGTTCAATGAATTTGTATACATAGAATCCTGAAAGTTAAAGCTTCCAGCCTTGAAACTCCATGTGTTAACATTTGCAATGTTATTACCGATCACATCCAGCTTTGATTGATGTGTCTTGAGTCCTGCGACTCCCGCAATCATAGATCTAACCATAATAGCATACTTCCTTTCCCATTCTGCTGTCATCTGTATCTGCAAGTCATACAGATACAAAGCCTCCATATATGGTCCGGCTTATATTAAAACAGCACTGTCGATATTTGTAAAAATATTTTCTTTCATTTCTGTTCCAGTCATCGTAGTGATTACAACATTACTTGGAACATTTACAATAAACGCACCATTTTGACCAATCACAACTACATCTTTTGCACCCTTTTCCCGTGCTTTTTGCACCGCCTGACTCAAATCTGATAAAAGCCCTTCTGTCACTTCAATGCCTCTTTCCTGCACTCGCTGCGTGGCATGTTTGGAAAACTTCAGAGACTGACTATTTCCTGCCTTTTGATTCAGAAGGTCCGCAAATGGAATATTACTTTTCGCATTGGTGACTGTCTTGGGCTGCAATTGCGCAGATGCATGCTGCAATTGTAATGCACCAACATTGGTAAATTGATTTATTCTGCTCATCTTATTCACCATCTCTTTCTTTCCACCGATACGCCTATGCTTCTGCTCCTGCTTCCGACTCCTCTTCTTTCTTCGGGATATCTCCTACCGCCATTACCTGAGCCAGCTCATATTTTTCACCGTCGATATATACGTATTGAGAGCCTGTAAGGTCAATTCCTGTCACCGTTCCTTTTTTCTCTCCGGTCACTTCACCCTTATCATCTTTGATCGCAACGGTTACTTCTTTTCCAAGTAATCCGGTCGAATACGCGGTAAGCGTTACCACTGACTGATTGTTCGTCACGGCTGCCAGATTCTTCACTGCCTCTGCCATCTGCGACATGGAATTCATGGATGCCATGGACGTCATCTGATTCATCATATCCGAGTTACTCATCGGATCATTCATATCCTGATACCGAAGCTGAGCCGCAATCAACTGCCAGAAATCATCCATTGTCATCTCGCTGTTATTTGCTACCGCTGTCGTCTGAGTAGTCAGCGTTTCATCATAGATATAATTTGCTACTGCACTTGCCAAATCTACTGATGCCATTTTCTCATTTCTCTCCTTTCTAAATCTTTCTAATTAACGAGTCCTAACCGAAGTTTCTGGAGAAATTCTCCGGCTTCTGTTGTATCCTGGGACTGCTCTTTTTCCTGCTTCTTCTGCTGTTCTTCGTTTTGCTCTGACTGATTGTTCCCATCTCTCGACTGGTTCAGATAATCGTTTTCCTGTTTCTCCACAATAATCGTTGTGGTTCCACCCAAATTTCTGTCAATCATATCTCCGATCTCTCTGGCATGATTCCCCAACATTTCCATTGTCTTTTTCTCAGAACAAATAATGGAGATCGTCGCCTGATTTGCCGAATACAGAACTTTAACCGCAATCTTGCCAAGGTTCTGAGGTTCAATTTGAACTTCCAGTTCCCGAACTCCTTCCACCATCTTTGTCAAAAGTTGGTTTCCGATTTTCTCCGGTAATTCCTTGGGCTGTGATACATATACGGTAACCTGCTCTTTGGGCTGTTCCTGCAATGTCTGAATATGTGCGGAATTTTGCGGTGTTCCATGAGAACTCATAACAGACTGATCATCTATTATTTCCACTGTCTGCTGCGATTTTTCTGTTTTTCCCACTGTCTGTCTTGCCTCAGTTTTACCTGCAACAGCCGTCTCTGCAAAGTTTTCCGTCTCCTGTTGTACTGGAGCTGCAAATTGTTTCTGCTCAGATTCTCCCACACGATTATCCACTGGAACATCCGTCGCTTTGACTGTCTTTCCATTCTTCGGCAGTTCTTCCGGCATTTGTACGGCCCCTTCCAACGTCGACATCTGAACGCCAATCTCTACTTCTTCAGCAAACATGGTCTGTTCTTCTGTCGGAATCAAGAGAATTGATTCTGCTGGATTTTCTGCTACAGTTCCCTGAACTATCTGCACGAAAATTTCCGGCCGCATGTTCTGGCTCATCTGATACGCCGCCGCAAGTTCATCCGTCTTATTCTCGGTTTCCGTTGTCTCAGTCTTTGATTCATCTCCATCTGTCATTGCCGGTTTGTTTTCTTTTACATCCTCAATTTCCTCTGCACCAGAGCCTGCATCTTTTGAATCATTTGTTTCTTTTGTCGTCTCCTGCTTTTTTTCTTGATTACTTTGCAATAACTTCCGAAAATCGTCATTCACAACCGACGTCTTGGATGATGACTGACCACCTTTTACAGTCTGGCTTCCCACAAGATCCATCGTCTTGACGCTTACACTGTCCATAGGTCTTCCTCCTTTCTCTTTGAATTCTATATAGTAATCTGCAATGCAGTATTACCCTTTCAATCGGGTCATGGCTTTCTGTGTCGTCACATATTCCTCGATAAACTGCTCATCCTCTTTTTGTACCATCTTATCATATTCCCACTTTTTCTTCTCTTTCAGCTTATCAATAGATGATGTTTCCTGCTTTGCCCTAACCACCTCGGCGCGCTTTTCTTCTTCCTGCTTCTGAAGCTGCGCCAACTGCTCTAGTTTCCTTCGTATTTTCAATCTCAGTGATTCCAGATAATTCTCATACGTCTGAATCTCATTAATTTTCATTCCTTTTACTTGATTTTCCCGAAACAAGGCCGTACAACGAGCATATTCCTGTTCCAATTCTTGAATCGCTCTCTCACAATCTCTGATCTTTGCCAGAATTCGGGCATGTTCTGCCTTTAGCCCATCTAACACTTGTTCTTTATAACTCAATACTGTGTCCAAAGCAAAAAAGAACTTTTTCACCCGTATACCCCCGGTCTGCTATTATCAAGTTATCAAACTATTTCATAATCTTCTGCATCATCTGCAGGGATTCTTCTATGGAAAAACTTTCATCAATCCCCTGCATTAAAAATGCATTCACCTTGTCAATCCTGGAAATTGCATCATCCAATCTTGGATTCGTACCCGACTTATAAGCACCAATCGAAATCAGATCTTCATTCTTGGAATATACACTCAGGATATCCCGCATTTTTGCCGCTGCATCGCGGTGTTCCTGCGGTACAATATTGGTCATTAGTCGCGAGATACTCGCATTGACATCAATGGCTGGAAAATGATTCTCATTTGCCAGTTTCCGGGTAAGCACGATATGTCCATCCAAGATACCTCGAACAGTATCGGCAATCGGCTCATTTGTATCGTCTCCTTCTACCAGCACCGTATAAACTCCTGTGATAGAACCGCGTTCGAACTTTCCACTACGTTCCAGAAGCTTCGGAAACTCTGCATAAATAGAAGGGGTATAACCTCTTGCAACCGGCGGCTCTCCGATTGCAAGCCCGATCTCTCGCTGCGCCATAGCAAATCTCGTCAGTGAATCCATCATCAACAGAACGTCTTTTCCCTGATCTTTAAAATATTCTGCAATGGTAGTCGCAACAAGCGGACATTTCTGGCGAAGCATTGCCGGTTGATCGGAAGTAGCAACCACAAGAACACTTCGCTTCAACCCTTCCGGTCCCAAATCTTTTTCTATAAACTCCCGAACCTCGCGGCCTCGCTCTCCGACCAGTGCGATTACATTGATATCTGCTTTTACATTCTTGGCAATCATACCTAACAAAGTACTTTTGCCGACACCGCTTCCGGCAAAAATACCGATACGCTGTCCTTTTCCTATCGTATTCAACCCGTCGATTGCCTTTACACCAAACTCCAACGTATCCGTAATCGGCGGCCTCGTCAATGGATTGATGTAGGTATTCTCTACATAATAATATCTAGGAGATGGAAATGGCCCGAAATCATCCATCGGCTGCCCCTTCGCATCAATAATTCGCCCTCTTAAAAATTCTCCAACTGGGATTTTTAGCCGCCTTTTTGTATTGCGGACAAAACTCCCAGCCGTAATACCACTGACGTTCTCATAAGACATCAACTGCATTCTGTCATCTCGAAAGCCTACGACTTCCGCCGGGATTTGCCTATGTTCTTCCTCATTATACACCATTGCAATATCACCGATACTTGCCCGATGTCCGGAAGACTCCATCGCCATTCCTACGACATTTTCAATTTTTCCAATATAATTTACAGTATCCGCCTTCTGAATCAGGCCCGGCAGCTTTGAGAACATAACATTCCACCTCAGCTATACTCTGACATTATTTAAAATGTCTTTAATATTTTCAAGCTGTGTACTAACACTTGCATCTATAATCTCATCTGGCAACTCAATAATACAAGTTCCGACTTCTTCCCCGTCCATGGTAATGATTTTGACATTATCTGACAGACGGGCCAATGCATCAATCAATTCCGCATCCACATCCATTGCAACTTCTGTATTACATTTCGTCACATAAATCTTAGCCCATCGCTTCTTGGTAATCTTTTCAGTTGCAGCAATAATCATCCGCTTGATAATATCACCACTAGACTGAAGGCTGGTCTGAACAATCTTTTCCGCAACCGCTAAAGAAATACTCTTTAAACTATCACTGTACTGTTCCAGAATCCGGTCCTTCTCCACAGACACACTTCGGAGCACATCCGAAAATTCTTTTTTAAACTTTTGCGTTTCTTCGCTCAGTACCATGCGATGTTCTTCATAAGCTTCTCTGGTGCCATCCTGACGTCCGGCCGCGATCCCTTCCTGATACCCCTTTTTGCGCAATATCTCAGCCTGTGCATGCGCGTCTCGAAGCAACTGCTCTGCTTTTTCCTGCGCTTCCTTTATTATTTCTTCCGAAACATGATTCGCCAGTTCCTCCGCCTCATCCGTTTCTTCTGCTTCCTCTATTTTTTCTTCCGCACCATCTTCCGCCTGGGCTCGGTCAATCCGAAATCCGGCAAAAAAATCATACGGCTGAATCTTCCGCTCATCTCCGGGGTTTTTCACAATCCTAGGCAATGATTTCATCCTTTCCACTCTTGACAATAATCAGCTCTCCGGCCTCCTCAAGCCTTCTGATTACACCCACAATTCTTTGCTGTGCCTCTTCCACATCTCTCAGACGCACATTCACCGTAACTTCAAGGTCAGAACGAATACTTTCCGCCATACGGGTCGATACATTAGCGAAGATCAAGCTCTTAATGTTGTCATCGGAGCCTTTGAGTGCGTATACAATATCCTTCACATCGCATTCACGCACAAATCTCTGTATTGATCTGTTATCCATAGACACAATATCTTCGAATACGAACATTTTCTTACGGATTGTATCTGCCAGTTCTTCATTCTCTTTGCCAAGTTCATCAAAGATATATTTTTCATTTGCACGATCCATATGATTCATGACATCTGCTATGTAATCAATACCACCAATCGTAGTGAAATCTGACGTAGTAAGCATGCTCTCAAACTTCTTCTTTAAAGCGGCCTCCACAATCTTAATGGCATCCGGAGAAGCACTCTCCATCTTTGCAACACTTTCCACTACTTTGATCTGCTTATCTCTTGGTAATTCACTGATTACACTGGCAGCTTGATCTGAATCTGCATAAGACAATACCAGTGCAATCGTCTGCGGCCTTTCATGCTGCAAAAAAGAATAAAGATTCTTCACATCACTCTTTCGAATGAATTCAAATGGCTGCGTCTTCAGCGACTTGGCCAATTTATCCAACAGACTTTGCGCTGTACTTTCTCCAAATGCCTTCTCCAAAACAGCTCTCGCATACTCCATACCACCGTCCGTCACAACCTTTTGTGTCAAACAGGTCTTATAGAATTCATCCAACACTGCTTCTGTCTGTTCCGGAGTTACATGCCCCAGCTTTGCAACCTCAATGGTCAATTTCTCAATGTCGCTTTCGCTTAAATGCTTATAGATTTTCGACGCCTTATCTGCTCCGAGAGAGACAATGACTGCCGCAGCTTTTTGTTCCTGTGTCAGCTGGCTACTCTCCATTTGCACCGCCTCCATTCAGCCAGGTCTTCAGCAATTGTGCGGATATCTCAGCATTCTGCTCCGCAAATTCCCGAATGCTTTTCTTAAGTTCCATTCCTTTATCATTTTGAAGTTCCTGTAATTCCTGATTCATATCAACCGGAACCTCTTCTGATTCTTCACTCGCGGCCAATTCTGCGGCAATCTCCGCTTCTTCCAATTCAAGTGCTTTGCGTTTCCTTCTGGCGAGAAGTACGAATACGGCCACTCCAAGCGCCAGCACGGCGATAGCCAAAAGGATAAACACCCACACAGGCAGTCTGGAAATCGTCGCCAAAAATCCAGACACCGGCTCAGCATCTGTCTCTTCCACAATTCCATCAAATGGGGCGCTGACAATTGTAATCTTATCCGCTCGATCTTCCACTGCAATGCCAGACGCATTACTTACCAGTGCACGCAGTTGTGTCTCATTCAAGCTTCCATATCCATTTCCATTAATTGCAACAGAAACTGTCAAATCCTCCAACGCACCAGAATCAACCTGCCCCTGCTCTATAATCTGATCTACCAGGTATTCTCTGGATGCACTTTCACTATATGCATTTGCTCCATCCGTCGTTCCATCAGTATCATACTCGGCAGTATCAGCATTGGTTTCTGAGCCCGCAACACCGCCTGCTGCGTTACCGCCGCCTGCCCCCTCATTGTAAGTCTCTTCCGTCTTTACGATTCCAGTTTTATCTTCATCGTCAATCTTTTCCGGGGTATTGTAGGTTGTGCTCTCCCGAACCAATTTCTCCATATTGATCTGTGCTCTTGCCGATACCCGAACATTCTGCTGACCATAAATCGGCCCGAGCACTTTCATAACATTATTTGCAATCTGATTCTGTACTACCGCGGCAATCTCTTCTGCATCCGAACTGTTCGCCGAAGAAACGCCTTCCTCCGTAGATACATCATTTCCATTGCCATCAAACACTGCAACATCAGTCAACTCCATCTTTGGCACGCTCTTGGCAACCAATCGCTGAATTGCCGCAGCTTGCTCCTCTGTCGGGGAACTTCCATCCTCCATAATAACCACCGCCGTCGCGCTGGCCTTTTCTCCTTCATCATCGCTTAACGCATACTTGCTCTCCTCACCAAGTGCAATATTGACCTTCGCATCTTTCACACCATCAAAGAGACGAATCGTTGCTCCAATACGGTCCTGCAGTTCATAGAGCTTGTATGTCTTCTTGTCGGAATCCGTCGTCATCAATCCGGCATTCTCTGTAAAAGTATCATATGTAAATCCGCTCTTAGGATAGCCTTCCTGCACCAGCGTCGCCTTTGTCTGATCCAGCTCGCTCTCCTTCACCAAAATCGTCGAATTGCCATCCAGTTGGAAATCCACCCCGTCTTCCTGCAGCTTCGTCGTGATTTGTTTTGCTTCATCAGAATTCAGTCCGGTGAACAGGACTCCATAAGGGCGATTATTGAGAACCAATGCAATCACAATTGCCCCGACAATCAGCACAGCAGCACCCGCTATAATCAATTTCTTTGTCTTACTGCTCAGCTTTCCCGCAAACTCTTTAAATTGTCCAAGTTTTTCTTTCATCTTATCCAAAATTTCTTACACTCTCTTTTCTGTTTACTTATGAAAGTCCACCGCCTGGTAGACAGCATAACTTCAGGGATGCCAAATGCGCCCGCAATACTTTCATTGATGGTAGTACATTTCCTTGTGGGCGCATGCAGGTTCACTGTAAAACAAAACTGTACAAACAAATACATAAATTCTTTCATTAAAATTCCAATATTGTTCCTACAGACTTATACGCATAAGTTCATTATAAGATTCCAGCGCTTTGTTGCGCAGAGCAACTAACATATCCACAGCCATCTGCGCTTCTGATGATGCGATCATCACTGTATGCGGATCCTCGATCTGTCCTGTTGCGAGCAAATATTGCTGCTTTGCCAGAGCATCATCTGTTGTCCTCACATTATCAATGGCTTCCTCAAATATATTCTTAAAAGAAGAAATACCACTCTGAATTCCGCTGTTAACGGCTAAATTCTCCCCATTCGCCTGAAATATAGATTGCAGTGGCTGAAGCGGTGTAATAAATGTATGATCCATAACTCTACATCCCTCTCTTTATTATTTCATTACGCTTTGTAATCGTTTCACATCATTTGAAACAGACAGCAACATATACTGATAATGCAGTGTAGTTCTCGCCAATTCTGTCTCTTCCACATCTGCATTCACATTGTTTTCATCCACTCTCGCCGAATCATCCCGGGAATACACCAGACAATCCATCTCATGAATTGCTTTGCGCATTGATTTTCCACCGTTCGAGTCACTGGCCGCCCGCAGTTTCCTTTCAAACTCTTCTTCAAAGGTAACTTTTTTCTTTTTGTATCCAGGTGTGTCAACATTCGCCAGATTTGCAGATGTAACCTCCTGCTGTACCCAGAGACAATCCAGAGCTTTATGCGCCAATTGTATCGTATTACCAAACATAAAAGCCACTTCCTTCCTATTATTATATGTGTATATACTACGCAATTTCCAATCGCTTACATTGATATAATTATGCAGATTGTAGATCATTTTACAGATATATTTCCAAAGTATATATATAATATGCTTAATTTCACGACAGATAGTATATCATATATCGCATAAAAATTCCATACTTTCGAGCATATTTTAATATGTTTTTAACACAATTTCTGTGTTCCTAATTTTTTAAGGATATTTTAACCAGAAACTACATTATATCACAAAAACTCACCAAAATCCATTGCCATCTTCATCTGAAACTTCCAGCGAAGCAGTAATTGTACTTGCCCGACTCATCATCTGCAGCCGCATCAAATCAATCATATACTGCGCTGTTTCTGATGAGAGCTTTGTACGGGAATCCGTTCCTCCATTATGTACGGCCACGGTATCTTGAACTGTAGAGCTTGCTCCTGTTTTGGACTGCCCCGCGGTTAAATCCATTCCCATATATTGTTTTACCTTCTTCACATAGTTCTGCGTCTCTGTAAATGGCGGTATTCCGCCGAATTTTGCCACGTTACCGCTCCCGGCATTATATGCTGCAAGTGTGAGATCTATGTCACCGTTATACTGACGCAATTTCTCAGCAAGATATCTCGCCCCTCCCATAATATTACTCCTGGCATCAAAGGGGTCTTCCACTCCTAAAGAAGCAGCTGTCGCGGGCATCAACTGCATAACTCCCTGTGCTCCCGCGGGAGACACCGCGTTTGCATTGAAATTCGACTCTGCCTTCCCCACAGCCTTCAACAGCTGGACCGGTACTTGATAAAGCTGAGAGGCTTCATCAAAAATAGCATCCAAACTACTATTTATGGATTCACTAGACTGCGTTTTCGACAACGAATTCCAAAATATATTCGAAAAATTACGACTGCCCAAAGATTGTCCCGGATAAACGAAGTCCGTACCAGAAGTTGCATTCGAAGGATTCGAAAGCGTTTGCAACTGATATAGAAGAGTATTCATATAATTATACCAGTTGGTATATACCGTATAGTCTTCTGCCATAATTTCTATCTCCGCCTTTCTGCTTATAAATTCTTAACAACCACCAATTTTCTGTCACCTATGCTTGATCATCAAGTATTCTTTATCCTCAAATTTTTAGTGCTTTATCTTATTTTTTTCATATTTGTTCCGATATATTAGTTAGCGATATTTTATGTACATACAGCAATCACATACGATTATGTCCAATATTATAACATTTTACCTTTAGTGTTGTAAAGCCTAAAGAGTTATGTATTTTTTTGGAATATTTTAAAAATTTTCACAACTTTATAATTCCATATTTACAATGCAGGTAATCCGTTATAGAATAAGGACAAATACTACAATTGATGTATGTCTTAAACATTATTGGGAACAGGAGGAGGAAACCGTGTTTAAAAACTTAAAAGTAAGAACAAAACTTATAACAGCATTCGGTATCGTTATCATTCTTTACCTGATTACTGTTATAGCATCCTATATTGGACTCAAGAGCGTGTCCGGTGGTCTAAAGGAATTTTATTCAGTTCCTTACCCGACCGTTGTGAGCTCATTAAATGCTCAGTCGGCAACCAGAGCTGTGCAATTGGATCTGTGGCGCGCGTACGGAAGTTCCGACAACGCTACTTTGCAGAACCATATTGCAAAAGCCAATGAGGATGCACAAGTTATGAGTGCAGCAATTGAGTCCTTGAAAAGTTACTACGAAGGTGATGCCGCATTACTCCAGGAAGTAGAGGCCAATGCAACCGCAACTGCTAATGCAAGAGTAAAAGCAATGGAGTATCTCCAGGCACATGATCTGGAAAATGCTCTCACAGCAATGAATGGAGAATATCTGACCAATGCAACGAATTTCAACAATTCTTTGCAGGAAGTAATTGATAATTCCAGCAATATGGCTACCGAATATTATCAGGAAGGCATGAACACAAATAAAGTATGCTTCATCATTTTACTTGTACTTGCTGTTGTGTCCGTTATTCTGACCGTCATTCTGGTAATTACAATTACTCGAGATCTGACTCGTCCAATCCTTGAACTAGAAGAGGCGATGAAGAGAATGGCCAAAGGAGATATGCAGTCTGAAATCGAATATTCGTCAAAAGACGAATTGGGTGTACTCGCAGATAATTCTCGGTTCGTACTTAAAACATTGTCTGAATACGTACAGCATATCTGTGCTCGTCTTGAAGCTCTCGCTTCCGGTGATCTGACCGTTGAGATGGATATGGATTACCTTGGAGAGTTTGAGTCAATCAAAGAGTCCGGAACTAAGATTATTGAGTCCCTGAATGATACACTCGGTCAACTTCAGCAAGCCGCTGATCAGGTAGCAAGCGGTTCTGAACAGGTATCAAACGGTGCACAAGCGCTCAGTCAAGGTGCAACAGAACAGGCTAGTTCTGTACAGGAACTGGCTGCTACGATCAACGAATTGTCCTCTCAGGTAAGTCAGACAGCTCAAAATTCTCGCGAGATTAATGGATTGATCAGCGAGACAGGGCGTGAGCTCAATAGCAGTAATGAGAAGATGGATGCTATGATGAGCGCAATGGCAAAAATTAGCGATAGTTCCAGTGAGATTGAGAAGATTATTAAGACAATCGAAGACATTGCATTCCAGACAAATATCCTGGCATTGAATGCAGCCGTTGAGGCAGCACGTGCCGGTGAAGCTGGTAAGGGCTTTGCAGTTGTCGCAGACGAGGTAAGAAGCCTTGCTTCCAAGAGTCAGGAAGCTGCAAAGGATACGACTGCACTGATCAGCAATTCTCTCACCGCTGTTTCCGAAGGAAATCAGATTGCTGCAGAGACATTGGAATCGCTGCAAACTGTTGTTTCAAGTGCTCAGAAGATTACAGAAACTATGGCAAAGATCACAGAAGCTTCCGATATGCAAGCTGAGGGAATTCAGCAAGTTACATTGGGTATTGATCAGATCTCTTCTGTTGTTCAAACCAACTCAGCTACTGCAGAAGAAAGCGCTGCTGCCAGCGAAGAATTGTTCAGTCAGTCCAGTCTGTTGAAGAGTCTGGTAGGTCGCTTCCAGTTAAAAGGATTCTCCGGTGTTCCAATGGCAACCCAGGCTAGAGTAGACAATGCTTCTGATGACGATGATTTTATGACATTTGACGATTCAAAATATTAATATCAAACAAAGATATTAATCAGAAATCAAATCAACATTTAGGGGCTGTCTCACTGATTACTTAGTGAGGCAGCCCCCTTTATACTCTTATTCATATTTGCGCCGATCTAATCTACAAAAAATATTCTTGGAAGAATCCCTCTGAGACGATTTTCCATCACATCATCCAATTGAATCAAGATACAGACCATCTCCTGCTGTTTGGGAATCACCATAGCATATGGCGTTTGGCTCGTATCTCCCGCCGAGTAATCAATCCTCTTCAACCGCTGATAAGAATCAAGTCGATGCGAGGAGGCAGGTGCAATGATCTCCGCCTGTCTCAAATCCAAAGTGATTAACTGCTTCCTCTTTCTCTTACAATAAATCACATCAATTTCCAGATCATGATTCACCAGACTATATTCATACTCGATATCCAGTTTCGGAAAAATCAAAAAATATGCTGCCACTCCAAGTATTGCCGCCGCAAACATCGCAAGTATTCCAAACAAGGGAATAATCAATATCAATACGACAATTGCCGCAATCGTAACTGCTTTAATCAGTACATCCAGACTTCGATGTTTCCTCGCGACCAAAAGTTCATAATATGCGTCATTCATTTTCATCCATCCTTCCTTCAATGTCCAAACAGTTTTTAATCATCATAGCTATTTTTAATGTCATCGCATCCTGAAACGTGCGAACATCCAGCCCTGTCCGTCTTTCCATCTGTTCCAACCGATATATCAAGGTATTCCTGTGTATATGCAGCTTTCGAGACGTCTCAGCTATATTCAGATTATTATCAAAAAATTTATTCAAGGTAATATACGTCTCCTCATCAAGGCATTCCACGTCTGATTTCCCAAAGACTTCCTCCAAAAAAGCTCTGCACAGCGTACGAGGTAATTCATAAACCAATCGTCCAATCCCGAGATGACAAGCAAAAATTGTATTCTGTTCTGAATAGAATAAATCTCCGATACGAAGTGCAAGCCGATTTTCCTGATAATACTCCGGCAATTTTGCAAGCTCCCTAAAAAATACCCCATAGGATACCCTCACATGCGTCATGACTTCCATATTTAACGTATCCACTATCATCCGTGCAATTTGTTCCATATCTTTCTGTGTCTCCTGCTCGCGCACCGTTTTCATGAAAGCAATATTCTGATGATCCACGTAAAACAGATACTGCTTGCTGCGGGAAGAAAAAAGATTTTTCAGAACCTCCAGGATTGATTCTCTCTCCCATGTCTTCACTTCGACGAGAAAAAGACAGCGACGCACCTTCACGTCAATATGCAGTCTGGTAGCATACTTTTCAATATCAGATGTTTGAACCCGCCCAAACAAAAGATTCTGCAAAAAGAATTCTGCATTATATTTCTCTTTGTAAGCATTCGTTACCTGTCGCATCTGAGTTACCGCCCACTCAGGGTCCAGAAGCTGCTTTTCATCTAAAACGAGCGGCAAACCAGTGCTTCTCTGCAGCTCCTTTAAAGTGCTCTGTAATTGTGTATCCACATTCATGCACAACCCTCCCTCCTATGAAATACTCCGTACATCAAAAATATCCCAATCATCTCAAGAGAAATCCGACAAAACGTGTCACTGGCGCGTTTTGCTGGATATTTCATAATAAAAGGCTGTACCAAAAAGTACAACCTTTATAGATGTCAATTTTATGTTATTATTTTAAAACATCAATCTGTAATCGTCAACTCTGTTTCTTTGTCAAAGAGATGAATTTTGTCCATGTCCAGAGCAAATTGTGCGCTGTCTCCTGTTCTCAATGTCGTACGCGGATTTACACGCGCCGTCATCTGTGTGCCTTCCACGTCAAAGTACAGGAATACTTCTGCACCAAGCAGCTCATACACCTTAATTGTAGAGGAAATCACACTTCCTGGATTTGCAGCGATGAAATCCGGATCGTCATGTACATCTTCCGGACGAATTCCCATAACCACTGTCTTCTGATCATATCCGCCAGCCTTCAACGCATCAATTTTATCTGCTGGAATATCCAGCACCTGATTGCCAAGCGTCATCGTGTTCGCGCTCAGATCTACTTTTACATCCATAAAATTCATCTGCGGAGATCCGATGAATCCTGCCACAAACAGGTTCCCCGGATGGTTGTAAAGATTCTGAGGGGAATCCACCTGCTGTACAATTCCATCCTTCATAACTACGATTCTTGTTCCCAGTGTCATAGCCTCTGTCTGGTCATGCGTAACGTAAATGATGGTTGCACCAAGTCTCTCATGCAACTTGGAAATCTCGATACGCATCTGTACTCTCAGCTTTGCATCCAGGTTAGACAACGGCTCATCCATAAGGAACACTTTCGGGTTACGAACAATCGCACGTCCCATAGCAACACGCTGTCTCTGACCACCAGAAAGGGCTTTTGGCTTACGATCCAGCAATTTATCCAAATCCAGAATTTTCGCTGCCTCGCGCACCATTTTGTCAATCTGATCTTTTGGCACTTTACGAAGTTTCAATCCAAACGCCATATTGTCATATACCGTCATATGTGGATACAGCGCATAGTTCTGGAATACCATCGCGATATCACGGTCCTTTGGTTCCACATCGTTCACCACTCTGCCGTCGATCTCCAATGTACCGTCTGTAATATCCTCCAGACCAGCAATCATACGAAGTGTGGTAGACTTTCCGCATCCGGATGGTCCAACGAAGATGATAAATTCTTTATCTTCAATCTCCAAATTGAAATCCTTTACCGCATGAAACCCGTTTGGATATTTCTTCTGAATATTTTTTAAAGATAAACTTGCCATTTGAAAACTCCTCCTTGAATAAAATCTATACGTTGATTTTTATGATCTAAGTATAATGCAGATCTTTTGCCTCAACAATATCAGTAGTAACCAAAAAATTACAAAAATCTATGTACATTTCAACCAATCCAAACTACAAATGTGATATACTGATTGCCGTAGGATAATTATTTTCAAGGGGACATTATGAACCAACAGAGAAAAGGATTATTTACCGTACATTTTTCAACTGTACTATTTGGCTTATCCGGACTCTTTGCCAAATGGGTCCACCTGCCGTCCATCATATTGGTGTTGTGGCGTGTCATTTTCTCTTCAGCCTTTTTACTTCTGATCCTGAAATTACAGAAAACTACGCTCAGACTAAAAAAACGCAGAGACTATTTGTTGATGGTTCTTGCTGGAATCGTTTTGTCCATACATTGGACGACTTTTATGCAATCTATTCAGACTTCCACCGTCGCCATCGGCACAATGACATTCTCCACATTTCCTCTATTTGTCACATTTATGGAACCGTGGCTGTTTCATGAGAAATTAAAACCTTCGAATGTCATATGTGCAATAGTTATGCTTTTGGGTGTTCTTTTGATTGTGCCAGAATTTCATCTTGGAAATGCGATGACACGGGGCGTTCTCTGGGGAATGGTCTGTAGCTTCACTTATGCAATCTTGTCCTTGATGAATCGAAATTTTATGAAGAATTACACCAGTACACAGACCGCGTTCTATGAACAGTTTACAGCCACAATTCTGTTGTTTCCTTCCATGTTATGGATGCAACCGATGATCACGCCAAAGGACCTTTTGATTCTTTTATTGCTGGGAACCGTTTGCACGGCAATCGCGCATACAATGTATATTGAAGGACTCCGATACGTCAAGGTTCAGACCGCTGGTATTATTTCCGGATTGGAATCTGTTTACAGTATCCTCGCGGCATTTCTCTTTCTGCGGGAAATCCCCTCTGTGAAAGAGTTATTTGGCGGCATGGTCATACTAGGGGTCGTGTTCTACTCTACCTTGACCTCCGCAAAGTCCGAGTCAATATCACTACCGCAAGTAGTGGAAAAATAAATATCAGAAATCAGGAGTATAAGATATGAAACAAAAACTGGATTATTTTACGATTGCAGGCGGCGTTGGTGGCAACCAGGATTGGTTCCGCAATGTCGTGATGAATATGGGGGGCTGTGCGGCGGCAACAGCCTGTGACAGTTGTATCTATTTTGCATTATATGAGGGAAAACAGCATCTATATCCTTTCAACATCCAAGAATTGACCAAGGAAGATTATATTCAGTTTTCCATGAAAATGAAGCCTTACATTCCGCCACGAATGGGCGGTGTAAAAAAACTTTCTATGTATATAGACGGTTTTCAGAAGTATCTAACCGACGTGGGGGAACCTCACCTGAAAATGTATGAATTCTCCGGAGAGTCTTCGGCAGATGAAGCCGCAATATTCATTAAACAGCAGATTGATCTGGGGTATCCAGTGCCCTATCTTATGTTAAATCATAAGGAGAAAAAATATAAAGACTTCATGTGGCACTGGTTTCTTCTTTACGGTTATGAAGAGACGGAGAATGATCTTTTCATCACCGTTGCCACTTATGGGGAAGCCACAACATTTTCTCTGAAATCGTTGTGGAATACTGGATTTGCAGAAAAAGGCGGATTGATTAAATACGTTGACGAGTCCAGAAATATCCGCTAAAATAAATGCACTGCTTATTATAAAAAATGAAAGGAATGATAAAAACGATGGAAAACCCGATTGTCACTTTTGAAATGGAAAATGGAAGTATTATGAAAGCAGAATTATATCCGGAGATAGCACCTAATACGGTGAACAACTTTATTTCCCTAATACAAAGCCATTTTTACGATGGATTGATCTTTCACCGTGTGATCCGCAATTTCATGATTCAGGGCGGCTGCCCGCAAGGTACTGGCACAGGTGGGCCCGGCTACAGCATCAAGGGTGAGTTCGCACAGAATGGTTTTACAAACGATTTGAAGCATACAGAAGGTGTCTTATCAATGGCACGGGCCATGCATCCTGATTCTGCAGGTTCCCAGTTCTTTATCATGCATAAAAATTCTCCACATTTGGATGGCGGTTATGCTGCATTTGGCCAAATTATCGAAGGCATGGATATCGTGAATCAAATTGCAGAAACGGAAACCGACTACAGTGATAGGCCCTTAAATGAACAACGTATCAAAACAGTTACTGTCGACACGCAGGGAGAAGACTATCCGGCACCTGAAAAGGTTTCTTAGGGCATATGAGTATGGAAATGGTTCGTTCAGATCAACTGATCTTTGAATATGAAAAGCGAGACGAGGATGGAAATGTAATCGGAAGCAGCCGCGCCATTGATGGCGTGGACATCCATATTGATCCCGGGTCCTTTGTCGCTATACTGGGACACAATGGTTCCGGCAAGTCTACCCTCGCAAAGCATATCAATGCAATTCTCCTTCCCACCGGCGGCACCGTCTGGGTGGATGGCAAAAGTACACAGCAAATGGAAGAACTCTGGAATATTCGCCAGAGCGCCGGTATGGTATTTCAGAATCCGGACAATCAGATCATCGGCACGATTGTGGAAGAGGATGTGGGATTCGGCCCTGAGAACCTTGGTGTCCCGACGGACCAGATTTGGCAACGGGTGGCCGACAGCCTGAAAGCGGTAGGGATGCACCGCTTTCGGGAATCTTCGCCGAACAAACTATCTGGTGGTCAAAAACAGCGGGTAGCCATCGCAGGTGTCCTCGCCATGGAACCCAAATGTATTGTTTTAGATGAACCCACTGCCATGTTAGACCCTACCGGGCGCAAAGACGTCCTCAAGACGGTACAGTTTCTCAGACAACAGAAACATGTCACCGTGATTCTGATCACACACTATATGGAAGAAGTCATTGATGCTGACAAGGTCTATGTCATGGACAGAGGGCGCATCGCAATGGAAGGTACTCCACGGGAAATCTTCAGCCAGGTAGAACGACTGCACCAATACCGCCTGGACGTCCCACAAGTCACTCGACTGGCCCATACACTGCGCATGCGAGGCGTCGATATCCCGGAAGGAATTTTGAGAACGGAAGAATTGGTGGAAGCATTATGTCGATAAAACTGGAAAATCTGAATTTTGTTTACAGTCCTGGAACCGCCTATGAAAAACAGGCTCTCCGGGACATTCAATTAGAAATCCCACATGGCCAATTCGTCGGAATCATCGGCCATACAGGTTCTGGAAAGTCAACCCTGATTCAACATTTCAATGGATTGATTCGCGCAACCAGTGGAAAACTTTTCTATGAGGGCGAAAATATTTATCAGAACGGCTATGATATGAAGCGTCTGCGCCAACAGGTAGGGTTAGTGTTTCAATATCCAGAACACCAGCTTTTTGAAATTGACGTGTTCACGGATGTCTGTTTTGGCCCCAAAAACCAGGGACTCTCTCAGGCTGATAGCGAAAAGCGAGCAATAGAAGCGTTAAATCTGGTTGGTTTTCCAGAAAAATACTACAAACAGTCTCCTTTTGAACTATCTGGCGGCCAAAAAAGGCGCGCGGCAATTGCCGGTGTCCTGGCAATGCATCCAAAAGTACTGGTTCTGGATGAGCCAACTGCAGGTCTTGATCCCAAAGGAAGAGATGATATTCTGGATCAGATCGCTTATCTGCATCAACAGACAGATATGACCGTCATTTTGGTTTCTCACAGTATGGAAGATATCGCGAAATACGTAGATCGAATCATCGTGATGAACGATGGTCGTATATTCCTTGACGACACACCGAAACGTGTATTCGCACATTATCAGGAATTAGAGCAGATCGGACTCTCAGCCCCGCAAGTAACTTACATCATGCACGCTCTGGCTAAAAAAGGCATGCGGGTTCGGACCGATGTGACAACCGTAGAAGAAGCTGCGGATGAAATTATGAGGAGTTTACATGATTAAAGATATTACCATTGGACAATATTATCCCGTCAACAGCATTTTGCACCGATTAGATCCTCGGGTAAAAATTGTCTGTACGTTGCTGTTTTTAATTTCCCTTTTTGTTCAAAATAGTGTGACAGGATATTTGATTGCGACCATTTTTCTGGTGTTTACGATCTGCCTGTCAAAAGTCCCCATAAAATTTATCATGAAAGGTTTGAAACCAATCATCATATTGCTTCTGTTCACCAGTATCCTCAATCTTTTTCTGACCGAAGGTGGAAACGTACTGGTTCATTTCTGGATATTTACGATCACAGAAAAAGGTCTTCGCACGGCCATTTTTATGGCAATTCGGTTGATTTATCTGGTCGCAGGTTCTTCTTTGATGACCTTTACAACTACTCCCAACACGCTGACCGACGGCATTGAAACCTTACTGTTTCCCCTGAACCGATTCAAAGTACCTGTGCATGAAATTGCAATGATGATGTCGATTGCACTTCGCTTTATCCCCATATTACTGGAAGAAACAGACAAGATCATGAAGGCTCAGATTGCCCGCGGCGCGGACTTAGAATCCGGCAATCTGATCCAGCGAGCCAAGAATATGGTGCCCATTTTGGTTCCCCTGTTTGTCTCTGCATTTCGACGAGCAAACGACTTGGCGATGGCGATGGAGGCTCGCTGTTACCGCGGCGGAGACGGCAGAACTAAGATGAAACCGCTCGTATATCAAACACGGGATTCTATTGCCTATTTGTTCACACTCTTGTATTTTCTATGCATGTTCGTCTTAGGGCGGTATCTGCCTTTGCACCTGTGGATCTTTTAGTCATGTTGAGAGGTTCTTTATGAAAAGAGTAAAACTGACCGTCGCCTACGACGGAACCAATTACTGTGGCTGGCAAATTCAGCCAAATGGACTTACAATTGAGGAAGTTTTGAACAAGGCCCTGTATAGACTCACGGGAGAAAAGATTGCAGTGATCGGCGCCAGCCGCACCGATTCCGGTGTACACGCCCTGGGGAATATAGCGGTCTTTGACACCGATTCTCCTATCCCGGCACAGCGCTTTTCCTACGCGTTGAATCAACAGCTTCCGGAAGATATTGTGATTGTTCGTTCCGAAGAAACCTCTTCAGAATGGCACCCACGATACTGTAACAGCCGCAAAACTTATGAATATCATATTTTAAATGCCAAAGTACCAAATCCGATCAAAAGACAAACCACATACTTCGTATCCTATCCTCTGAATCTGGAGGATATGCAAAAGGCCGCCTCTTATCTGGTTGGAGAACATGATTTTGTGAGTTTTTGCAACATTCGAACGAATGTGGAGAATACAGTGCGCACCATTTATGATTTACAGATTCTGAGAAAAGAAGATGAGATCATCCTGCGAATCACCGGAAATGGTTTCTTATATAACATGGTGCGAATCATTGTCGGTACACTGCTCAGGGTTGGCAGGGGATTCTACACCCCAAAACAAGTCAAAGAAATTCTGGAAGCACAGAACCGCAATACTGCAGGCATTACTGTGCCTCCCCAGGGATTGATTTTGACAGAAATTTGCTATCTTTAGAGACCATATCTATCTCGCATCCATTCTATCCAGATAATTACATCCTGCAATCGCCGCTACAGCGCCATCTGCCGCTGCAGTCGTCAGCTGACGCACCTCTTTGGTTCGACAGTCACCCGCCGCAAAGATTCCTGGACAGGACGTCTGACAGTCCTCTGCCGCAAGAATAAATCCACTGCCATCCAATTTGACGATATCTTCAAAAACATCGTTTTGTGGAACATGACCGATTGCCACAAAAACACCATCTACTTGCAACTCCATCGTTTCATCGGTACCCACCCGATTCAAAACCACACCTTCGATGTATTCTTCGCCAATCAACTCCTTGACCGTTGCGTCCAGCACAAATTCCACATTTTCTTTCTCTTTCAACAGTTCCACCAGATGTTGTTCCCCGCGAAATTCTTTCCTCCGATGCACCAGATATACCTTTTTACAATAATTAGACAAAAACGATACATCCTGCAAAGCCGTATTTCCGCCTCCGATTACGGCAACGTTCCGTCCTCGGAAAAACGCTCCGTCACAGGTTGCACAATAGGACACGCCTGCACCAATCAATTGCGTTTCTCTTTGTACACCAAGACGTCTGTGCGTTACACCGGTTGCAAGAATGACCGCTTTGCACTCATAAAGGTTTCCTTCTGTCTCGATCACTTTATGATCTCTCTCCTCGCGGACTTTCATCACTTTCTCTGATTTCATATCTGCACCGAGTTTCTTTGCCTGACTCATCAAACCTTCCGCAAATTCTCCACCGCTGATACTCTCGATTCCCGGGTAATTCTCTATCTTATGTGTTGCTGTAATTTGACCACCGTAACTCATCGCTTCCAGGATTACCGTCTGCTTTCCCGCTCGTTGTGCGTAAATCGCCGCAGTAAGCCCTGCTGTTCCTCCTCCGATAATTCCAATATCATACATACCTCTTACCTCCTGTAAACTTCATGCAATCAAAGCCTTCGTCGTCCCAGCAATTTCATAATTTATTCGGATTCTATTCATAATCCTTTTATTTTCTAAACACAGTTTCACCACATTTAGCCATTATAGTATTAAATGTAATAGTTATTACAAAGCAATGGGTGCCCGACTAACAATAAAAGCTTTTCGGCTTTTTACATAAATATTCATATCTATGATTACCCGGCAGCATAAAACCAATCGTTTTGTGCTGTCCGATGGTGTTTTCACATGTTTCACTTGCTCAGAGTCTTTTTGAAGATTATCTGGGCATTTTACATGTTCCGAGAAATATCTGCACACGCTTTCATCGCCTCGATCACAGCGCTCCGAAACCCATCGCGTTCTAAAACCCGCACCGCTTCAATTGTAGTGCCCGCAGGTGAACAAACCATATCTTTCAACTCGGCCGGATGCTTTCCAGTTTCCAGTACCATTTTCGCACTCCCGTAGACAGCCTGCGCTGCAAACTTATACGCCTGTGCTCTTGGCATCCCCTCCGCCACCGCTGCGTCCGCCATCGCCTCGATCATCATAAATACATATGCCGGAGAACTCCCACTTACCGCTACTACGGCGTCCATCAAACGCTCAGGAACCACTTCCACTTTTCCAAAAGCAGCTAAAATTGAAACCGCATATTCCAGTTCCTCTTTCGTCACCGAAGGATGCGCGCAGACGGCCGTCATTCCCTCCCCCACCATCGCAGGCGTATTGGGCATCGTCCGAATCATCTTTCGCGAACCACCGAACTGCTCTTCCAACCATTTCAATGTTTTCCCAGGCGCAATCGTGATTATTAGTTGCTCCGGTCTTACAATATCTTTGATCTCTGCGATCACGGCAGGATAAAACTGTGGTTTTACAGACAAAACAAGCAGATCAGCTTTCGCCGCCACCTCTTTATTATCTCCTGTCACGTGAATCCCATACTGCTCTCTCACCCTTTGGCGCCCAGTTTCCGAGATATCAGAACCAATCATTTCATCCGGTTTCATCAATCCCTCTTTGATCAGTCCTCCCATAATTGCCCCAGCCATATTGCCAGTTCCTATAAAGCCAACTTTTAATCCCATATTGACTACTCCTTTCCACAATATCCAACTACCGGTACGCCTCAAACGCCGTCGGTATCGGATACACATTTTCCAACTCGTCATGCGCCACAAAAAGCATTGGTTCCGTACAGTTTTTTTCCAACTCATCCACCTGAACCCGATAGCCAATCATATGCCACTCCACATGGCTGAAGATATGCTTTGCTTCCTGCATCTTTCTGACACGAACCGGCGTCAACCCGATCGTTTTGCTATACGCAACCACCTCTTCCGCCTCAAGATGTCCTGGTAGATTTGGAAATTCATAAAGACTGGCTAACAGCCCCTTTGCCGGCCGCTTTCGAATCGCAATCTTATTTTGATCCTCAAAAAGCAAAATCGTTTTTTGCTCAATTCTGCGCCCTTTTGCCTTTGATTTTACCGGAAGTTCCATCACCCGGTTCTGCGCTTTTGCAAGACAGAATTCCTGCAGCGGACAAATTTCACATTTCGGCAAGCCGTTCGGAACACAGACAATCGCGCCCAACTCAATCAACCCCTGGTTAAAATCGCTGGCGGCATCTTCTGGAATCACCTCTTCCACCGCCATCTCGATGCGCGTACGCACTTTCGCTTTCATGATATCCTCTTCGCTTCCAAGGAACCTGGAAATCACGCGAAGTACATTGCCGTCGACCGCTGGTTTGGGGATTCCATAAGCAAAGGATGCGATTGCTCCCGCAGTGTAATTCCCAATTCCTTTGAGCGAACGAATCGATTCATAGTCTTCTGGAAATTTCCCCTCATACAGTTCCATAATCTGCTGAGCTGCCTGCTGCATATTCCGCACCCGATTATAATATCCAAGCCCCTCCCAGAGCTTCAAAAGCCTGTCTTCCGATATCTGTGCGAGATCATCGACCGCCGGAAGTTCTTGCAGAAAACGCTCATAATATGGCTTTACCGCCTCTACCCGCGTCTGTTGAAGCATGATTTCCGACACCCAGACATGGTATGCGCTGATATCCTTACGCCAAGGCAGATCACGTTTATTCTCCCGATACCATGCAATCAGAGGCTTCACAGCATTCGCCAAAGATGGCTCCCTAAGTGCCACCGGTACTCTACTGCTTATTTCAATAGAGTCTTTTCCCACTTCACAGTCATAAGCTATCACATGCACGCCGGCCTCAACCGCTTCCAAGAGCGCCTCTCCAAATGCCGCATGTGTAGTCATATTCGGCGTAAAATACCGTATTCCTTTCATCTGGATGACAAAGAATACATACGCCTCATATCCCTCCTTCACAGCCCGCGCAAGCTCTTGTACATGCTTTACCGCACGTTCACTGGGTGCATCTGGAAAACGGGCAATTCCATCCTGTTCCAGCGTCACGCCTTTTACCTCTATTAAAATTTTTCGACTGCCTGCTTCCACATACAGATCGAATCTGGAACTTCCATACGTGACTTCCGGTTTCACCATCGTGACATCTGCATATAGATTTCCTGTTTCCACCCATTCTCTGACCACCTGATTCGGAATCTGAGAATCCACATTTACCAATTCTGTGCCTTTCTCCACCCCGATTAGGTCCCATTTTGTTTTCCGCTGCGGATTCTTATTCTCCTGCACATAAATGTGTGCACCCCGCCGAAACAGCTCCCCACATCTTCCAGTATTTTTGACGTGAATCGTTTCCCGCCGTCCATTCAATTCTGCATACGCTATAAAACGATTGGGACGTTCCAAAAACGTCCCATCTGTGATTCTTTCATATTTCATAATACTTTTGATAAAAATTCCTGAAGCCGCGGATTCTTCGGATGATCAAAAAATTCCTCTGGTGCCGCTTCCTCCATAATCAGACCATCATCCATAAAAAGAACCCTGTTTGCCACTTCTCTCGCAAACCCCATCTCATGTGTCACCACTACCATCGTCATGCCTTCTCGCGCCAGACTCTTCATCAACTCCAACACTTCACCGACCATTTCCGGGTCCAACGCAGAAGTTGGTTCATCAAATAAAATCACATCTGGATTCATTGCAAGCGATCGAATAATTGCAACCCTCTGCTTCTGTCCGCCTGACAGTGTAGACGGATACACATCTGCCTTCTCCTCCAGACCAATCCGCTTCAATAAAGACATTGCCTGTTCTTTCGCTTCGTTTTTGATCTGCTCTTTTGTTCGCTCAATCGGGATCAATTCTTGCTTATTTTTCCCGCGAAACAGATTCTGTATACGGATTCTAATATTTTTCCGTTTTGCTTTCTTCAATTCCTGACATCCCACAAATACCGGAGCCAACATAACATTCTGCACCACAGTCTTATTATTAAAAAGATTGAAATGCTGAAACACCATCCCCATATGGCGTCGGTGTACGTTGATATCCACCTTCATGTCCGCGATATCCACGCCTTTGAACACGATGCTTCCACTGGTGGGATCTTCCATACAGTTCAGACATCGCAGAAACGTACTCTTACCGGAGCCGGAAGGACCGAGGACTGCGACAATATCGCCTTTGTTAATCGTAATATTGATTCCTTTGAGGACTTCCGTATCCCCAAAACTCTTCTTTAGATTAATTACGTCTATCACTCTTCTTCAGGCTCCTTTCCAATAGTTTGATAAGCAGAGAAATCAACAGGACAAGTACAATATATATCAGCGCCATCACCAGATACGGAACCATAAATTCATAGCTATTACTTCCAATATAACTAAATGCGACATAGAGATCCGCCGCCCCAACAAAGCTTACAACCGAGGTCTCTTTTATCAATGATATAAATTCATTTCCCAGGGTGGGAAGAATATTCTTGACTGCCTGCGGAATCACGATTTTCATCATACTGGTTCCAAATCCGAGCCCTACCGCACGCCCGGCCTCCATTTGTCCCGGATCTACAGACTGAATGCCGCTTCTCATAATCTCAGATATGTAGGCCCCACTATTTAGTCCGAATACCAGCATCGCAACCTGCACCCCGGTAATGTTCCATCCGATAATCGGCAATAATACATAGTAGAACACCAATAACTGCACCACCATCGGCGTTCCGCGGAACATGGCAACATAGAAACTGCAGACCCCGTTCAGTACTCTCGGTAATAATTTGTACTTTGGAAGCACACGCACCGTCGCAATAATGGTTCCGATCAGAATACCGATCAACAGACCCGTCACCGCAATCAACAACGTATTCTGCAGCCCCTGTACTACTTTTACATATCCATTCTGTTCCAAAAAAATTTCTATAAATTTTTCTACTTTCCGATCAAAATTACCCATTGTCCTGTCAAACCTTCCCTTTGCAAAGCAACCTGCTAAAAGAAGGAAAATGCAGACATTTATCTGTCTGTATTTTCCCTCTTTCTTTTCCACTGATTACTGTACTTCGTTAATCGCCTCTGTAATAGAAGCAGCCGGAGCCGCGTCGATAATCACATAGTTAATATTTCCATTCAACATATCCTGTACAGCAAGGGAACCGCTCTTGTATGTCACGCACTCTGCCGGAAGACCATCAAATCCCCAGTCTTCATCTCCCTCTACATAATACTGCCCGGTCGTACCCGCCTGTACACCAATGGAATCCGTATCCTTCAACTCCGCAAGTTTCGCCGCTACTGCATCTGCATCCGCACAGTCATCAAACGCCGTATCATCGCTGCGTACAATCAAGCGCTGTGAAGCTTCATAATAAGAATGTGTGAATGTCACATACTCTTCACGTTCCTCATTGACTGTCAGTCCAGCCATCGCAATATCACATTTCTGCTGACTTACGGACAAGCAGACAGCATCAAAGTCCATATTCTGGATTACCAGTTCTTTTCCTAACTCCTCGGCAAGCAACTCGGCAATTTCCATATCTACACCGTAATAATCTTCTCCTTTTGTAAACTCAAACGGCTCAAAAGCAGCATTTGTTGCAACTACAAGCTGATCTTTCGACTCATCTAACTCTGCGGATTTTACTGCTTTTGGCTCTCCCGCTCCAAAATAGTTTTCACAGATCGCTTCCAAAGTGCCATCTTCCTGAATCCGATCAATAAAAGCATTGGCTTTTTCCAAAAGCTCCGGCTGTTCCTTATCCACGCCGAATGCATACTCTTCATTCGTCAGGTCAAAATCAATCACCTTTGCAGTCACTGCACCATCCGCAGCATCTGAAGTATCGCTGCTTTCTGTATCTGCAGCCGTATCATTACTCTTTCCACCACAGGCTGCCATCGAAACCACACAGACCGCAGCGAGCAGTACGCTCAACAATTTCTTTTTCATAATCGTTTCCTCCTATTTGTTTTCCAATTTTCCCAGTATCGGTATATCCATACATTTTTATGAATAATAATGCACGCATCTGTTATATTCTATCATGTTTTTTTGAAATTACAAGAGTTGTTTTACAAATAAGTTAGAAAGTTCAACTCAAAAGCATAGAAATACCGAAATACAGCAAAACGATAATTCCCAACACAATCCTGTAATATCCAAATACTTTGAAATCATGTTTCTTGATATAACCCATCAAAAATTTAATTGCCAAAATAGATACCCCAAAAGATACCACGCATCCGATCAGAAGCAGGAAAAACTCTGCAAATGTAAAATGAATTCCAAATTTCAGAATTTTTAAAAAGCTCGCACCAAACATGACTGGGATCGCTAAATAAAAAGTAAACTCCGCCGCAACACTCCTCGCGGTTCCAATCAGTAACGCGCCCACAATCGTCGCCCCAGATCGGGATGTACCTGGAATCAGCGCCAGTACCTGAAAACATCCAATGATTAAAACCATGGGAATCGTCAATTCCGTCAACCTGCGCGCGGTTGGTTCTACTTTATGATTGCGATTTTCTACTATAATAAATGCAACGCCATATACAATCAGCATAATAGCAACTACCACATAGTTCATGAAATGCTGATCAATGAGATCGTCAAACGCCAATCCAATCACCGCCGCCGGTATGGACGCAATCAAAACCTTTACCCATAGCTGGATCGTCAACATTTTCTGTTTCTCGGTCTTTCTTGGCGAAAATGGATTCAGCTTATGAAAATACAAAACTACCACTGCCATAATTGCACCCAGTTGGATTACTACATTAAACATTTCAATGAATGCATCGCTCATTTTTAAATGAATAAACTCCTCCACCAGAATTAGATGGCCCGTGCTGCTGATTGGCAGCCATTCGGTAATTCCTTCTACAATTCCAAGCACAATCACTTTTAAAGCTTCTATCACGTTTGTTCCTCCTTGATTTAAGAAATTTTCCCTGTTGTTTTATAATACGAAGCGCTCAATTGCCTTTGCAATCCCATCTTCTTCATTACTTTGTGTCACATAATCTGCAACCTCTTTCACTTCCGGTATGGCATTTTGCATTGCAACGCCAAGACCCGCCATCTTAATCATTTCCAAATCATTATCACTGTCACCGAACGCCATAATCTCTTCCTGACGGATCCCCAATATCTCTGCCAGTTTCAGAAGCCCTGTGCCTTTATTCACACTGCTCTTATTCACCTCAATATTATTCCCCAGCGAAGTTACAGGCTTCACTCCCGGTATGGCTTCAATTCGCTCACGAGCCTGCAAACGTTCTTCCTGATCGCTGAACATTGCCTGAACTTTATCCATTCCATTGGTACACTGCTTTGCCACTTCCCAGAGATCATCCACTCGCTTACGAGTTTCTTTTACATAAGTAATCATATATGGATTCTTATGAAATTCTGATAAATGTGCAATCTGATCTTTGCAGATATAACCTTGCCCATCTTTATAAATTTCCGGCATTGTATGGTAATCCATAAAAATCTTTAATACTTTTAGCGCCTTTTCCCTGGATATCAGATCACTGTATAAAATCTCTCCTGTCACCAGATCTTCAATCCTTGCTCCATTAGAAGTCAATGCATATCGGATTCCTGGAATTTCCCGCGCTGCACGCGGAATACCACTCACTGGCCGACCGCTGGCTATCACGACATGAATTCCTTTCTGTATCATCTTTATCAATATCTCCATTGTGCACGGAAGTATTTCTTTCTTTTCTGTAAGCAATGTCCCGTCCAGATCCAAACCAATCAATTTTATCCTTCGTTTCATAATATCCCTTTCTATTGATGTTTTTTTGAGTCATATCTAAAATTTTTATATCTTATTGTAACAAAGTTTGCGTAATAAAGCAATTTGTAGTATAATACTCATGCAGTCTTTTCACATAGTTTCAATTTTTCCTGTCAATCAGTCAACAATGTGACAGGAGTCCGTTATTATCGCAGCCCACAGACTGCAATACCAACAGATATAGAAAGGAATTCCATTATGAAAATGCGATTTAAATGTAAGCTGCATGCCTGCACTGCGATTGCATGTACTCTTTTGTTAACATTCTCGGTGCTACCTGTTGCGGCGGAAGATGACATTAAGAGTCTAGAGAACACAACTTCTAATTTACAAAACCAGCTGAATTCTATCAACAGCGAGCTGGATCAGATCAGCACAGAAATTACAGACATTCAGATGCAGGTGGAAGTCACTTCTGCTGAGATTGACAGAACAAAAGCTGCTCTCAACGATGCGAAAGAGGAAGAACTCCAACAATATGAGGATATGAAAGCCCGCATCAAATATATGTATGAGTCCGGCAATGTTTCTCTGCTTCAGATGCTATTTTCAGCGGAGAATATGAGTGATTTCTTGAATAAGGCCGAATTTATTCAGAATATCAGCGACTACGATCGAAATATGCTAGATGAGTTGCAAGCTGTTCGTCAAAAGGTCGAGGATGAACAAAAGACATTGACAGAACAACAGGATTCTCTGAAAGAGCTTCAGGCCAATCTTGAAGAAAAACAAGATTCTTTGAAAGCGAAAGCAAAGGCAACTTCCACTGATCTTGCAAAATACCAAAAACAATTAGAAGACGCCAGAGCCGCAGAAGCTGCTCGTCAGAAGGCAGCAGCGGAAGCCGCTGCAGCTGCAGCCGCCGTCTCGAACAATAATGCGCAACAGACTGTTTCCGGTGGAACCACTACCAACACTGGTGCTTCCATGAATGTGGATGCAAGCGAACTGGATATATTTGCTGCAATCTTAGATTGTGAGGCCGTATCTGATTATAATTCTATGCTTGCCGTTGCAACGGTAATCATGAATCGAGTAAACAGTTCCAATTTTCCAAACAGTATCAGCGGTGTTGTCTATGCACCAGGACAGTTTCAGCCTGTATGGACCGGCAAATTAGATCGTCGCCTTGAAAGCGGGCCAAGCTCTCTAGCCTACAGCGTTGCACAGGATGCACTGAATGGAGCGCGCCTTGCTGAGGTAAGTAATTGTTATTATTTCCTGTATGCGCCTGCTACAAGCCGTCAGGGGATTGTGATTGGAGACAATCTGTTCTTCGCAAGCTGGTAATCGTAAAAGAGTATCAACAAAAATGTTTCAAAGGGAGTATCGCTGAATAGTCAGATTCTGGTTATCAGGCGATATTCCTTTTTTATTTATATCTTTAATCGTATCTATTTGTTTAATCGTATCTATTTGAACATCCCATTTTGCATAGAAAAAAGAGGCTGTTCAAGTCATAATCTGCCTAGAAGGGAGCATATCACTTTACAACAACCTCTTTTTCATTCTTATGATTTACAACAATTCAATGAACCTTATACCAACTCGATCAAAACTTCCATAGCAGCGTCGCCTTTGCGCTGACCAATCTTTACGATTCTTGTATAACCACCATTGCGATCAGCATATTTCGGAGCGATCTCGCTGAACAATTTATCGACCAGATCAATTTCTTTCGTGTTTCTCTTCTTTCCGGCAGCTTTCTCCGGTACTTCTTTTACTGGATACAGAACTTTTAACATCTGCCTTCTTGCATGAAGTCTACTTGGAGAATCTTTTTTAATCTTCTTTTCCACCTCGTCGTAAACGGTTACTTTCTTTCCGTCCACTACTTCTTTCACACGTTTACCATCTTTGTCTTTTCGGGCAACCTTTGCCTTAACGGTCACTTCCTCAAAATTATCTTTCTCTCTCACTGCAAGTGCAATGATTCCTTCCGCTTCTTTACGGATCTCCTTTGCCTTTGCCTCTGTCGTGATAATCTTTCCGTTGTTTAACAACGCTGTCACCTGATTTCTGATAAGAGCTTTTCTCTGATCAGAAGTTCTGCCTAGTTTTCTATACTTTGCCATTGTACCATTCCTCCATTTTCTAACATCAGATCATGCATCCTCGGTCTTACTGATCAGATGCCCTGCCGTGCCCTTCGGTCTTACCGACAGGAAAATCTTATTTACTCATCGCCTGAACTCAACTCCAAGCCTAATTCTTTTAATTTAGCGAGAACTTCTTCCAATGATTTGCGTCCAAGATTCCGAACTTTCATCATATCCTCTGAGGTTTTGTTTGTCAATTCCTCTACTGTATTAATTCCAGCCCTCTTTAGACAATTGAACGAACGAACGGAAAGCTCCAGTTCATCAATACTCATTTCCAGAACCTTTTCTTTCTCGTCGTCTTCTCTCTCAATCATCACTTCCGCTGTCTTTGCCACCTCAGACAGATCAATAAACAGCTTCAGATGTTCGTTTAACACTTTAGCCGCCAAGCTGACGGACTCATCCGGCATCAACGTGCCTTTTGTCCATACGTCCAATGTCAGTTTATCATAATCTGTAATTTGACCGACACGCGTATTTTCAACCGTGAGGTTTACACGCTCCACCGGTGTGTAAATCGAATCAATCGGAATGACACCAATTGGAAGATCTTCACTTTTATTTTTATCTGCGCTTACATAACCTCTGCCTTTTGTTATGGTAAGCTCCATATATAACTTGCTGTCTTTACCGCCATTCAATGTTGCAATGACCGTGTCCGGGTTCATGATTTCAATATCGGAATCCACCTGGATATCAGCACCTGTTACGACACCTTCTCCTTCAGATTCAATATAAGCAGTTTTGACTTCATCCGACTCAGATGTATTTTTAATTGCAAGCGACTTCAGATTCATAATGATTTCCGTCACATCTTCTTTTACGCCTGGAATCGAACTGAATTCATGAAGCACCCCATCAATCTTAACAGAGCTGATTGCAGCCCCTGGTAAAGATGACAACATGATTCTCCTAAGTGAATTACCAAGCGTTGTTCCGTAGCCTCTTTCCAATGGCTCAACCACGAATCTGCCATACTTTTTATCATCGGAAATTTCTGTAATCTCAATATTAGGTTTATTAAAATCAAACACTACACAGACCCTCCTTATGGGCTAAACTATGTTGAAGGATGTCCACATTTACAATTATTGAAGCTCTTACAACAAGTCATTACTTAGAATACAACTCGACAATCAACATTTCATCAACAGGAACATCAATTGCATCTCTCTTTGGCAGCTCCTTGACAGTACCTTTCAGATTCTCAGCATCTACTTCCAACCATTCAGGAACCATATTTCCACCGGTGGACTCAAGAATGTCCTTGTATCTCTGAGATCCTTTCTTGTTTTCTTTAATCTCAATGACGTCTCCTGCTTTGATCAGATAAGAAGGAATATTTACCTGCTTTCCATTTACAAGGATATGCTTGTGATCAACAATCTGTCTTGCTTCCTTCCGTGTTCTGGCTAATCCCATACGGAACACTACGTTATCCAGTCTGGACTCAAGGAGGATCATCAGATTCTCACCAGTCATCCCTTCCATGCGTTTTGCTTTTGCATAGTAGTTTCTAAATGGTTTCTCCAGAACGCCATAGATGAATTTTGCTTTCTGTTTCTCACGTAACTGAAGACCATATTCGCTCATTTTACGATTCGATCTTTTTAACTGTCTGTTTGATTTTTTACTAATTCCTAAATAGATTGGGTCCAAACCTAATGAACGGCATCTTTTAAGAACCGGAACTCTATTTACTGCCATGTTCTTACCTCCTTACACTACACTCTTCTACGTTTTGGCGGGCGACATCCGTTATGCGGTACCGGAGTTACGTCTCTGATACTTGTTACATCAATACCACATGCCTGAAGTGCACGGATTGCTGCCTCTCTTCCTGAACCAGGACCCTTTACAAAAACATCTACTGTTTTCAGACCATGTATCAATGCTGCTTTAGCTGCTGTCTCAGCCGCCATCTGCGCCGCATATGGAGTAGATTTCCTTGAACCTCTAAATCCCAGACCACCGGCACTTGCCCATGAAAGAGCATTTCCCTGGTTATCCGTCAATGTTACAATCGTGTTGTTAAATGATGACTGGATATGTGCCTGTCCGTGTTCAACGTTTTTCTTGACACGCTTTTTTGTCACTTTTTTGGTAACTTTCTTTGCCATTTAAACTAACCTACTTTCTGTTTTTCTTTTTCCTTTTTTTGCTAAATTTCTTTTGTTGTCCACACCGAGCCTAAGCAGCTTCTTTTAGCTTGCTTTCGCTAAGTGCTCACTTTTTCTTATTTGCTACGGTTCTCTTTGGACCTTTGCATGTTCTGGCATTCGTCTTTGTTTTCTGACCACGCACCGGAAGGCCTTTTCTGTGACGAATTCCACGATAACATCCAATTTCTTTCAGACGCTTGATGTTCAGCTGAATCTCTCTTCTGAGATCACCTTCTACCATCTGAGTCTCATCAATCACTGCACTGATTTTCTTCACGTCTTCGCTGGTTAAGTCTCTCACACGTATATCTGGATTTACCCCTGCATCTGCGAGAATACGGGTAGCACTTGCTCTTCCGATCCCGTAAATATAAGTCAATCCAATCTCTACACGCTTGTCTCTTGGTAAGTCTACACCTGCAATACGAGCCATGTGTTTTTCCTCCACTTTCTAAATTTTCATATTGTCCCTAATTGGGGAACATTGAGCACTTGGCGAGGTCCTTTCGAGTCTAGTGCGAAAGTTCACCTTAGCACTTAACGAGGTTTTTTCGAGTTTAGTGCTAACGGTGCTTTTCTTTCTGCATTTGCTTTCTTTCGGACACACTTTCCCATTGCATTTATGAATCCTTTTTAATAGATATTTCCCACATAAACGCATGTATAGACACTCAAAATTCCCAGGCATATACCTCTCTCGAAGCACGCCCTTTCCGGCTGCCGATGGTATGCGATCGACATTTCAGGCCGGTATTATAAGCAATATACATTGAAGCACACTGGCTCACAATATATATTAAATAGTCTCCACACCTCCTGGCGTGTCAACTATCAGCCGCCTAATTTGATATAAACAAATAACAAGGTAGTTCGACTCTCTGCGTTCGTCGAACGGGTGACACACTAGAACTCAAGCTGCGCCTTCGGCTTGTGAGGTAGTTCGACTCTCTACGTTCGTCGAACGGGTGACACACTAGAACTCAAGCTGCGCCTTCGGCTTGCTTTCGTTAAGTGTGTCATCCCTGTCTTTGTTTATGTTTTGGATTTTCGCAGATAATTCTGACGCTTCCTTTTCTTTTTATGACTTTGCATTTTTCGCAAATAGGTTTCACTGATGATCGAACCTTCATGTCAAAACCTCCTTCCATCCTTTGCTTATTTTGTTACATCTGCTTTTGGGCACACCTTCCCCTAAACAGTCTGCATATCATTATAGCATTTACATATATAGGAAGTCAAGCGTTTTTATTTGTCTCTCCAAATAATTCTACCCTTTGAAAGATCATATGGGGACAATTCCAGGGTAACTTTATCTCCTGGTAAGATTTTTATAAAATTCATACGAAGTTTGCCGCTGATATGCGCCAGCACCTGATGGCCATTTTCCAATTCCACCTGAAACATTGCATTCGGCAATTTCTCTACTACGGTTCCCTCAATCTCAATTACATCAGCTTTTGACATCCCAAATCCTCCTAAATCGTCTTTGCTGTTTCCTGATGCACGGTAAAGCACCCCTGCATATTCTTACTTAATATAATCCTGAATCACTTTTCGAATCGCAACATCATCTACAGGTTCAGCATCACAACTCCTGTGAATCATCTGTATGTGTTTTATCTTCTTCCTTTTGGGTCGGCAGACGGGTCTGTTCTTTCCGTCTGCCAGAAATACGTAATCATCTTCGATAGCTATAATTACAAAAACCTGACCTTTGTCATGTCCTGCCTTTGATCGTGCCAACATTCCGGTCTCTATCAATTTATGCTTCCTCCAGAACTTTTACGATTGCGGCAAAGACATCATCAATATCAATGGTTCCGTCCACTTCCACCAGAACTCCAGCTTTTGTATAATAATCAATCAACGGCTGTGTCTGTTCATGATAGACATTCAAACGCTTCTTTACTGTTTCTGGTTTATCATCATCCCGGAGGATCAGACTTCCTTGACAATTATCACAAATGCCTTCTTCTTTTGTCGGTGCATATACCAAATGGTACGTTGCCCCGCAACTCACGCATGCGCGTCTTCCAGACATTCTATTCACGATATTTTCATCTGGAACTTCAACATTGATTGCATAATCAATCTTCTGATCAACATCTGCCAAAGCCTTATCCAGCGCTTCTGCCTGCGGAATTGTTCGTGGAAAACCATCCAGAACATAACCTTTTGTACAATCCTCCTGGTTTACACGGTCAACGACGAGGTCAACCACCAATTCATCCGGAACCAAAAGCCCTTGATCCATATATGTTTTTGCTTTTTTCCCAAGTTCGGTTCCATTTTTAATATTTGCGCGAAAAATATCTCCGGTTGAAATATGAGGAATGCCATATTTACCAGCAATCTTTTTTGCCTGAGTTCCTTTTCCAGCTCCGGGCGCTCCCAGCATAATAATCTTCATATCTGTTTCCTCCATATAACACATTAACTCGAAGCATTCTATCCTTTCATTACAAGATAAAAAACATCGAGCTAAATGCGTTTCATTCATGCCTGAATCTCAGTGCAGTAAATTACTGCATTGGTACTGATCATTTGCTATTCAAGAAACCTGTATAATTCCTTACAAGCATCTGAGATTCAATTTGTTTAATCGTCTCTAATACAACGCCTACAATAATAATCAGAGAAGTTCCGCCAAACGATACGTTCGCCCCAAACACACCATTAAAGAAGAACGGAATCACCTGAACAATCACCAACCCACAGGCTCCAATGAAGATAATATAGTTCAAAATCTTCTGTAGATATTCAACGGTAGGCTTTCCTGGACGAATCCCAGGAATAAAACCACCTCTTTTTTTCATATCATTTGCCAGTTCCAACGGATTAAAGGTGATTGACGTATAAAAGTATGCAAAAAATATTGTCAACAAAATATAAATAATCAATCCCAGAGAATAAATCGGTTCCTCTGGATCACACCAGTTGCTTGAGCTCATTCCACGCAGTATCTGACTCCCGATACCAGCGCCATTTCCTTTTCCAAGAAAGCTTGCGACTACAACCGGCATCTGCATCAAAGAAGACGCAAAAATTACCGGAATCACTCCTGCCGTATTCACTTTTACTGGAAGATGAGAAGACTGTCCACCGTACGTCTTTCTTCCCTGGATTTTCTGAGAATACTGTACTGGAATCCTACGTTCTCCATCCTGAAGAATGATTACAAAAACAACCACTGCAAGAATCACCGCAAGAATAATCAGCGCCGCAACACCGCCCTTCGCAACTGATTTCCCCTTGATAAACTGTTCGTACAGCTTCAGGAAATCATCTGGCATCCGGGAAACAATGTTAATCAGAAGAACAATCGAAATACCATTTCCAACTCCATTTTCTGTAATCCGCTCACCGACCCACATCAGAAAAGCCGATCCTGCTGTCAGAGTAAGTACAACAATCGCCGCATTCACAAAATTATATTCGATCAACAGTCCCTGACGACCAAACCCAACAGCCATAGCCGTCGATTCAAATAGTGCTAGAGCCACCGTCACATAACGGGTCATGGCCATGATTTTTTTTCTGCCGTCTTCTCCTTCTTTCTGCATTTCTTCCAACTTCGGAATTGCTATTGTGAGCAACTGCATAATGATGGAGGAGGTGATATAAGGCGTAATACTCAGAGCAAAAACTGACATTGAAGTAAAGGAACCACCGGTAAATGCATCAAAGAAATTAAATGCATCACCGGTTTGACTCTCAAAAAAGTTCCTGATATAAGATGGATTTACACCTGGCGTCGGCAACTGCGAGCCAAGTCTCACTACAACCAACATAAAAAACGTATAGTAAAGCCTTTTTCTGATATCTTCGAGTTGAAATGCTTTACGAATCGTCTGTAGCATTAAATCACCTCTGCTTTTCCACCAAGGGCCTCAATCTTTTCTACTGCTTTTGCGCTGAACGCATTAGCCTGAACAGTAAGCTTCTTAGTTAACTCTCCATTTCCAAGAATTTTTACACCATCTTTTGGATTCTTTACGATTCCGCTTTCTATTAAGGAATCAACAGAAATAACCGTTCCATCCTCAAATGCTTCCAATGCACTCAGATTGATTCCGATGATTTCTTTGGAATTTCTGCATTTGAATCCTTTCTTCGGTATTCTTCTGTATAAAGGCATCTGCCCACCTTCAAAGCCCGGTCTCGGAGCTCCAGAACGTGCCTTCTGGCCTTTGTGGCCTTTGCCAGCCGTTTTTCCGTTTCCAGAACCATGTCCACGGCCTCTTCTGAAATTATCACTCTGCTTTGAACCGTCTGCCGGTCTCAAGTTTGATAAATCCATACTCGTTCCTCCTTCTCTATGCTTCTTCTACTTTTACCAAATGTCTAACCTGCTGTACCATACCTCTTGTCGCTGCATTATCCGGTAACACTACCGTCTTATTCAGTTTCTTAAGTCCAAGAGCTTCCACAGTTTTTCTGTGTTTTGGCACTGCACCGATTGTAGACTTTACCAATGTAACTTTTAAATCTGCCATTTGATTTTACCTCCTTATGCGATAGATCATAAACTCTACCTTCTTATGCAGTAGAGCAAGCTCTACCTTTTTATGCGATAGAGCAAAGCTCTATCTTCTTATGCGATAGAGCAAAGCTCTATCTTACTGGCCTACGATCTCTTCCACGGATTTGCCGCGGAGCCTTGCCACTTCTTCCGGAGTTTTGATTTCTTTCAGCCCTTCGATTGTAGCAAGAACTACGTTCTGTTTATTGTTAGAGCCCAAAGATTTCGTACGGATATTCTTGATGCCAGCCATCTCTATCACTGCACGGGCCGGACCACCTGCGATCACTCCAGTACCATCCGGAGCTTTCTTTAATAATACGGAAGCTCCTCCAAATTTTCCGATAATATCATGTGTAACACTTTCATTTTCATCCAGTGCTACAGTAATCATATTTTTTGCTGCATCTTCTTTTCCTTTGCGGATCGCTTCCGGAATTTCGGTAGCCTTTCCTAAACCTGCACCAACATGGCCCTTACCATCGCCAACAACTACTAAAGCTGTGAATCTCATGTTACGACCACCTTTTACGACCTTGGTAACACGCTTGATTGATACCACTTTTTCT
>JAAVXR010000044.1 GCA_022790755.1 Hespellia sp. | reverse complement strand
TCGCATCAAATCCTACATAATATGTATTGTCATTGAAGCTCAATGCCGCCATATCGAGTTCTCCTGTGGAGCTGTTGGATGGCTGACGATTAAACCAAACCAGCGGCTTGTCCTTGTTCGCTACGTCTGAGGATGCGCTGCCGGAATCGCCTGCATCACCGGAACCACTGTCAGAGGATGTGGAACCGCCGCCTCCGCAGGCAACAAGCGAGAGACCCAACATAGCCGTCAGCGTTAAGGAAATCAGTTTCTTTTTCATTTTCATATTACATTTCTCCCTTCATTTACACGCTTATTCTGCGTTTCATTGATAAAGTCAGTATATCGAAGCAGGGAAAAACAAAACATAGAATATTTTTCACTATTCATTGAAATTTATTCGACAGTATCCTCATACATTCCACAATTGTCTATTCATGGATCTAATAATCCGGAATTTCATCCATCAGCTCTGCATAGAGAAATTCGGGGAATCCACTTTGCACGTGCTGGTCATACTGTAAAATGTTGCTGTATAAAATATCGAGCAATACCAAAATCGGAAATTGCGGTGATATTTGCTTGCCTAGTGTCAGTTTCTCCTTTGTCGGTATCAGAAGGATTTCATCGCAGAATGCATCCCACTTCTTTATATGTGTGGAGCTGATCACGACCGTAGAGGCGCCTTGGATCTTGGCTTTTTTCAAGGTATAGAGTATTTCATTCGCTTTTCCGCTGACGGTAATTCCAATCACAAGGCTGTCAGAGTCGATCAATGCGAAATTCATTGCCATAAGATGGCTGTCGGTGATGCATTGGGCTTGAATCCCGACGCAGACCAGGCGCAGCATAAATTCTTCTGCGGCAACTCCGGAAAATCCTTTTCCGTGTATATAAATCTTCTTCTTTTCAGAAATTAGTTTCGCAACACGTTTGATTTGTTCTTCATTGATCAGAACATAAGACTCGTTTAAAAGTTCCTGATACGTATTTAGGATGAGTTCTGTGTTGTCCTCCAACTTCCGCTGATTGATCTGACTGAATTCTTCCTGGTAAACATAAATAAATTGACGATAACCCTGAAACCCGCATTTTTGTGCGAATCGGGACAGGGATGCTTCGGAAGTATATAATTTCCCGGCAATATTTTTGGATGAAAAATCCATGGAGTGCTGATTGGTCAAAAAGAAATCGGCAATGCTCTTTTCCACAGAAGTAAAGTTGTTATAGTTTATTTTTAATATAGAAAGAATATCCTGTTTGTGTTGTTTGTATTGCATAGACAGCCTCATCTGTAAATTGTTCAGATACGAAATTTTTTGTTTGATTTACAATTATGCTATTTATTTTTCTGTTTTATCATGCTTATTATAACAGCCAAGTACATTATACTATGAGTGACCAGATTTAGCAGATAATTGTGGAAAGTATTTTGTGATTTTTGGTTAAGTTGAAAAAAGGCAGCCATGGAAATCTGTGCAAAACAAGTAAAAGAGCACAATAAAATGTAAGAACTTTCAAAATGAACGAGAGTTGTTGAAAGTTATTTCAAAGGTGTTATATAGTAAAGACAACGGTAGTCTATTTACCTAAAATTTTTAAGAAAGAGGAAGCGGCGGAGACTGTGCTGTAGTTTACAGGAGTTTTTGTCTGTGCCGCGGCAGGTGTTGAAGTATGAAAGATAAGTTATTGTCCCTCTCTACGGAAGTACGCAATCAGGCGTCTATGAATTTGCCTCATATGACGGTTGCAGAAGCAACGGCTTTGATGAACCGGGAAGACGAAAACTGTGCCGATGCAGTAAAAGAGGTGCTTCCGGTAGTAAACCAGGTAATTGAGGAAGTGAAAGAAAAGATTCAGAACGGCGGAAGGCTGATCTTTATCGGGGCTGCTCATTCTGGATTCTTAGGCTCATTGGATGCGATGGAAACTGCCGCTACCTATACATTTGGAACCGGCATAGAGCTTATTCCGATTGTCGCGGGAGATCCAGGAGATATTATGAAGACGGACGGCAGCGCAGAAGACAGCGAAGAAAACGGACCGATTGATCTTCAGAAACACAATGTTAACACAAAAGATTTTGTAATCGGACTCAGCGCTTCCGGAAGAACTCCATATGTGATCGGCGCTTTGAAATGGTGTAAAGAAAATGGAATTCGTTGTGCAGGTTTGGTAAATAACAAAGGCGCGGCGCTGGCTCCATACTGTGATTATCTGATGGATCCGACTCCTGGCCCGGAAGTGGTTTCCGGCTCTACCAGATTAAAAGCCGGAACCTGCCAGAAAATGGTCCTGAACATAATCACGACTGTTGTTATGGCACAGCTTGGACATGTGTACCAAAATCTGATGATCAATGTTCCGCCGGTGAGTGATAAAATGAGGACCCGACTGGCTTATATTATGACACAGGCAACGGATTGCACGATGGAAAGAGCGCGCGAACTATTGGCGGAATGTGACTACAGTATCAAGCCGGCTCTGATCATGCAGGTAAAAGGCGTCAGCAAGGAAGAGGCTTTGGCTGAACTGGAGAAGGTTGGGAATATTAATAAGATTATTTAATGGCATATGAATTGGAGCACCGGACAGATCTTTTTGCAGGAACTATCCGGTGCTTTTTGGTGGATTTCCCAGAAAGATTCAGACTTTCACAAACCGACACCTTGTTCTCCGAAAGTATGTTTCCCCGGCTTTGCAGACCGGGCCTTCGAAATTCTCATGATGTATTGCATCCGGAAAGAACTGCGTTTCAAAGCAGGCCGAACTGCGCCTTTGATAGAGTGCGCCATTTTTTCCCGATTCATTGTCCAGAAAATTCGCTGTGTAAAGCTGCAATCCAGGACAGTCCGTATACACGATCATCTGAATCCCACTCCGATCAGATTCCAGGCTCGCCACTTTACGGAACCCTTCTCCATTCAACACATAATTATGATCATATCCCTGTCCGAACGTCAATGCCTCATAATCCGCTTCTATCTCCTGCCCGATTGCTTTTGGCGTACGGAAATCCATCGGCGTATCTTCTACTTGAGTCAATACTCCGGTAGGAATTGATTCCGCGTCTGCCTCTGTATAAGCGTCCGCGTCAATCCACACCTTCTGTCCGAGTATCTCTCCGGCATCGTGCCCGTCCAGATTAAAGTAACTGTGATTCGTCATATTCAACAGCGTATCCATATCCGGGGTCGCCTGATAACAGATCTCTACTTCATTCTCTTCCGTCAATGTATACGTTACATAAATAGTCACATTGCCCGGATATCCCTGGTCCATATGTGGGCTGAACAGAGAAAATGTAATGGAATTCCCCTCTGTCTTCTCTACCTTCCAAATCCGTTTCGTATACAGATCCGGTCCACTGTGGAGATTGTTGCCGTTATCATTTTTGCAGAGCTCATAATTTTTCCCATTCAGTTCAAAAGCAGCTCCTCCAATCCGGTTTGTACATCTGCCAATTACCGCTCCCATAAACACGATGCCCGCTTCATATTCCGATGCACTGTCATAGCCCTGAACAACATCTATCCTACGTCCCTCTTTGTTCTTTACAACGATTGACACCAGAGTAGCGCCCAGATCCGTAACCTTTATCTGCATCCCCGAATCATTCTCAAATGTATACAACGAAGCATTTTCTCCACTCTTTATTTTTCCAAAATCTGTTTTTTGATACGACATTTCTCCTTCTCCTTTGTTTGCAGAAAACTATTTAGGATTCAGGTGTTAAAAGAGGCTTTTTCAAAGTATATCCAGCAAATTGCGCAAAATGTGTTCGGAATTGTGACTGCGTAGGACCTTAGTGCTTCTTAAATGTTCTGCCGAGTTACAGCAATTCGGCGACACGGATGTCGACGAAAGCCCGATCTGCGCCATGGATGGCGCATTGAGGGCGGTTGCGTCCCTTTTTCATCATTTACATCAGAACATTTTAGAAGCACTTAGATCCGTAGCTTGGAACAATGAAGAATACGTTTTGTGCAATTTGTCAAGTACACTCTGAAAAAGTAGCTTTTGACACCCGAACCATTTTAGGTAATTACGAAACCAATAAATTTGAACGGAATATACGGTCGGAATATTCTCACTGTTTAGAGTTTCGCAATCACCCAAAACCCGATTCTTATCCGCGTTTGCTCAACACCTCTTTCTCATATTCCGCCACTTCCCGATACCAGTTTTCACGGATTAGAACACCGTTGCTCTCACAGAAATAATCCCAGACATCCCCGAACGGATATGTTTTTAACTCTTCCTGAAGCATCATGACTTCCGTCAAACGGTTCTCATCCTGAAGCTTTGCCAGATCTTTGTTCGGCGTAAGCAGCGCATACAAAAGCGCCTTCTGGAAATTGCGCATGCCCACCGTCCAGGCGGAAACACGGTTGATACTTGCATCGAAGAAGTCTAATCCTATTTTCACCCGATCAAGCGCGTCATTTCTCACGATTTCTTTGGCAATCTCTCTGATCTCATCGTCAAAGAGAACTACATGGTCCGAATCCCAGCGCACCGGACGCGTGACATGCAATGCAATTTGATCAAAAAACAGTAGCAGAGACGGAATCTTATCCGACACCATTTCTGTCGGATGATAGTGTCCGTTGTCCATCAACGGAAGAATGCCTTTCTGCATCGCGTAATTTACGGTGAATTCTGAAGAACCTACCGTATAGGATTCTACACCAATCCCGAATACCTTTGACTCCAGTGATACCAGAACCTTTTCCTTATCATACGGAATACTCAGAATTTGATCCAGGGAATCTTTCATCCTGGCTCTCGGAGCTGTCCGATCGGCCGGAATGTCTTTGTAACCGTCCGGTATCCAAATATTCATCACGCACGGCTGACCCAGCTCAGTGGCAAAATACTCTGAAATCCGGATGCAGGCTTGACAATGACGAATCCAGAAGTCTCTCACTTCCTGATCTGGATGGGACAGAGACAGATTATCTCTGAGCATATCATGAGAAAACACCGTCGGATTGAAGTCGATTCCCATACCGCGCTCTTTTGCAAACTCCACCCATTTTGCAAAATGTTTTGGTTCAATCGCATCACGATCTACATGCTCTCCATTTTCAAAAATCGCATAACTGGCATGCAGATTCAGCTTATGTTTTCCCGCCACAAAGCTCAACACTTTATCCATGTCCGCCATCAATTCATCCGGCGTTCTCGCCTTTCCCGGATAGTTCCCCGTCGTCTGAATTCCCCCTGACAAAGACCCTGCTCCGTCGAATCCAATTAAATCGTCTCCCTGCCAACAGTGCATGGAAATTGGAATCCTCACCAATTGCTCGATGGCCGCCTGCGCGTCGACACCGATTCCCGCATAAATCTCTTTTGCTGATTCAAATCTCTCCTGTGTTGTCATCTTCATTCTCCTTTTCTTTTATATTCTTCTTTTTGGTTCAAACTCCTGCAGTTCAAAGGACTCTGCCACACATTTCCGTGCCTCTTCCAGACTCTTCATTTCCCCCTGCTTCATCATCTGCGCAATCAAATTTCCAATTGCAGTCGCCTCCGCAGGTCCCGCATAGACCTTTTTCCCGGACGCGTCTGCCGTAAGCTGATTCAAGTATGCCGCGTTCGATCCGCCTCCAATAATATAAATACAGTCATACTCCTGATGTGTATTTTCTTCGATCTCTTGCGCAGTCTTTCCATAACATTTTGCTAGACTATGGTAGATGACCGCACAGAGTTCGCCAATCTCTTCCGGCACTTTCTGCTCTGTCCGCTTACAATAGTCCTGAATGGCACGAATCATACTGTCCGGTGCCAGAAAAACATCGTCATTCACGTCAATTCTGGACGGAAAGTCCTCATATTGCTCCGCCATATCACAAAGTTCTGCAAAAGAATACGCATCTTTCAACTCATGCCTTACCGATTGGATGAGCCAGAGTCCCATGATGTTTTTTAAATAGCGGAACCGGTATTCATACCCACCTTCATTGGTGAAATTCGCCAGCCGGCTCTCCTCCGTACAGATTGCTTCCTCCACTTCTGTTCCCATCAAAGACCAGGTTCCTGAACTGATATAAAGCCCTCGACCCTTGGGCACCGGAACTGCCATCACCGCTGAGGCAGTATCATGGCTGGCACATAAGACCACGGTCAAATCATATCCCACTTTTTCTTGAATCTCCTGTGTAAGAGTTCCAACTACCGTCCCTGGCATAGACAACGGAAGAAAGATTTCTTTCGGATATCCCAGCATATCCAGCAATTCATCATCCCACTGCTTGGTCACAGGATGTACCAGTTGTGTGGAAGTACCATTCGTATAATCCGATACCTTGTTGCCCGTCAACCGAAACTGAAAATAATCCGGCAGCATCAGAAATGTTTTCGCTTTCTCCAGAAGTTCCGGTGTTCTTTTCTTCACCGTCATCAACTGATAAATGGTATTAAATGTTTGTTTCTGGATACCCGTCCTGTAATACAATTCCTTCTCCGGAATGACTCTAAATAACTCTTTTTCCATTCCCGCTGTTCGACTATCCCTGTAGCCATAAGTATCGCCGAGCACCTCATCCTTTTCATCCAGCAACACGTAATCCAACGCCCAGGTATCAATTGCCATACTGACTGGAATCTTATTCTGTTCCTTACATTGTTTCATTCCATTGACAATTTCGGCAAAAAGATGTTCCACATCCCACAACTTTTTTCCATCCCGATGGACCATCCCATTTTCAAACCGATAGATCTCCTCAAGCACCATCTTCCCATCCTGAAGACGGCCAAGGATATGTCGGCCGCTGGAAGCACCGATATCCACTGCAAGATAATATGTCTGCATCACGGTTTCTCCTCTCTATTTTTTCTCCCTGTACAATCTTCTGTCTTGATTCTAATGCCAATTTTTTGAAAAAAACAGGTCGTTATATCCAAAAAAATAGGACCTTATTTGCAATTTCATTCTGAATCATTGTAGACAGAAACCTCTCTGGTAGGTTAAAATAGAAAGGAAACAAGGAGGAGTCTGATGGACCAGAGACTATTAGAAAAATTACGGATGGTAACCGATGAAGAGCAGAAGATTCTGGATGGATATCTGGATATCCAGAAAGATCTGTACACGGACAAAAAAGAGTTTATCGTGGACAGTCAGTTTCTGATCTCCAAAGGAAAATTAATCGAGATCCGTCCTCACACAAGATTTGCACACTTTCCAAAACATCGACACAATTATGTAGAAATGGTATACATGTGCAGTGGAAGCACCGTCCACATCATCAATGATGTGGATAAAATCATTCTGAAAGAGGGAGATTTACTATTTCTGAATCAAAATGCAACGCAAGAGATAGAGCCCGCCAAAGAGACGGATATTGCAGTAAACTTCTTTATTCTCCCGGAATTCTTTAACCAAACCTTCGACATGATTGAAGAGGAAAATGTTCTGCGAGACTTCTTGATCTCCACCCTTTCGCAGGATACTTCGCTGACCAATTATCTGCACTTCCAGGCAAAAGACATTCTGCCGGTTCAAAATCTGATTGAAAATATGATCTGGACGCTCACAGAAAAAAAATCAGGAATCAATACCATCAATCAGACCACAATGGGACTTCTGTTCATGAATCTTTCCACATTTACCGAGGCCATCAATCAAAATGTCCCCAACCAATATGAACAGTCGATGGGCTTTGCCGTTTTAAAATATATTGAGACGCATTTTCGAAACGGAACGCTCGCAGAAATTGCCGGCGAACTCCATCAGGAACCTTACTATATCAGTCGCCTGCTGAAAAAACATACCGGATACAACTTCAAAGAACTTTTGCAACAGCGAAAGCTCCAGCAAGCTGCTTACTTACTGAAACAGACTCCACTTACGGTGAATGCAGTGATGGACGCCATTGGATACGACAACAGTAGTTATTTTTATCGGAAATTTCGGGAAAAATATCATTGTTCTCCCAAGGAATACCGACACCAGAATTAGGAACAAAAAGAAGCAAATGTTTCCGCATTCCTACCTGTTTCGTCCTCTTCCAATTCAATCTCTATCACATCCTCCAGCAAGATTTTGGTTTTGTCCGCCAGGACCATCGTGCGTTCGTATGCGTCGATCTTTTTCACTCTTTCGGTGACAGTGACATAACTCCCGCCTGTCTTCTTGGAGTCCGGCACAAAGTAGGTGACCGTAAGCATAGGTTCTGCGGATATCTGTTTCTGGATCGTCTGCAGCTTCCTATTTAGTATTTCCTGGCAGTTCTCATCCAACTCTCTTCTTGCATCTGTCAACCGGGCAGATTCCTCTATGGCCGCACTATGTCCAGCCAATGCCGCAAAAGGTGCAAATTGCGCCGCCCTGTCTCTCACTTCCATCTGTGGATGCACTCTAGATACATGATGCGGTAACATCAGGATATCATCATATTTGTGCATCTCCTCAGGATTCATGAATTTCTTTTTCCCTTTTCTCATGCTTTGTGTCCTCCAATCTGCTGATTTCTCTCCTTTGCGGTCGCACCTTCCAACAGACTCGTTCCTTTCAAAATGGCATTTTTTCCATAATCCTTTTTGATACTGAGGACAGCCTTCTGTAGCTTTTTCTCCCGCTGCAGTCTAATACGTTCTTTCTCTCTCTGGCTCCCGAGGGCATTGTAATCCGTAAATAAGCAAAGCTGTTCAAAAACAGGTGCCTCCACTGCAGACGCTTCCTTTATCACATGATTTGCACCGATCATCACTCTTCGCACCAGATACCCTTCACGAATGATACGGTCATACAACTCCAGCGTTGCATCCACAATGCAAGCCGTTGAGGAAGTCTGTCTTTTGAGATTCGTTGTGCCATGAGAGTGTTTCACAGCGTTTCGATTATCATATCCTATCGTCAGCGTAATCTGATCCGTCACCAATCCCCGATCTACCAGCTCCAACGCCAACTGTTCCGCCATCTCCCTCACCACCAGCTTCGCCTTTTCCGTCGTATAGGGAAAAGCCAGAACCTGCCCGGAACTCATGCTATTCGTTTCAGGCTTGTACGCTTTGATATCCGCCATGGTACACGGTTCCCATCCCCAGGCATGATCAATCAACAATTCCGCATTCACACCAAACAATTTGTAAAGCAGCTCCTCATTATGATATTCGTCAGGCTTTCCAATCGAACAACGCGCCACATCTCCCATCGTAAAAAGGCCATGTTCCGCCAGCCGTTTCGCATATCCACTGCCTACACGCCAGAAATCCGTGATTGGTCGGTGTGTCCACAAGATTCGACGATAGCTCATCTCCGTCAGCTCAGCAATCCTCGCTCCGTTTTTATCTGGCGGAATGTGCTTTGCAACAATATCCATGGCCACCTTACTCAGATAAAGGTTTGTGCCGATTCCCGCCGTAGCCGTAATTCCCGTTGTAAGACGAATATCCTCTATGATACGGCCGGCCAGTTCACGAGCGGATAAACCATACAACCGTAGATACTGTGTGACATCTATCATGATTTCATCAATGGAATACACATGACAGTCCTCCGGCGCCACATATTTTAAATAGATTTCATAGATCTTTTTACTGTATTCTATATAATGCGCCATTCTCGGAGGCGCTACAATATAATCAAGCGCCTTCTCCGGTGAAGCTTTCAATTCCATCTCATCCCAAGAAGCGCCTTCCAGACGATGCCCAGAGGCCCCCTCCTGCCTTTTTACATTCACTTCCTTTACTCTCTGTATAACCTCAAACAGTCTCGCTCTCCCTGAGATTCCGTAAGCCTTCAAAGAAGGGGAGACCGCCAGACAAATCGTCTTCTCTGTACGGCTTACATCCGCAACCACCAGATTCGTGGTCATCGGATCAAGTCCTCTCTCCACGCATTCCACAGAAGCATAGAATGATTTCAAATCAATCGCAATGTAAACAGCACATTTTTGCATCATAAAAAATCCTCCCAAACAACAAACATTTGTTCTGTTATTTATTCTATCAGAACTAACGTTTGTTTTCAAGAGGAAAATGATGTAATTTAAAAATACGAATCCCAAAAAGTAGCTACTTTGCAAGTTTACGGAACAAGTCTGCGAACAGATTATCCCGTTTGATGTAATAGACATATCGGATAAAGTGTCTGGTGTTATCAAGCGCATACCGATCATCGTATTCCGGGATCGGACTATGAATCAGACAATCTTCCATAAAATCTCCCTCCAGCAGCCAGGCGACAGCCGTGACGTCCCAGATCGGCCTCGTCCATGTAGAACCGCCGTAAGCTTTCATCGCCTCCCGGGTTGTCACATCAATCAGGTAATCACAAAGTTTGTTCTTTCCACGCAGATGATATTCCAACTCCGGACCGCTGGTAGTGAACGCAGACACCACACCTTTACAGGGCAATTGTACAAGCGGCACTCCACATCCAAACACAATCCGCGCCCCAGCTACATCCTGATACATGTTAAATTCCCGGGTATGCGGCCAGTGTAGCGCATGCCCGCCAAGCCAGATCAAGACGATTCGATTCTTTATTTCCGGCTCAAGCAAAATCGCCGAGGATACATTGGTAATCGCTCCAATCGCAATCACGTACAATGGTTGCTCCTGCGTATACTGCATCGCTCGATTTGCCAGATCCTTTGCCGCATCCGACAAAACAGGTTCCGTCTCAGAAGGCATATAAGATTCTGATCCTCTAAAAACGATCTCTTTGAGATCTTCTCTTTCCATCAATGTCAGGACATTCATGATTTCCTGATAACTTTTCTCCATTCCGTCCGCCGGACCCGAGGACTTATGGTTGGAAAATGGAGCCGCATAAATCGCTTTTAAATTCAGTTTGTCATCCGATTTGATCAGATATGCCAGCGCAAATTGATCGTCAATCTCGTTGTATGTATCTGTGTCAATCACGACATCTACTTTCCCAGTTGGTTTTTCCAGCCGCGAGATCAGCTTCGCCTGATCAATGGAACTTTCCATCGCCGAAACACCCGCTATCTTTTTTTCTTTTCTTTTTACTTCAATCATACTAAGATCTCCTATTCCAGTATGTACTACTTTACATTTTTATCAAGATCCATAACTCTGGCAATGCAGGATGCCTTCCTGTGTGACAGGCATTTCCCCCCGATACGCTTTCATATCCTCACCAACTGGACACACGCCGATGCACACGCCACAAGGCCAATGATGCTGATTCTTGATCTCCACATGATGTTTTGTACAAGCCACCTTATCCATGTGATAGACGTCATTCCCATTCTCTGAAAAGCATTGAATCGGACATTTTTTCAGACATTGTCCACAATGAATACAGAGATTTTCCGAAATCATCTCATCTTCCGAAATCGGAGCGTCCGTTATCACCGACACTACCCGCATCCTGGGTCCAAATTCTTTTGAAATCAGGTTATGGCTGTCACCGATGGTTCCAATTCCGGCATAATACCCCGATAACACATGAGAAAACGCCGCGCTCGGATTATTCACCAGCACTTCGACATTATAATAGCAGTCTCGCGGAAAGAAAATCGCGCGAAATCCCAGTTCTGACACAATATAATTCGCAAGCTGATACGAAATACCATCCAATATCCGGTTGCTGGTATCATACAGTTCCTGATAAACCATAGAAGGAGTCGTCTGAACCATCGGGGCAAACAAAGGAATCGCCAACACAATCACATTTTTGCTCCAAGGCCAGATATTTTCCGGCCAAAACTCCGGTTCCTGAATCGGCAGTTCCCTCCATTTTTTTATGGAACAGGATCGAACCAAATTTGCACCCAGATCTTTTGCTTTTTTACAGATCCTTTCTTTCCGTTCGCCTTCTGTCATTTTTCCTCCATTTTATTCTACCAAAGTCTCTCCTCTATTCTCCAAGGTAATAATGCCCGTATGCATCCGCTGCTTTCATAGCAGCCGCCACCGTCTCCGGCGTCACTTCAAACGGCATATTGTGCAGCGTATCCGTCTCTGCGCACGCCAATTTCGCCACGGCCATCAGCTTCTCATCCGTCAATTCTTCCACACCGAGTTCTTTCATCGTAACGGGCAGACCAACCTCAATGCAGAATCGAATGATATCTTCCAGCTCTTCCTCGGAAACATTTTCCAACACCAACTGCGTAATCGTGCCGAACGCCACCTTTTCCCCATGATACATGGAGTGACATTCTTCCAGTACCGTCATTCCATTGTGGATCGCATGCGCGCCTGCCAATCCGGCGCTCTCAAACCCGATACCGGACATCAACGTATTGGCCTCTATGATCTTCTCGACTGCCGGTGTACATGCTCCCGCTTCCAGTGCTACTTTCGCCTTGATTCCTTCCTCCAGAAGCGTATTGCGACAGAGTTCTGCGATCGCCATCGCAACCTGCGTGGTCTGTCCACCCGCACAGGACGTCGCGCCACTTCTCTGACACGCACGAGCCTCATAGTACGTAGCCAGGGCATCTCCCATACCAGAAACCGTCAGCCGCGCCGGAGACTTGGATATGATCTCCGTATCCATCAAAACCAGATTTGGATTCGCCGGCAGGAACAGATATTCCTCAAACACACCTTCATCCGTGTATATAACAGATAGTGCACTGCAAGGCGCATCCGTGGAAGCAATCGTAGGGCAGATCAATACCGGAACCTTTTCATAATAAGCAGTCGCTTTTGCCGTATCCAAAATCTTACCGCCGCCGATACCGATGATCACATCACACTGTTTCTCTCCTGCGATTTTCCGTAGACGTTCAATCTCTGACTTGCTGCATTCTTTGTTAAAATATTCATATATATACTCTACACCGGAATTCTCAAAACTGCCATCCACCACGGAGCCAATTCTCTTATAACCAGACTCCGTAATCAAGACCAATGCTTTCTTTCCATATTTGGAAGCATATTCGCCCAGTTTTTTCATCTCGCCTGCGCCCTGCACGTACTTGTTCGGGCTAATCAAAACATTTGCCATAATAGTTCTCCTCCTTCTCCGTTATACATTGATATACACTTCATGTTCAAAATGATTATACCATCGTTACCGACATCTTACTACCTGTAATCAAGAAAACTCAAAAAACTGCTTTTCTGCATCGTAGAGAATATTGGCGCTTCCAAGCGGAAATACCCGGATCGGCGTCCCATTGCATACATCCGGCGTCCCATCTATCTCTCCCTCCAACATACGACGCGTCTCTTCTATCAGCCGCGGAATGATCTCTTTTGAAATCGGACACTGCGCATGAGATGGATATACCATGTCGAACTGCTTCGCTAAACCATTGACTTTTTCCAGACTATACAAATAGGCCAGGAGATCCCGCACTTCTTTAAACATAAAGATATTTCCATTCTGTATGCTGTCACCGCCGATCAATCTTCGTCCTTTTATGTCCAGAAACGTAACGCTGCCTGGTGTATGTCCAGGATTGGAAATGACACGGACCTCCCGGTCCCCCAGAGAAATCGTATCACCATCCCAGAGTGGCTTGATCTGTTCATTTTTCTTATACGCATGATGATAATAAGCGTACTCTGCCGGATGCATGTATATTTCTTCAAACTGTGCGTTACCGTTTACATGATCGCCGTCTGCATGCGTATTCGCCAGCATGATCGGCAGATCTGTAATCGTCTCCGCAATCTCCCGCGCATTGGTAATCACGCAACCGCTGTCAATCATCAACGCCTTCTTTGTCCCAACCAGAAGAAAACAGCGCACCATCGGCTCTTCAATGATCCACAATCCATCTCCAGCTTCTATCTTTTTATAGTTTTCCTGCTCCATCATTTATATTTTCCTCCAATCTTTCCTTGGTCAACATCACTTTTTTCCATTCCCGACTTGGCGGATAGTCTTTGGAAATTCCGTCGTCTTGATAGAAAACATACTCTGCCACTTCATCCGCGTATCCAATCCACTCATACTGCGAGGTCTCGACGTCTGCAGTTGATTTTACGGAATCATTTAAGATGGCCAGCGGCAACATATGATTTTTACGGACAAAAAATACAACTTCATTCAAGGCAATCTCTAAATAATGATGACCTTTTTCCATGATTCTACATGATTTCTCTTCCAGAGATTTCATCCGCACCATCAGCATTTCTTCCGGAAGATATACGTACCTTCCCCTGGCATTCTGCGTATAGACGGGCGCAATCATAATGCTCTCCCCAACCATAAGCTGATCTTCCACCTGAAATGCATGCGAATCTTGAGGGTAATCAAATGACAACGGTCGGAAATACATCTCGCCTTGAAAAGCCGCCTTCATATATTCACTGTAGAGGTAAGGAAGCAAGCCGTAACGAATCCGGACAATATTGCGAAAACTTTCTATATCCTCAAACTGGTAGAGTTCCTGAAGCCTTGTCCCGGCTGCCGCATGATTGCGCATCAGTGGAGTAAAGATCGCGAACTCCATCCAGCGCATCATCAGATCTTCCGTCGTATCACACCCAAATCCTCCGATGTCAGACCCTGTATACAGGATTCCGCACAGATTCAACGCCGGCATCTGTTGAATACTCAATAGCAAGTGTCCCCACCAGGCGGAATTATCTCCGGTCCAAATTCCTCCGTAGCGATGCATTCCAATATAGGACGAACGAGAGAACAGTAAGATCCTGCGATCAGGGGCAATCTTGTCAAAAGCCTCCGCTGCAGCCCTTGTCATATAACATCCATAGAGATTATGTACTTTGTCATGTCGGACCTTTCTTCCATCCATATCGTGATAAAAACTTTGATAATCTTTCGGATGATTGGACAACCCCACCACCTGATCTCTCATATGGAAAAACGCGTGAAGATCCATGTTCTCATCTTTCATGGACAATATTTCTTCCAAAACCGTTTTTAGATGATTCTCTGAATAGAAAATCGCTGGTTCGTTCATATCATTCCAAAACCCGTCAATTCCCTGCTCCATCAGCCATTCATATTTACTTCCAAACCATTCCCTTGCCTTGGAATTCAGGACATCCGGGAAATGTACTTTCCCCGGCCAGACAGCCCCCACAAAGTCTTTTCCATCTTCTTCTTTGCAGAAATAATTTCCCTGAACACCCTCCTCATATACCGAATAACCCTTTTCAATTTTGACGCCAGCGTCTATGATTGGTACAAGATGAATCCCCTGTTCTTTCATATCATGCACCAACCTCTGGAAATCAGGAAACCGTCCCGAATCTACCGTAAAATCTTTATAGTTTTCCATATAATCAATATCCAGATAAATGGCATCCAGAGGAATTCCACATCTCTGATAATTGTCCGCCACCTCTCGTATATCCTGCTCGCAAGCATATCCCCAGCGGGACTGCTGATATCCGAACGCCCATTTCGGTGCAATATAGCTTGGCCCAATCAACTGACGGAACTGTTTTGCAATCTCTTTCAGACTGTCCCCTAGAATCACATACACCACGCAATCTCCATCTGTGGTAATCGTCAACTGATCGTATTTTGTCTCCCCGACGTCAAACACAACCCGGCCCGGAGTATCCACAAACAACCCAAACGATGGCCGATTCTCCACCACTTTCTCTGTCTGCGCCCTGTTCAAAATCAGGAAATTATGCCCTCCGTACAGAGAATGCTTACACTCTGTATGAATGGGGTCATCGGTGGCGTCACTGATATATGTAAAACCGCGTTTGTTCATACCTCGCACTTGTTCCCCCAGACCATACACCACATCATCCGGCTCCATACAACAGGAGAGACGAATCCCCTCCTCGGTCCTGACAAATTGCATAACCGAGACCTCCTGTTTACACTCTCTGGTCGCCTCAACTACAGCTCCTGTTTCGATGGATTCTCCATATATATACTTGTAAATCATATCACACATATCTCCTCTCTCCCGAATCTGTTTAAATGACGGTTCTCAATTCGGTGAGATAAAAAAGGCATCTCAAATCCACTCCCGTGTCTTTCGATGCCTTTTCCATCTTTATAGATTTCTTATGAAAGCTCTGTATTCTTTTTCAAGTGCTCATTGATCATTTCCATGCACTCCTGAACTGCCATACCGGAATTTACGACTGCGTTATACAGAGCATCCTTTTCCTCTTCCGTAATCTTCTTGGCAATTTCTTTTTTCTTCTGCTCCAATCCTTTTATCTTGTCCTTATGTTCTGCAATATCTTTTTCCACAGCTTTTAACTGTTCCGTAAGAGTAAGCGTTTCTTTTTTCTTCCTTGCCATAAATAATTCCTCCAATTCAAACGCATTCTTCACTCACATCTCTGACAAAACTACCATATATAATTTTATATAGATTGTCAAGAGAATTTCCAAAATAATAATATTCACCCGATATTGCCGTTCCTACATATATAGTTCTGGAATGAAAAAGCTTTTGATCCTTTATACTCGTATATCAATATTCTGTCCCAGATCCGGCGTCACGGAAGCTTCTAAAATATCCAATAACGCTATCTCCATCTCCTCTGCAGAGTCCATTACCTCTGCCATCACTGCAAATCCAACATCCAGATGCAGCCTGCTCATAGACATGGACATGGATAATGCTGGTATATCCATAACTTATCACCTCGCCTTTTCTTCATCATAACAAAATCTAAAAGAAAACGCAAGACGAACTTGCAATCAAACTATGCAAATGATACGATTACGATATATACTGCACTCTAAATCAAGGCATACCAAAAACACCTCGTGTGATATGCCTCCAAGCAGTCTATCAAACGATTATTTACAGGAGCGTTAAAAGAAACAACTATGAGTTATATCAAGCATAAATCAGAAGAGTCTGTGGAAGATTATTTAGAAAATATTTTAATCCTGGGCAAACGGCTTTCCAATGTTCGTTCCATAGATATTGCAAACGAAATGTCTTTTTCCAAACCAAGCGTCAGTGTTGCCATGAAGAATCTTCGAAACAATCAATATATTCAAGTTTCACAGGAAGGATTTATTACACTTACAGAAAGCGGACGAAAAATTGCTGAGTCTGTATATGAAAAGCATACGCTTTTAACTGACTGGCTGGTCTTCCTTGGTGTCAACACGGAAACGGCGAACGCAGACGCCTGTAAAATGGAACACGATATCAGCCAGGAGAGTTTTGAGGCAATCAAAAAACATATCCAAAGTATGCTCTCATAATCATAATATACCGCTCAAAAGAAAACATTTTGATAACATAGCATACTTTACACATGCATACGATATAGTAAAGAGTTCATCCACATACGATCGTTATGTACTTGCGCATACGAACGGGAATGGAGGTCAACGTGAATGAATCAGAGGCGCGCCGCAGACAACTCCTGAATGAAACCAGAAATCTGTATCGTGATGATGGAATGATCCCCGCTGTTCATCCAAGATATCGCTTTGCCCACAATAGTCTCTATCCGGAAGATGAAGAACTTCCCAAAAGCAGCCTGAAACTACGAATCGTCCTCAGCATTTGTCTATTTCTCTGTTATGTGGCATTGGATTACAAACAGACTACCATAGCACACATAGACAGCGCAGTGATTCGTCAGCAGATATCTTATCAACTCCAGCCGGAGGACATCTCGGGTGTTCTGCAAAACTTCTAAAAAACGGGCGCTGTCCGTTAAAATATGATAAAAGCTGTAAAACCAAAATTCTTTTATTCCTATTTTACCGACATCGCCCGTCTCACTTACAGACACCGTAAATGGTTAGCTCTCTGTGCACTATCGCTCTGCAAGCTCGTGGATAATATCCTCCCACGTGATTCCTCTCTCCACCATCAATACCATTGCATGATAAAGAAAATCTGACATTTCATATTTGATCTCTTCCGGATTCGTATTTTTCGCTGCAACAATCAACTCCGTACACTCTTCCCCAACTTTCTTTAATATCTTATCAATCCCTTTGTTAAATAAGTAATTCGTATAAGAACCTTCTTTTGGATTCTCTTTTCTGTCGGCGATGGTTGCATACACGGATTCGAACACTTTCAACGGATCTTTCGCATCATAATCCGTCCCCGCAACAGTCTGGAAGAAGCAGGTTGGATTCCCTGTATGACAAGCCTCTCCGATTTGCTCGACTTTTGCAAGCAGCGTATCCTTATCACAGTCCACCGATAAATACTTCACATACTGATAATGTCCGGAGGTTTCCCCTTTGACCCATTGCTTCTTTCGACTCCTACTATAATAGGTCATCTTACCGGACTTAATCGTGTGATAAAAAGCTTCCTCGTCCATATAAGCCAACATCAGGACCGCATTTGTCATATAATCCTGTACAATCACCGGAATCAGCCCATCACTGTTCAGCGTAAACTCTGAAAATTCAAAATAATTTTCAAAAGAATCCATCTGAATTCCCTTCTCTTCACACGTTCTTTTAAACTTACCAAAATCAAAATCTTGCTGACTCACAAATTTCCCGGAAACCCCTTTTACTCCTTTGCTTTTCAAGATTTTAAAGATCTCTTTCTCCTCCATCGTATCCGTCAGCACAACACTCGGGACTTCCGTGACATCCACCACAGAATTCAGATCCAGCCGATGCATAAAAAGAATCTCAGAGCAACGCGCCTCAATTAAATGTTGCTGTTTAAAAAGGGCATCAAAATCATTCAGAGATACCGCGATCTTTTCCTTTCCGAATCGTTTATAAACTTCTTCGATCAACTCTGCACTTTCCGGTCTCGAAAAATTCAAGATGGCTCTCTTTGCTCCGGCATACAATATTTTTTTTACATCTTCCTCACGGTTAATATTTCCGCCCGCCACCATAGGAACACCAATCACGCGACTGATTTTCCGCATCAAATCAATCGCCTCATCATGATCTTCATCCGTATCCGACAAATCAAAAATAAGCAGTTCATCCGCACCGAGGTCACTGTAATTTTGAGCGAGCGCAACCACGTTTTCTGATAAAACTTCCCTATCGTCGAACCATTTTACCGCTTTCCCTTCATAGATAAATATGCAGGGCATTAATTTCCTGTAACCCATTTTCCTCTCCTTTACAAACTGCCTTTTGTAGACCATACTCCTTTCACACGGGACTCCTCCATCGTAGCTTCGTCCAGCGCTTTCCCAAATGCCTTGAACATTGCCTCCGCCATATGGTGATTATTCTCTCCGTCCAGAATTTTTAAATGAATATTCATCGCTGCACTGTAGGATACCGCATAGAAGAATTCCTGAATCATCTCCGCATCCAGATCCCCAACCTGGCTTGCATGAAAATCAGCCTGATAGTTCAGATAAGGACGCCCAGAAAGATCCACCGCGCAGAGTGCCAGGGCCTCATCCATCGGCAAAATAAAATGACCGAAACGCTTGATTCCCCGTTTCTCTCCCAGTGCTTCTGCTATCGCCTTTCCCAGCACGATACCGGTATCTTCTACCGTGTGATGGCAACCTGTCTCCAGATCTCCTTTCGCCTCAACCTGTAAATCAAAAAGACCATGGCGGGCAAATCCATCCAGCATGTGATCAAAAAATCCAACTCCCGTTGAAATCCGATTTTCTCCCTGTCCGTCCAGGTTGATACTTACCGTTATCTCCGTCTCTTTTGTTTTTCTCGTACATGTCCCTGTTCTATCTTTCATACTTTTCACCCTTACCTCCACTTATTCTTTTGACTCAAACCGCACACGAACAGAATTTGCATGGGCCGTCAATTGTTCCGATTCCGCAAATTTCTCGATATCTTGATGAACCGCCTCCAACGCTTCTCTCGAATAAGAAATGACACTGGATTTTTTTAAGAAATCATCCACCGACAGAGGAGAGAAAAACTTGGCAGTTCCGTTTGTAGGCAAAATATGATTCGGCCCTGCAAAATAATCTCCCAAGGGCTCGCTGCTGTATTCCCCAATAAAAATAGCTCCGGCATTACGAATTTTGGTCATTACCTGATAAGGATCTGCTGTTATGATTTCCAGATGTTCTGATGCAATCTCATTGGCAATCGCAATCGCATCTTCCAGCGTATCCGCAAGTAAAATATGTCCATAATTTTCCAAAGATCTTTCCAGAATCGCCCTTCGCGAAAGACTTGGCAAAAATTCTTCAATCTCCTTCAGAACTTGACCTGCGAGTTCCTCACTGGTAGTCACAAGAATCGCGGACGCAAGTTCGTCATGTTCCGCCTGAGATAAGAGATCAGCCGCTACATAACGTGGATTCGCGGTCTCATCTGCGATTACGAGAATCTCACTGGGTCCGGCAATGGAATCAATGCTGACATGTCCATAGACAGATTTTTTTGCCAGAGCGACATAAATATTTCCGGGACCTACGATTTTATCTACTTTCGGAATACTTTCCGTTCCATAAGCCAGCGCTCCGATGGCCTGAGCGCCCCCCACTTTGTAGATCACATCAGCACCAGCTTCCTTTGCCGCCACCAGTGTTGTCGGATTCACTTTGCCATTGCGATCAGGCGGGGTAACCATGATGATCTCATCCACACCGGCCACCTTTGCCGGCATAATGTTCATCAGTACGGAGGACGGATATACCGCTTTTCCACCTGGCACATAGACACCAACCCGCTCCAGGGCCGTCACCTTCTGTCCCAGGAGAGTCCCGTTTGGTTTACTGTCAAACCAACTGTACTGCATCTGTTTTGCATGGTACGATTCAATATTGTGCAACGCCTTTCGAATCACCGCCAAAAGTTCTTGGTCGATCTGTCTGTATGCCTCCTCAATTTCAGCATCCGTCACCCGGATAGTTTCGCGATTCACTTCCGCCCCGTCAAATTCTTTGGTATATCGAAAGAGCGCCTGGTCTTTCTGTACTTTCACCGTCTCCAGTATCTCTTTTACACGATCTTCGTATTGCCCATACTGATTTGGACTGCGCTTTAACAAATCCTCCAGAAGATTTTTCCTGGAATCAGCATTCAATCTCTCAATTTTCATTTGCATCCTCCTATAACAACCCTCTTAATTCCGTGATGATATCTTTAATCCTGTCATTCTCCATCCGCATGCTTACCGGATTCACGATCATCCTCGCAGAAAGAGGACACACTTCTTCTAAAACTTCCAGACCATTTTCTCTGAGCGTCGATCCTGTTTCCACAATATCGACAATCACCTCCGAGAGCCCGACAATCGGAGCCAGTTCAATGGAACCGTGCATCTTAATGATTTCCACCGTCTGATGCTTTCTATTATAAAAGTAATCTTTCGCAATGTTGGGATACTTGGTCGCCACACGAATTAGCTCCCGATGCAGAAGCAACTCTTTCGCGTCCTTATAACCGCAGACACACATTCTACATTTTCCAAATCCCAGATCCAATACTTCGTGAACTTTTCGACCCTCTTCCACGATCGTGTCCTTTCCGACCACACCGATATCAGCGGCACCATATTCCACATACGTCGGAACATCCGGCCCCTTCGCCAGAAAAAACTTCAGCTTTCGCTCCTCATTCACAAAAATCAATTTTCTGGAATCTTTATCTTTCATTTCCTCGCAGGTAATGCCAATGGCTTCCAGCATTTCCATTGTTCGATTAGCCAATCTTCCTTTTGTCAGTGCAAATGTCAAATATTTCATATGATCTTCCTCAATTTATTTTTCTCTTCATTAAAAGATATCCTCAAATAGTAGATAATCTTTTGCATCACCTAGAATTGGATGATTTTCTCAGCTTCTGTTACCAGATTTTTCATCCGTATCTTGTGGTCTTCCTGCAGCCAAAGCATACTCACGACCTGACGGCGCTTTCCATAATCCACATACTTTTTGATATCATCCGACGCCTTCCGCTTCAAAAGTTCCGTACATTTTCCTTTTTTCCGAAAATCCTCCGCGAGAGAAAGCGCCCATTTGAGCGTCGAATCTGTATACACAATTAACGTAAAATGCCCATCATCCACCGCAATTCTTTGACGATTCAATGCATTCATCAATTCGTCCAGCAAAATGGCAAATCCAATTGAAGGCGTATTCTTCCCAAACTTTTCCACCAGATGATCATAACGGCCACCGCGCACGATTGCATCCCCGGTCCCGTATGTATAAGCGCGGAAAATAATTCCTGTATAATATCCGTAACTGCCCTGCATACTCAAATCAAACGTTATATACTTCTCCACTCCATAAAGTTTCAACATCTCATACATCTTCTGCAAATGTGTAATTGCAAGTCTGGCATTGATACTCGGCGCAATTTTTAAGGCGTTCTCCAAAATTTCTACGCTTCCTGTCAATTCCGGAAGAATATGAAAGGCTTCTTTCACACTTCCTTTCACAGCGGAAGCGTCCATCACTTCATCCACTCCAAAATAGTTTCGATTATTAATCAATTCGATCAACTGTTCCAGTTGTTCATCCACAAATCCCGTTTCTTCCAGCAAATTCTGTATAAAATCCACATGTCCGATACTGACCTGAAATTTTTCCAAACCTACGCTTTTCAGGCCGTTAATCACCATCGCAAGCATTTCTACATCCGCTTCAATGGAATCCAGTCCCAGAAGCTCTGCCCCCATCTGGGTATTCTCTTTCATCCTGCCCTGATAACTGGAATGATTGATAAAGGTATTTCCAATATAGCAGAGTCGAATCGGCATTTTCTCATCTTCAAACAATGTCGCTGCGGCACGCGCGATGGACGGCGTAATATCCGGACGCAAAACCAGTGTATTTCCTTCCCGATCAAAGAATTTATACAACTCTCTCGAAGAGATCGTTCCAATTTCCTTCCGGAAAACATCAAAAAATTCAAATGTAGGCGTCTGTATATCGTGATATCCATATAAATGGAAAATCTGATGAAGCTTGTTCTGAACCGTCATCTTCTTTCCGCATTCCTTATTATAGATATCCCGTACCCCTTCCGGAGTATGCAACAATTGTTTCATAACCTCTGCTCCCTTTCACTTTAACCTGCTAAAAGCTTAAAACCTTTACAAATTATACGTAGTTTCTACAAGAATGTCAAGCTTTCCTGCCGTCAAGCAAAACAAACACCGATGGAAATGAATCAGGACTTGTCATTTTTAGCGACGAACGGTATAATTACCTATAGTAAATGACGATACAATTTGGAGGAATCCTTATGAGTACAACATCAAAAAATCCGAAAAATAAAATGACGCGTTTTCTGTTAGCCAGCTTGATTCTGATTTCCATACTCTGCATCTGTATTTTCTCTTTTCTGGCTTATTATATGAACAAAAAAAGTTCTTCGACCATCAGCGACGTGGGAACCATTTATATGTCCAGTATGAGTGAACAAGTCTCGATGCATTTTCAGACGACGATCGGGTTAAGACTCGATCAATTGTCTGCACTGACAGAGACGATTCATCCGGAAACTTCCGATACGATAGAGGAATTGAAGTCTACGCTTGCTTACAATGCCAACGCCCGTGGATTCAATTATCTGGCGCTTTATTCAGAAGATGGCACTTTTGAAATGATCTATGGTGAACAGGTATATGCCACCGACACACAATCTTTTGAGAATTCTATCAAAAATATGGAAAAAAAGGTAGCAATCGGGACAGATGAGACGAAAAACGACGTCGTTCTTCTGGGTGTTCCCGCCTCTTATCCAATGGCAAACGGAAACAACAGCATTGCCCTTGTTGCCGGAATTCCACCAGAATATATTACAGAATCACTTTCTCTTGATGAGAACAATCACATGATGTACTCTTTCATTGTCCGCAGGGATGGCAGTTTTGTCATCCGCACTTCGGATGCTTATCGGGACAATTATTTTGACCGGGTTGATGCGGTATATGATACAATCGACGGAAAAAATGCGGCGCAGTATCTGGAAGAACTACAATCTGCTATGAATGCAGATCAGGACTATTCTTCCAAATGCATGACATCTGGTACGCCATACCACCTATATTGTACCAAACTGAACTATTCCGAGTGGTATCTGCTCACCTTCATGCCTTATGGAACTCTCGATCAGAGCATCGACAGGCTCTGCGCACAGTGGATCATAATGACCCTGATTAGCTGCACCTTGATTTTGCTTGTGCTTCTATTTATTTACTTCCAGTTCTTCAAAATGGCACGCGGACAAATCCTCGATCTGGATAACGCGCGCAACACTGCAGAAATCGCCCGAAAAAATGCCGAGTATGCTAACAAAGCCAAAAGTGAATTTCTTTCCAACATGAGCCATGATATTCGAACTCCGATGAATGCAATCGTAGGCATGACAGCCATTGCCACCTCCGACATTGATAACTCATTACATGTGCAAGATTGTCTGAAAAAAATTGCCCTCTCCAGCAAACATTTGCTTGGATTGATCAATGATGTGCTGGATATGTCCAAAATTGAGAGCGGCAAGATGACTCTGAACTATGATCTGGTATCTCTGCGTGAAGTGATTGACGGCATTGTGAGTATCATACAACCGCAAGTCACCGCAAAGCAACAGAAGTTCAATGTATTTATTCACAATATTTCAACTGAAAATGTTTGTTGCGATGGTGTGCGTCTGAACCAGGTCCTTTTGAATCTGCTGTCTAATGCCATCAAATTCACCCCGGAAGGTGGAGCCATCCACCTCTCTATGCATGAGGAAGCATCACCCAAAGGACAAAATTATGTCCGCACTCATTTCCAGGTGAAAGACACCGGGATTGGTATGTCTCCGGAATTCCAAGAAAAAATCTTTGATTCCTTTGCACGCGAGGACAGTGCCCGCGTGCACAAAACCGAAGGAACGGGGCTTGGCATGACCATTACCAAATACATCGTTTCCGCTATGGGAGGCACTATCCGTGTCAAGAGCAAACAGGGAAAAGGCACAACATTTGAAGTGACACTGGATCTGGAGAAAGCAGGTATTCAGGAATCTGAGATGACGCTGCCATCTTGGAATATGTTGGTAGTGGATGACGACCGACAGCTCTGCGAGAGTACGATCAACTCCTTGAAGTCTATCGGAATCACAGCTGAGTGGACTCTCGACGGAAGAACAGCTTTGGAGATGATTGAACAGCGTCATAGTCAGCAAAATGACTATCAGATCATTTTACTTGATTGGAAGCTCCCGGAAATGAACGGTATTGAGACTGCTAGAGAAATTCGACGCCGTCTGGGTAATGAGATACCGATTCTCCTGATCTCAGCCTATGACTGGAACGAAATTGAACAGGAAGCCAGAGAAGCCGGTATTAACGGCTTTCTCTCCAAACCATTATTCAAATCCACCCTGTTCTATGGTCTTCGCCAGTTTACAAATTTGTCAGACCAACCCAATGAAGCATCTACAGAATCTAAGACCAAACTGGATGGAAAACGAATTTTGCTTGCGGAGGACAATGAACTAAACTGGGAGATTGCCATGGAACTGTTAACAGATCTAGGAATTGAAGTAGATTGGGCAGAAAACGGTCAAATATGCGTAGAAAAATACCAACAGTCTGCGATTGGTTATTATGATGCGATTCTTATGGATCTACGAATGCCAGTTATGAACGGATATGAAGCTACAGCCGCTATCCGGTCTATGGATCGTCTGGATGCAGGCAGAGTTCCTATCATCGCCATGACAGCGGATGCATTTTCGGAGGATATTCAGAAGTGTCTGGACGCTGGTATGAACGCACACATTGCAAAACCGATTGATATGAGAGAGATTTCTCGGTTGTTAGTGAAGTTTATGAAGGGGTAGAAAGCCGTCCCGCCCCGGCTCCATCGCACGGGGCATTTCAATGATCCTCTCTCAGTTCTAAATCCTTCTGGATGTAATTGAGGTAGGGGATCATATTTCCTCGCTGTAGGGGGAAGAAGAATTGGGGGGTCAATTCTTCGATTCGGAAGCTTTTGCGGCCGCCTGTCTCGGCGCGATTCCAGAACTGTTTTAGCTCTTGAAAGCGCATGTAGTATAAGATGTCCTTGCTGGTAAAGTAGATCATCAGGAAGGCAATTCCATCCTGTTTTTCGAACTTTTCCATGAATTGAAGCTGATGTTCGTGTACATTCTGCATCGGAAAAGTATCTGCCGCGCACTCTTTGGCATCAAAGCAAACCGGGATTCCCTGTACCGCGCCGATATAGTCAACCGTACTGATCTTCTCAAAATATGCCAGTGTGATATGCCGGTGTTCTTTATCAATCTTTACCGGAGTGATCGGTGTCGGAATCTTCTGAATCAAAGCCAAACCTTTCTCCTGATAGCGCTCGTTGGTATGATTGAGAAGTTCCTCCAATGTGGAGCCTCTCAATCCTCTTGAATTCCATGTCCCCATTCACATCACCCCTTCTGTCTCACAAATTTTCCGAAAAATATCCGGAACCGGTGCGCAGAATGTCTTCTCGGACAGCCGGGACAGTGATCCTTCTACCGAAGGAATCTCCAGACGATACGCATGAAGCATCTGACTGTGCAGACCATATCTTTCTCGATAGAGCCGATTGATTCTCTGCTCCCCATACTTTGGATCTCCGATAATGGGATGGCCGATGCTGGCGAGGTGCGCACGAATCTGATGCGTCTTTCCGGTGAGCAGATGGACTTCCAGAAGGGTCGTCTTCTCTCCGACACCGATCGGCCGATATTCTGTCTGAATTGCCACCGCTCCCTGAATCGGATGTTCTGTGACCTGAACCTGATTCTTTCGTTCATCTTTCTTCAAATATCCAGAAATATATTGTCCTTGTTCCATCTTTCCACAGACCAGACAAAGATAATACTTTTCCATTGTCCGATCCCGAAACCACGCGCTCAACGTCTGTAATCCAACCAGACTTTTCCCGGCCGCAACCAAACCGCTGGTATTTCGATCCAACCGATTACACACGGAAGGAGAAAAGGTGAGCAATCCTTCCTCTGTAATGGAGCCATTCTCCAAGAGATAGGAAATCAGGTGTTCTACCAGAGAGACATCCTCTGCCTTCGCTTTCTGAGACAACATCCCCACAGGTTTGTTGATCAAAATCACATCCTGATCTTCATAAATAATATCCAGCCGTTGATTTGTGCGCAGCGTCGACTTGGGGTGACAAAATTTCTGAAAGGTTTCATCAGACAGAAATAACTTTACGCGATCCCCCTCTTTCAACCGCTCGTTTCCGGAAGCTTTCTTGCCATTCAATACGATATTCTTTTTTCGCAGCATTTTATAATAGAATCCAGCGGGGGCTTCTTTCAGCAATTTGTTCAGAAACTTATCCAGCCGTTGATTTGCTTCATTCTTTGAGATCATGATTTCTCGCATGATGATATCCCCTGTATCAAAATAAAAGTGGTATCGTTTATTTTCACATCGAAATATTTAAAATCAGCCGTCGAATCTGCTCTTCCCTTTCCCTATTCTCCGTCCGATCCACCTCTGCGATCGCGTTCATCCCCTCCGCCCTGGCAAGAAATGGCGTATATCCGTCAAAAATCTTGACTGTCATCTTTGTATATCCATTTTGACTTAATATATTTTTAATATGGGAAGCGGCATATACAAGGTCCACTTTTTTGCTCCGTGTGTATCCACACACAGTATGTTCTGAGATCGCAATACAGTCCACCGGCATCACCTTCTCGGAACTGGTAATGATCAGATCGTAAATTACCAAAATATTGGGCGCTTTTTCCTGAATCTCCTTTGCAACTTCATCGGAGATGGAGCGATGCGGAAAACGAACAATCACTCCAACCAGCACATGACTGGCCGGAAGTGCGCCAAGAATCGCTACAATCGTCAGCAAATTTAAGCGACTTCCCGTCTGCATAATTCCGAGAAATAGGATCGCCAGCACCAAAGCAAAAGAAACGATTGCCTTTAAAATCTCTATTTTCAACTGATGATCCAGGTAACCGGGAGTACCTTTTTTCTGTTTCATAGCGTTTCTCCTTTGGTCTCTTTTCCCATGACCCGCAAAATCCAGGAATGCGGAAACATTTTCACTGCGATCTGCGTCAATCTCATGGAAAAGCCATAGACTGAAATCTGTTTTCGTTTCCTGGTGTCCTCCAACGCACGGCGTACCACCCGGTCTGCCGAGGCCACAAATGGCTTTTTCCATTTGGACAGACGCATGCCTTCATGTGCAAAGAACTCCGTCTTCACAGGACCGGGACAGACCGCCGTTACATAGATGGATTTCCCTCTCAGTTCCGCCCCAAGTCCTTGCGAGAAATGCAGCACAAAAGCCTTTGTCGCTGCATACACTGTAAAATATGGCTGCGGGCAAAATGCCGATCCCGATGCAAGATTTACAATCCGACTGCCGGCAGACAGATAAGGCAAGACGCACTGTGTCACGCGTACCAGCGCTTTGACATTCAAATCAATCATATTCGGCTGCAGCGTTTGATCTTTTCGCACAAGAGACTCCACACTTCCATTTCGTCCAAACCCCGCAGCATTTACCAACATCCTTACGTTCGGTCGTTCTCGCCGCAGTTCCTCTGTCAACTGCACAATCAGCAAATCCTCCAACAGATCCCCCTCCAGAATGCGAAGAGGAGTTGTCACTTCCTTCTGTAAGGATTCTAGACAATCTCTCCGCCTGGCTATCACCCAGATTTCCTCCAGATTGTGATAAAAATGAGGCAGTTGCTTTACAAATTCCCGGCCCATTCCGGAAGACGCCCCGGTCACGATCGCGATTCTCATACGTTCTCTCATTTTTTCCTCCATTCTGAGTTCGTATTCTTTTTCACTGCGTTTCCCTGCATCGCCTTTTCTTTTCTCACACGCTGTGTTTTGTGCTCTCCTCGAATCTGGCGCGGTCGAATCAGACAATCGGCATCGAACCCGATCAAATCCGTCCGACCAGCCCTGTACAATGCTTCTTTCACCAACGCATAATTTTCCGGTTTCCGATATTGAATCAGCGCCCTCTGCAAGGCTTTTTCATGCGGATTATCTGGAACATACACGGGCTTCATTGTGCGTGGATCTACTCCTGTATAATACATACAGGTAGAAATCGTCGAAGGCGTCGGATAAAAATCCTGAACCTGCTCCGGCATATAGCCCAATTTCTTACAAAACAGAGCCAATTCTACCGCTTCTTTCATGGAAGAGCCCGGATGAGAGGACATCAAATATGGAACCAGGAACTGCTTTCTGCCAAGCTTTTGATTCATTCGCCGAAAACGCTCTGTGAACGTACAATACACCTGATGTTTTGGCTTTCCCATCTTGTCAAGTACCGTATCGGACACGTGTTCCGGTGCCACCTTCAGCTGTCCACTGATATGATGCTCACACAATTCCCGTAAAAACGTTGAATCGGAATCCGCTAACAGATAATCGAACCGAATCCCGGAGCGTATGAAAACTTTCTTTACCCCCGGAAGCCTGCGAAGCTTCCGAAGCAGCGCGATATAATCCCGATGGTCTGCCACGAGATTACGGCAGGGAGACGGAAAAAGGCACTGTCGATTGAAGCAGACTCCCGCTTTTAACTGCTTTTTACAGGCTGGCTGACGAAAGTTCGCGGTAGGACCACCCACATCATGGATGTATCCTTTGAAATCTGCAAATTTCGTCATCTTCTCAGCTTCCTCAATCAAGGATTCGTGGCTTCTTGCCTGAACGATTCGTCCCTGATGAAACGTCAGCGCACAGAAATTACATCCACCAAAACATCCCCGGTTGCTGATCAGACTAAACCGCACTTCCTCCAGAGCCAAAACCCCTCCTTCTTTCTCATAACAGGGATGATAGGTCCGCATATAGGGCAGACCATAGACGTCATCCATTTCCATCTGTGTCAGCGGTTTCGCCGGAGGGTTCTGAACCACAAACAGGTGCTCTCCATAAGGTTCTACCAGCCGCTTCGCAGTAAATGGATCTGTATTCTGATACTGACGATAGAAACTCCGGGCATAGATCTGTTTGTCCCGCTGCTCCTCCTCAAAAGAAGGGAGGATCTCTGCCTCATATACCCCGTCCAGCGACTTTGTCTTATAGACAGTTCCATCAATAAACGTGATATCTTTGACCGCAATTCCGCTCTGCAGCGCATCCGCGATCTCGATGATCGAATGCTCTCCCATCCCGTAGGAGAGCAGATCCGCCTGTGAGTCCAGAAGAACAGAACGTTTTAATTTATCGGACCAATAATCGTAATGAGCCATACGCCGAAGACTGGCCTCTATCCCTCCAATTATGATAGGCGTATGCTTATACACCTGTCGAATCAGGTTTCCATAAACCACCACCGCATAATCCGGTCGTCTTCCCATCACTCCACCCGGAGTGTAAGCATCTGTTTTTCGTCTCTTTTTGGATACCGTATAATGATTCACCATGGAATCCATATTTCCCGCCGTCACCAGAAATGCAAGGCGAGGCTCCCCCAGAACCGTGATACTATTCTTGTCTTTCCAGTCTGGCTGTGCGATCACTCCCACCGTATATCCATGAGCCTCCAACAAACGGCTGATCACCGCATGTCCAAAAGAAGGATGGTCCACATAAGCATCCCCTATAATATAAACAAAATCCAACTGCTGGATTCCACGCTCTTCCATATCCTGTCTGCTGACCGGCAAAAATGTTTGATTACACATAAACACCATCTAAGATCTCAAAGTAATCCTGAATATAATAATCTGCAAGCTGCTGTTTCTTTTCCCGCTGTTCCTGCGTATAGGAATCCTCCACCGCACAGACTCGCATTCCCGCACGCCTGCCGGCTTCAATCCCATTTGGAACATCTTCAAACACCAGACAGGCTTTCGGCGAAACCTTCAATTCTTCCGCTGCTTTCAAATAGACATCCGGAGAGGGTTTACCCGCTTTCACATCACAGGCTGTACAGATGACATCAAAATATTGCGCGATCCCGTGCGACTCCAGTACCGCCTCCGCCAGTTCCCGAACGTTGCTCGTCGCAATCCCCACGCGAATCCCCTGCTGCTTCAAATGCATCAAGAATTCCTTCACTCCCGATTTCAATGGAACCTGTGTCCGATACTTTTCTATGGCCATGGCAATCCATTCCTCCTGCACTGCCTCCGCCGTGCTTGGAATCTCTGAAAAACAATCCAGATAGTACTCTGCCACTTCCCGCATACTCTTCCCTTCGATCCCCTCATAAAATCCTTCCGGCTCCGTCAGTTTATACTTTTCCATATAATCCACATCCACAGCCTGCCAGACCCACATGGAGTCCACCAAAGTTCCATCCAGATCAAAAATCACTGCTTCCGTCTGTCTGAGCATAGTTTTGCTACCTCCTCTTTCGTAAGTCGTCGATACTCTCCTGGCCGCAACGAATCGTCCAACCGCAGAGTCCCCATCTGAATCCGTTTTAAAAACAACACTTCTTTCCCCACCGCATGAAACATACGCTTTACCTGATGAAAACGTCCCTCCCGGATCGTCAGCTCAATCTCCGAGACTCTTTTCTCCTCCTGGATTCCTAGAATCCGAAGCTCTGCCTCCATGCAGAGTTTATCGTCCCCGATATCGACGCCATCCTGAAATATCCGGATATCTTCCTCCGTCACCACGCCGTCAATCAACGCCTGATAGATCTTGTCCACATGCTTTGCAGGCGCCAGAAGACGATGAGCCAACGCTCCATCGTTTGTAATCAACAGAAGACCGACCGTATCCTTGTCCAGACGGCCGACAGGAAAGAGATCTCTGCGCCGTCGATCGGGAAACAAGTCCAACACCGTCCGCTCCCGCATATCCTCCGTAGCTGTCACTACACCGTCCGGTTTATACAACATATAATACTCATAAGAACGATAGGCAATCTCTTTTCCATCCAGCGTTACCGACTGCTGTGCGGGATCTATCTTCATCTCCGGTTGTTTCACCACGATTCCGTCCACAGCCGTCATCCCACTTCTGATCTTCTTTTTCGCTTCACTCCGCGTACCGCATCCCATATCGGCCAAATATTTGTCCAGTCGAAGTTTCAAGACTCACCATCTCCATCCCGGCAGATATTTATTTTTGATTCTTCCATTCACCAGTTTTCCCCAACCAAGAGGATAACCGTCCACGCAGACCAGATACCACCCTTTTTCTGTTTCAGCAATCAAATCTTCCACTTCGAGCGTTTCCCCTTTTAGATACTTCATCACACGCGTATCCGAAAGTCGAAGATCCAGCGTCCTGCGATACTCGTTTTTCCTCAAATACATGGCCAATGCCTGGCTGGGTTCAAAACGATTCTTCTTCAATTCTCCCAGGAGAAGTCCCGTTCGCAAAAAACGGATTCCCTTCAATGCCGGAACTTCCTCCGGCATATAGTACACATAATCCTTTCGGATATCCAGTCTTTCCGGCCTCAACTCCCAAGATACATCTGCAAAAAACTCTGCCAGCACTTCCGGCACAGACGCGACCTTCGCCGAATACTTTGCACCATGGTTTCCTGCGGAAGAGACATGACTATCCACTGCCGATTTCAGAGACTTTGTTCCTGAACTTCCCGTCCGTCTCAACAGAGCGAGATAATGACCTTCCCCCTGCATACAATACGGAAAGATACGAACCGTCTTCTGCAATGCTTCTTCTCCCCCATCACGATCTGTGGAGACACTGCCTCCAGAAACACCATCACAGTCCCCGCCACAAACGGCCTGTGAAAATCCCTGCCGGAATCCCTCATACGGCGTTATCTCGCAGATCTCAAATTCCGGAAAATGATGCAATAGATGCAGAATGACCTGTTCATTTTCCATACAGTCAAACGTACAGGTAGAGTACAGCATCATACCGCCCTTTCGCAGCATCCTCGCCGCCTGCAGAATGATATTTTTCTGAATCCCGGAAAAATACTCTGGTCCATGCCTCTCCCATGCCCGCACCATTTTCCGATCTTTTCGAAACATTCCCTCTCCGGAACATGGGGCGTCAATCAGAATCTTATCAAAATATTCTGGGAAGTATTCTGTAAGCTTCCCGGGTTCCTCACTGAGTACCAGCAGATTGCCGATACCAAACAATTCCAAATTCTTCAGCAATCCTTTTGCCCGAGAACTGCTAAGGTCGTTTGCGATAAGCACTCCTTCTCCTTTTAGCTTTGCCCCGAGTTCCGTAGCTTTCCCTCCAGGAGCTGCGCATAGATCCAACACCCGCTCTCCCGGCTCCACCAAGAGACGGTTGGCCGGCGTCATGGCACTTGGCTCTTGCAGGTAGAACAGTCCCGCCGCATAGTAGGGATGCTTCGCCGGCTGTTCCTTCTCCCCATCATAATAGAATCCATTTTCAATCCAGGGAATCGGGGTCAGATTCCACGGAGAGATTCTCCGAAATTCCTCCACACTGATCTTGTTTGTATTAACCCGCATCCCATACAAACGATTTTCCTCAAAGCACTGAATATATCGATCAAATTCATCCCCCAAAAGGGTTCGCATCTTTTCCTCAAAAGCAACCGGCAGGTCCATATTGTTCCTCCACATTCCATCTCGCCTGCAACATCTGTCGGCAAAAACTTCTCTCAGATCGTCTGGCTATAACGACTACATTGTACCATACTTTTTGAGGAAGCTCCAGTATAAACACACTTTATCTTTCGGTCCTCCAGGTAACGCAAAATAGGGTATGGATTGATACTGATCTCGGTTTCATTCGGATAAATATAGATGCCAACATGCAGATGTACCGGAAATTGACCCGTTGTCCCTTCCGGACCATAACCGGTATCTCCCATATATCCCAGAAGATCCCCTGCCTGCACCACGTCTCCCACTTCCACATCTGCGTAGGAATCCATATGCGCATAGTAAAAATAAGCGCCCTGCGGCGCCACGATTCCGAGACGATATCCCCCCTTTTCTAACCATCCCTTGTTCACAACCACCCCGTCCGTCATACTCACGATTGGATAGAGCCCTCTCTCACTTTCCGATGGCATAATATCTGTTCCCTCATGCCCCCGCTTTCCCCCATACGTCCGCTCATTCATCCAACTGTCCGCAAAAGAAACGGTCAATTCCGGATCATTTTGTGCCTCCGGGATTGGAAAATACTGAATATCATCCCAGATCGAACTACATACATCCATGTAAGCATCGTATCCTTCCACACTTTCCCACTGCCGCTCCAATTCCTGGAAAGTCTCCGGACTTCTTTTGTATAGAAATTTATCCTCCCCATAATTCGTCTCCAGCCAGTACAGCCCAAGCGTCGTTCCGGGACAATGTTCCTTCTGGATATATGCCGCCGTTTTGTCATCCAGATATTGCCTGCGAAAACAATTCTGCGAAAGTAAATCCTCCCGAATCCGTGATCTTCTGGCGTCCTGATGCAGCTTTCCAATTTCGATGGAAGCGAACAAAGCCATTAACAAAACCAATATGTATAGATTTCTAACATGTTTGCGCTGCAACCAAAAACCCCTTTTTCTTTTAATATATGGATCAGAGCCTGGTTTTAGACTTTGCATAAATGATATCAACTCTTTACAACCATTCCCGCTTGCGCTGTGATTCACACAATGAAACACTCATAAAAAGAAATAGAAATCATATATATACATAGTGCATCTGGCAATTTTGCCAACATCCGTTTTTAAAAAGCACTTTTCCCCCTGAATTCCAACTCTTTAGCTATCGTCAAGGAGATTTTATGAAGCGAAACATCTTTTCTATCCTATGTGTTCTTTTCTTCCTCATAATGCTGATACGCCCGAGGGAAGTATTTCTCGGCGCGCAGGATGGGCTGCTTCTCTGGTTTCAGATCGTACTTCCAACTTTGCTCCCGTTTCTTATCATCACGAATTTATTATTCCACACAAACGGTCTCCATTATATCACCCGTGCGGTAAGCCCAGTTATCTGCCCGCTTTTCGGTGTATCTGAGACGGCAGGTTTCGCGGTCATTGCAGGATTTTTATGTGGTTATCCCCTGGGAGCGAAGACAACTGCCGATTTGCTGCGGCAACGCTTCATCACAGAACAGGAGGCTCAATATCTGCTTTCTTTCTGCAATAATACCAGTCCAATGTTTATTTTAAATTTTATTGTATGGAAAACACTGAAAAACAACGCTCTCATGCTGCCCACCCTCCTGATTCTTTACGCATCTCCCATTCTGATGAGTTTTCTGTTTCGTAAATTTTACCGAATCGGGAAGCCGATTCCCGCAAACACTTCCCCAAAACAGAACGCTTCCGAATTCCTCTCGCCATCATCTGGAGGATTTGATATCGTGGACGATTGCATCATGAATGGATTCGAAGCCATCGTCAAGGTTGGTGGATACATCATATTATTTTCTGTCATTCTCACACTTTTATCAAACACCGGACTACCGGATTCTTCCATAGGAAATTATCTGCTCGCTTCTCTGGAGATCACAAATGGAATTACTCTTCTTGGTTCCCTGCAGACATCCTGGACGTATCCCGCCATTCTCACTCTAACTTCGTTTGGAGGATTCTGCGCCGCCGCACAGACAAAATGTATGTTGCAAGGAACCTCCTTAAAAATCATGCCCTATATACTACAAAAGCTGGTCACCGCTCTGGCAACCAGCATACTCACTGTACTGTTTCTCAATGTAATATTACTTTAAATTACTTTAAATGTCCGCCGCCAAGCAAGCGGCATGTATTCAGGGATACCCCATGCGTCCGAATCGGATCACCCTTCCGTATATTCATCCGCACCGGAATCCGTCATATTCAGTTCTTCCCGATTCGCACGAACGACATCGTAACTTTCCTGCAGGGAGTTTACCAATCCATCATATTTGGTGGTGTAACTATCCAGCGTATGTCCAATGATGCTTTCTACATTTGCCAGCAAATCGTCTGTGTACTGCACGGCGCCTATGCGAATCTCATTCGCATCCATCGTCGCACTGTCGACAATCTCCTGCGCCTGCGCAGTCGCCTGCGTGACAATCTCATTGGCCTGCGCATAAGCCTGCTGCATAATCTCATGCTCGCTGACCAATTCGTTCGTCTGGAGCTGCGCCTCCTCCAACATAGCGTCTGCCTTCGCCTGTGCATCGGCGAGAATCGCATCCCGATTGCTGATAATCTTCTGATATCGTTTAATCTCATCCGGCGTTTTCATCCGAAGTTCACGGAGCAGTTCATCCAGATGTTCTTTATTTACAATGATTTTCGTAGTCGATAATGGCTGGAACTTACAATCTCTGTCAATATATTCTTCGATCTCTTCAATAATCTGCTCAATTCGGCTGCTCATTCATTACACGCTCCTTCTCTTCGTTCATTTTCCGATTCAATTGTATGGCTACAGCTTCCGGAACAAACTGTGAAATATCTCCACCAAAAGCCGCGACCTCCCTGACGGTCGTAGAACTCAGATATGAATATTCAATGCTGGTGGTAAAAAACATGGTCTCCACATCCGGCTCCAGCTTGTGATTCGTCTGCGACATCTGCAATTCATATTCAAAATCTGTGATAGCACGTAAGCCACGAACCACAAAACTCGCATTCATTTGCCTTGCGAAATCAATCAATAACCCTTCAAATGGTACAATCTTAATATTAGAAAATTCTCTGGTTACATCATTTAACATTTTAACACGTTCTTCTACAGAAAACAACGGCATTTTTGCATTATTATTCAGCACGCCCACAATCAGTTCATCTACAATCTTCACAGAACGTCTGATAATATCCATATGTCCCAATGTAACCGGATCAAAACTTCCCGGATATACTGCTCTTAGCATTCTTTTTCCTTTCCTGCACGTTCCATGAATACATGCATGTTCGTTTTGTACTTCTTCTGCCGAATCATGGAATACCCAAGATCCTCCAGATAGGAGAAGTCTGTCTCCAAAGACGCCTCCGCAATCAGCACCGTATCCTCTCCTAGCAGGTTTGATTCCAAAAGACAGGCGAGCACCCGACGCTCCCATTCCTGATGATAGGGAGGGTCCATAAAAATATAATCAAAAACCATCGTGCCTTCCAACTGCCTCAACGCACGAAACACATCCATCTGCAGAACATTGGCGCGATCGGCCAATTTCGTGTATTCTAAATTCTCGCGAATACACTGAACTGCCCTGGGATTTTGTTCCACAAAAACAGCCTGGGCCGCACCACGACTCAGCGCTTCAATCCCGATTCCACCGCTGCCGCTGAACAAATCCAGAAATGTACAATCCAAAAGCCCCGGCGATATGATATTGAACAGCGTCTCTTTGATTCGGTCCGTAGTAGGTCTGGTTGCCATTCCATCAATCGTCTTCAATTGCAGACGTTTTGCACTTCCGGCAATTACCCGCATGGTGTCCTCCTTGTCCTTGCCTGATCATCCTTGTTAGCTGGAAACACTATTTTTCATTATAATAATCCATTGGAAGCTTGTCAATATTTGTAAAAAAAGTATGTGAATTTTCAAATAGTAAATCTATAAACTACTTCCTCGCCGGAGCGCCACCCCGCATCCCTGCAGCGACTTTGATGGTAGAGAAGTCTGCCCGGTTAAATTTATGGACACACAGTGCAAAGAAAAAAGCACCAATCAAAACTGTAATTGCCAGTCCCATCAGCGGCGTGATAACAAATCCGCCAATCGAGAACGCCATGCCCTGCTCTATCAGTTCCTCTGTGGTCAGCGTGTGTGCCCCAAGGGCGATATAACGGAAGATAGAGGTCGTATAAGTCAGCGGATTCAGGTAGACAATGGACAGGAGGAAACCGGGTATAATGGTGGTGGGGATATACGCGCCTGAAACAAAGGTCAGGGGCATCATGATCATGGAGCTGATGGTCTGAAAGGCAGGGGAATTACGGGAAACCGTAGCCAAAAACAGGCCGATGGCACTGAATGCCATGGCGGAAACCAACATTACCGCAGCCAACAGCAGGATTTTCAGGACACCCACCCGCAGTCCAAGCACAATACCGCAGATCATGGTAACGATACCTTGCAGCGCGGCAATGACTGCCCCTGACAGAATATGCCCCATAGAAATCTGAGTCCGCGCAATAGGCGCAACCAGAACCTCTTTCATATAACCGCTGGAAATGTCGGACAGAATATCGGAGGAATTATTTACGCTAACCTGGAACACGCTCATGATGATTACGCCGGAAATCAGGTAAGGCATGGGCGCGTCAAGGCCGCTCATAGAAGACTTCATCAGAAACGAAAACATCACCAGCATAAACATAGACATCAAGAGTGAGCCAAATACCCGTCCCTTACTTCTAACATAATTCAATAAATTTCTTTGTACAATCGCTGTAATTGGGTTCATAATTCTCGAATCTCCTTTCCTGTAATCGCCAGGAACACTTCGTTTAGTGTCCCATTTTTCACTTCAAAGTCCGTTATTACGTTCCTGTGTGCGGATAAAATTTCCAAAGCGTCAGGCGCCTTCTTTGTATGGAAAACCAGCTTGTTCCCATCTTTCCGATAGGAAACAC
>JAAVXR010000043.1 GCA_022790755.1 Hespellia sp. | reverse complement strand
TTCTGACAATATGTTCTGTGAAAATCCATTTTGCGCCATGGAATCAAGACCATAGAAGGCAGGAGGGCCTATCCCCGACTGCCTTCTGTCCTACTGGGCTTGATGTAATGTCTGGCGCAGTAGGATTTGAACGGAATATATTGTCAGAATATTCTCACAGCCTAAAGTTTTGCATCCATTCGTATCACCCTAATATCCGTTTTGCTATCCAATTTGCCTGCCGGTATACTTCCTCAGGCTCTACGCCCAAATCAAACTGTCCATCCTCATATCGAACACATCCGTCGATCATCGTCAGCTTTACATTCTGTTTACTGCCGCTGAACACAAGATTTTTCTCAATATTTTGCAGGGGCTGCATATTCGGCTGATGCAGATCAATCATGATCAGGTCCGCCTTTTTTCCTGCACCAAGAATATCACATTCCGGCAATCCCATCGCATGTGCACCGTTTACGGTTGCCATTTTCAGCACATCCATCGCCGGAACTGCCTCCGGATCTTCATGAATCGCTTTTTGCAGACCAGTGACAAGAAACATTTCCCGGAACATATCCAGACAGTTGTTGCTGGCAGGACCGTCTGTTCCGATTGCTACCAGAATACCGCGGTCCAACATTTTCTTCACATCGGCAATCCCGCTGGCAAGTTTCAGATTGGAACCAGGATTCGTCACGACACAGAGTTTCCGTTTCTGAATCACCGCAAAATCTTCCTCTGACAGATGAACCCCATGGAACAAGCCACCTCCATACTGAAACAACCCCAGGGAATCCATGTAGACTGGCGGTGTCATACCAGTTCTCTCCACACAGTCTTCCACCTCATGTTTGGTCTCGGAACAATGCACGTAAACCGGCGCTTTATATTTTCCCGCTAACGCCGCAATGCCTTCCATCATCTCCCGGCTGGTTGTATACTCCGCATGAAATCCCAGTTGATAGGAAATCAACCGCTCCGGGTCCTGATTGTAGCGATGATAATCCGCCTCCACCGCTTCCAGTGTGCCACCGAAATTATTGATGCTCTCACAGTACACCATCCGGAAACCGCATTCACGCATGGCTTTCTCCATCTCCGGCTTAAACATATACATATCGAACATTGCCGTGATCCCGCTGGTCAGATATTCCATCACAGCCAGTTTGGACAACCAGTAGATGTCCTCCCCCGTCAGTTTTGCCTCCGCTGGAAATACCCGTTTGTTCAGCCACTCGTCCAACTTCATATCGTCCGCATGAGAGCGCAGAAACGTCATGGCCGAATGGGTATGCGCATTCTTAAATCCGGGAAGCAGCAAATTACCGTTTCCGTCAATCTCACGGTCCCATGTTTCTTTCGACGCGTCTTTGGTTGGTCCCACATAGGCAATCTCTTTTCCTTTGATCCAGACTTCTCCCTCGAAAATCCCTCTTCCCTCTTCCATCGTCAAAACGCGTACATTATAAAACCGAATATTCATTGTGAAACACCTCTCCTTCCGTTCCTCTCAAGACCATCCATTCAGCTTCGACTTCAAGCTCAAAACGATACTTGTCACGAGGTGCTCAAATATTTCAGCGCGCCTGTTGGCCGTCTCCTGTACCTCCTGGTGACTGAGCAGATTCTTGGAAATTCCACTGGCCATATTCGAAACCACGGAAATCCCGCACACCCGCATCCCTGCATGACGAGCCGTAAGCGCTTCACAGGCAGTACTCATTCCCACGGCGTCCGCTCCCAGAGTGGCAAACATTCGAATCTCCGCAGGACTCTCAAAGTTCGGACCCGTCGTCTGCAGATAAACACCTTCCTGAATTGCAATTCCTTCTTCCTGAGCTGTATCCCGAATCAATTGTTGTAATTCTTGATCGTAGATATGAGTCATATCTGTGAAACGTTCTCCCAGCTCGTCCACATTCTGTCCAATCAGCGGAGACGGTACAAAATTCGAAATCTGATCTGTGATCATCATGAAGTCCCCCGCCTGAAAATCCGCATTGATTCCGCCGGAAGCATTCGTCAAAAATAAAATCTCTGTCCCCATCATTTTCATCAGCCGTGTCGGAAGCACAACCTCCTCCATGGAATAGCCTTCATAATAATGCACTCTTCCCTTCATCACCACAGCCGGAATGTCTCCAATATATCCTAACAGAAAGCGCCCATCATGCCCTTGTACCGTGGAAACCGGGAAATTCGGTATATCTTGATAGGGAATCTCACATTCCACCTTCATATTTCTCGCATAATTTCCAAGACCGGACCCCAATATCAATCCCACTTTCGGTTGGAAATCCGTCACCGATTTATAGTACTCATAACATGCCGATAATCTTTCATACTGTCTGCTCATTCTCCTGCTCCTTTCATCACTTCCAATACTAATACTATAAACAGAAATTACTATAGAATCAAGTGAGAATCTATCAAATATTTGCAAACAATAGACCGAGAACCTAAAGGCAGGTCCTCGGCCTTATTATTATCTTTCCAATATTTATATTATGATGCAGACCAATCCTCCATTCGAATCATTGACAATCTTCTGCATAGTATCCTGCAATTTCACCTGGCTTTCATCATTGATCTGGCGAATTTTATTTTCCATCCCATCCAGAACCATATCCTCGATGGACTTTCCAAAAATATTCGTCCCCCAGATGCCCTCCGGTGTCTCGCTGGCATCCTTGATATATTGAATCAAATCGTTTGCCTGTTGTTCATTTCCCACGATCGGTGCGATTTCATTTTCGATGTTTGCGCGAATCATGTGGATAGAAGGCGCTTTGGAATGAATTTTCACTCCATATTTATTGCCCTGCTTGATTAACGCCGGCTCTTCCACAACAATCTCCTCTTTGCGGGGGCTCACCACACCATATCCTTTCATTTTCACATCCGCAAACGCATCCTTAATCTGTGTATATTCGGCCTTCATCACCGCCAACTGCTGCATTGCCGCAATCAGCTCATACTCCCCTTTCATGGAAATTCCTGTCAGCTCACTCAGCACCTGATAATAGTACTTCTGAACAAAATCCATACGCATTCGGATGCGCCCGGTGTCCATCTCAATTTTCTCCACCGCAGCTTTTTCTATGTATTCGCTTTCCGGCTCCGGAATCTCTTTCGTCACACTGCGGATATCTTTCAAATCCTCCATAATCTTGCGCACTTCCAGAAGCAAATCTTTTTTGACCGGATGTTCTCTGGAGAGCATTTCTACCCATTTGGGAATATAGAATTCCACCTCGGAAACCGGGAACTCAAAAAGCATCTGGCGCATAATATCGTGAATATCCTCCGTGTGCATCTGCTCGCAGTTGATCGGAATCACCGGCACCCGATAATTTTCTGCCATCTCCTCCGCCAATGCTTTCGTTTCTTGATTGTAAGGTTTCAGAGAATTCAAAAGCACGACAAAAGGCTTTCCAATTGACTGCAATTCCTGAATCGTCTTTTCTTCTGCGGGAATATAGCTCTCCCGTTCCAATTCTCCGATCGTACCGTCTGTCGTCACTACAATCCCTAACGTAGAATGTTCGTGTATGACTTTCTGCGTACCGATCGCCGCTGCTTTGGTAAATGGAATTTCATAATCAAACCAAGGTGTCTTTACCTGTCGTTCCGTGTCATTTTCAATATGACCGGACGCTCCTTCCACCATGTAACCCACACAGTCTATCAGTTTGATTTTTACTTCCACATCTTCCGACAATCGGATTGCCGCTGCTTCTTTTGGAATAAATTTCGGCTCTGTCGTCATAATTGTCGTACCAGAAGCCGACTGCGGCAATTCATCTCTCGTTCTCGCCTTGACATTTTCATCCGTCAGATTGGGCAGAACGAGTAAGTCCATAAAGCGCTTGATAAATGTGGACTTTCCAGTCCTTACCGGCCCCACCACACCGATATAAATTTCTCCATTCGTCCGCGCCCTCATATCCTTGTATACCTGAAATGAATCCATCAAATGACCCCCTTGCTTCACCCAAAGAACACTCTGCCTCATTTCATGCAGATTCTTGGTAACTGATACAGTGTATGAAGCCGGGGGCCGTTTTAGACCATATTCGTAGATTATACGTTTTCTTTTTTGTGTGGATTGCCAAACTTATTCTCCGTACCACTCAACAGCCGCTTGATGTTGGCTTTGTGGCGATACCAAGCCAGTACCATCAGGAAGATGCCCAGTGCATACATTTCATGAAGATAGGGCGCCGCCATTCCAAAACCACCCCGTTCTCCGTTGATGATAATCATCACCGCAAACAGGAGAGACACCAACATGGAACCCACAGAAATATATCGTGTCAAAAAGACGACACTAAGAAATGCCGCCAGGCAGATCAGTGTCATCCACCAGCTCGTAGAAAAAATCAATCCCGCCATCACAGCGATTCCTTTTCCGCCTTTAAATTTCATATAGAATGGAAAATTATGTCCCAGTGTTGCCCCGATTCCCGCATACATTTTCAGAAGCGGTAGTATCTCCGCATGACTGTTTTGAAACAATTTCCCAACCAGCAATACCGCAAAAACACATTTAAAACAATCTCCTAGAAATGTCGCCATTCCCGCGCGCCACCCCAAAACTCGAAGCGCATTCGTCGAACCCGCATTGCCACTGCCGTGTTTGCGAATATCCACGTGACGGATTTTCCCAACCAGATACCCAGTCTGAAACAAGCCAAAAATGTATCCTATCACTAAACAAAGAATCCTCTCCATAACTATTGCTCCTTTTCCTTTCTCTCACGGATAAAGAATTTTAACGACGTTCCACTGAATCCAAATGCCTCTCGAATCTTATTCTCCAGATAGCGGGTGTAAGAAAAATGCATGAGACTTTTGTCATTGACAAAAATCACAAATGTGGGCGGCTTTACGCTGACCTGAGTAATATAGTAGAGTTTTAGGCGCTTTCCCTTATCGGACGGCGGCTGCTGCAATACAACTGCTTCTGTCATAATCTCATTCAATACTCCGGTAGCGACCCTCAGGTTCTGATTTTCAATCACGATATCAATACTGTCAAAAAGTTTTGGTAGCCTCTGTCCGGTCTTGGCCGACACATAGACGATTTCTGCATACGGTACAAAAGATAAAATCTGCCGCACCTTAGACTCATATTCCCGCATCGTCTTATCGTTCTTCTCAATCGCATCCCACTTATTGACCACGATGATTACGCCTTTTCCTTTGTCGTGCGCAATCCCCGCGATCTTCGCATCCTGTTCGGTGACGCCTTCCGCTGCGTCGATCACCACCAGCACTACATCCGCCCGCTCCACTGCCGTCACTGTACGGATGATGCTGTAACGTTCCAGTTCCTCTTTGATTCTGCTCTTCCGACGCAGCCCGGCGGTGTCAATAAACACGTATTCCTGCCCATCATGGACAATACTGGTGTCAATCGCATCCCTGGTCGTCCCCGCGATTTCCGAGACAATTACCCGATTTTCTCCAAGCAATTTATTGATGATTGAGGATTTCCCAACATTTGGCTTCCCGACAATCGCAATACGCGGCCGATCGTCCTCTTCCTCCCCGCCCACAGCCTCGGGAAAATAGGAAATCACCCGATCCAAAAGATCTCCAATCCCCAGACGCGAAGCCGCAGATACCGGAATCGGATCTCCAATCCCCAGGTTGTAGAATTCATAGACGTCCGGCATAAACTTATCAAAATTGTCTACCTTGTTCACGGTTAGAATGACCGGCTTCTGGGAACGTCTCAACATATCAGCCACTTTCGAATCGGCATCCACCATCCCCTGTCGGACGTCCGTGATAAAGATAATCACATCCGCCGTATCAATTGCAATCTGCGCCTGTTCCCGCATCTGAGAAAGGATGATATCTTTACTGTCCGGTTCTATCCCTCCTGTATCAATCATGGTAAACTCCCGATCCAACCACGACACATCTGCATAAATGCGGTCTCTGGTGACACCCGGCGTATCTTTGACGATTGAAATCATCCCACCTGCCAGGGCGTTAAAGAGTGTAGATTTTCCTACATTCGGTCTTCCCACGATCGCTACCACTGGTTTACTCATTCTTATCTCTCCTGTTCTATTGAATCACTGCTTCCATCAAATCCCATCCGCTTGATTTTACAATATCTATCTTCACTTGTAAAGCCTGTTCCACCTCTGGCACCGTCACATCGTCCAGAAAAATCGCTTCGTCATTTTTCAGCATCGTGCATGACAACAGTAGACGATCCCCCAATGGTTTCCCTTGTAGCTGCGCGATCAAATCCTGTCCTGTAATCAGTCCGGATACCGTAATTTTCTCCCCGAAAAAATCGTTGCGGATCGGATAGAGATACACATTCAGATTGCAGTATTTACTCTGAAGTTCTCGCATCATTTTCCAGATAGACGGAAAGGCAAGCTCCCCTGTCGCCAGAGACACCTCCACATTACGATCATCTCCCGTACATTCTCTCAATGCCTCCTCAAATTCGTCCTGCAAAAGCCGCAACATTCCCACACCATTTTCTAACTGTAGATATCCGTCATACCTCCCTTCTCCTGGCAAATCCTGTTCTGCGAGAAGATACCACTCGTCCCCCGCGTGAATGAAGTGACTTCCTGTCTGTGCAAACAGCTTTTCCTGCCACCGATGTATGGTCTTCAACACTTCCCGCGCGTCTTCTTTGTCAAAGGATTCCAGCGGATACAACCTCTCCCGATAACGGGTCAACCCCACCGGAACGACCGAAACACTCTGCAGAAGAGGCGCATATCTGCTCAAATCCCGGATACTGCGCTCCAACTCCTCCCCATCATTGATCCCCTTACACAGTACAATCTGCCCATTCATCTGAATTCCACCTTCATACAAGATGTCAACCTTTTTCAATGCCTCCCCGGCAAACCGGTTGTGCAGCATTTTGCACCGCAATTCGGGATTCGTGGTATGAAACGAAATATTGATTGGCTCCAGACGATAGTCTACAATTCTGCGAACATCATGGTCACTCATATTTGTCAAAGTAACATAATTGCCTTGCAAAAAAGAAAGACGGGAATCATCATCCTTAAAATACAGGGTATCCCGCATCCCTGGAGGCATCTGGTCAATAAAGCAAAACATACAGTTATTACGACATGACCGATATTCATCCATCAGGCTCTGCTCGAAAGAAATCCCTAAGCTTTCCTGCGGATCCTTCTCAATCTCCAATTCCCACTGTTCGCCATCTGGCTTCTCTATCAGGACGAGCAATTCTTCCTCTTCCATATAATAATAGTAGTCAAACACATCTTCAATCACATTGCCATTTACCAGAAGCAGAACATCGCCTGCTTCCACCCCAAGCTCCTCTGCAATACTACCCTCTTCCACCTGGGCAATCACATGTCGGTGTTCCATCTATTTTTTCCTCCATTCTGTGCGTATTTCACAGCATCACTGTTACTCACAATCTCCCCATGATCGGATAATCACTTTACTTTCTATTCAAAAGATGATACCATAATATTGGAAATTGAGCAATACAGGAGAAGACCATGACAAATATCGCATTATTAGAAAAAACACTTCCGGTAGCTCCATTGAAGATCATTGCACTGGAAGGATGTACTGCACTGAGTCAAAAAGTGAATGATTACATTGTATCCTTCCGTAAGAATACAGAAAATGAAATCACAGAATCCTCCCGGTATGTGAATTATCAGGCGGACAATTATCTCGCCAAAAGTTCTTGCCCACGTTTTGGCTCCGGAGAAGCCAAGGGCGTCATTGCGGAATCCATCCGTGGTATGGATCTGTTCATTATGGTGGATGTATGTAACTACTCCCTGACCTACACGGTAAATGGACACGTAAATCACATGTCGCCGGACGATCATTTTCAGGATCTTAAGCGGATCATTTCCGCGGCGTACGGTAAAGCTCATCGAATCAGTGTGATTATGCCGTTTCTTTATGAGAGTCGTCAGCACAAAAGAACCAAACGGGAATCCCTGGACTGTGCGCTTGCACTGGAAGAATTGCAGGAAATGGGAGTCACCAATATCATTACATTTGATGCACACGATCCTCGCGTACAGAATTCGATTCCGCTCAATGGATTTGATTCTTTTAATCCCGCTTACCAGTTTATCAAAGCCCTCTTGCGCGCAGAACCTGATCTAAAAGTGGACAAGGAGCATTTGATGATTATCAGTCCAGACGAGGGAGCGATGCACCGAGCCGTCTATTTTTCGAATGTACTCGGCGTCGATATGGGAATGTTCTATAAGCGTCGCGACTACTCGATCGTAGTCAATGGGAAAAACCCAATTGTAGCACACGAATTCCTGGGAGACGATGTCACAGGCAAGACCGTCATCATAATGGATGATATGATTTCCTCCGGGGAAAGTATGTTGGATGTGGCCAAACAACTAAAAGAGCGCAATGCGGATCGCGTCATCGTCTGTTCCACATTCGGACTTTTTACAGACGGATTGGAGAAGTTCGACGAATATTATGAAAAGGGATATATTTCCCGGGTTGTCACAACCAATCTTACTTATCTTCCGCAAGCGATACTGGACAGCCCCTATTTTACCATTGCGGATATGAGTAAATTCATCGCGTTGATCATCGACTCCATCAATCATGATATCAGTATCGGGAAAGTCATGAGTCCGACCGATAAGATTCATCAGCTTTTGGAGCGTTATCGCAAATAAATGCTAGAAGCTTATGCGTCAAAAGTTGATTTTAAAGATTCATTGTATAGACAAATTGCATCGCATGTATTCCTCATCACTCCGAGCTACGAATCTAAGTGCTTCTAAAATGTTCTGATGAAGATATTGAAAAAGGGACGCAACCGCCCTCAATGCGCCGTCCATGGCGCAGATCGGGCTTTCGTCGGCATCCTTGCCGCCGAATTGCTGGATACTGACAGAACATTTAAGAAGCACTAAGATTCTGCGCAGTCGCTTTTCGAAATACATGCGATGCAATTTGCTGGGTACTCTTTAGTATAATGTCTTACTACAGGGGAGCCATACAATGCCAGACGGTATGCATTTAGAAATGCTAAATCTGCTCGTTATGTTTTCCTCTGTCAAAAGTACAATTTGTAATCGAAGAAGTCGATCCCAAAATCGCAGATATGCCGAGACCGCAGGGCCTGTGTCCCAATATATTTTGTGCAAACGACTTTTGCACAATGGAGATGAGACTCAGGAAATCGTGGAAGCCTAAGCTGAACACGATTTCTGTATTAAGAGGCTCATCGCAATGTCCTGTGCAATGGAGTGCAGACAAAATATATTGGGGCACAGGCCCTGCGGTCTCGGCATATCTGCGATTTTGAACACAACCTAACACCCCTCTTCGTAAGCGTCAAATATAAAAGTGTATAG
>JAAVXR010000042.1 GCA_022790755.1 Hespellia sp. | reverse complement strand
GTCCTGAATCTGATCCAATGTAAACTTCTTAGGCTCAACAAGCTTGGATACGTCTACCGCTCCTGTATTGAGCATCTTTGCTGATTCTGCGAAGTTGCAGAAATCTGCTCCGAATGTTCCGATCAGTTCGATTCTTCTATAATGAAGAACATTAGAATCTACATGAATCTCCGGTACCGGATAACCTGCTGCGAACAGAAGGATTCTACCATCTGTCTTTTTAATCATCTGAAGCGCCTGATCATTTGCTACCGTTGCTCCAACCGCTACGATTACACAATCCACGCCAACACCATCTGTCAGATCTTTCACTGCCTGCACTGCGTCACATTTTCCACCATCGATCACTTCAAAGCCCATAGCTTTTGCCGTCTCCAGCTTCTTCTCCATCAGCTCAGATACGATAACTCTTGCACCTTTTGCTTTTGCTGCCTGTGCATTCAGAAGACCCATTGTTCCTGCTCCGATTACGACAACTGTCTCCATCGGCTGGATTCTAAGTTTCTCCATTCCTTTACATACGGTTGCCAGTGGCTCAAGGAAACCAGCCTCGCTTGGATCCAACTTCGGATTCATAACAAACAGTCTGTCAGCTGGGCTTACATTATAATCACCAAAACCGAACATTCCACCATAGTATCCATCTGCTGTCGTAGCCTTTGGATCTTTCTTTGTACACAGAGACTGATGTCCAGATCTACAATCTTCACACTTGCCACAGCCATAGTCCATTACGCCTACCAGATCGCCGACCTTTATCGTAGTAACATTAGAACCTACTGCCTCTACGATACCGGAACCTTCATGACCACCTGCCATCGGATATCCCTGATGCTCTCTCAGGCCCATCCACTGCTGATAATCTGTTGTACAGATATTATTTGCCAATCTTTTTACCAGGACTTCCTCTGGTCCAACTTCCGGAAGATCTCTTTCTCTTACTTCAGCAACATGATCTTTTACCAAACATCCAAATCTCATTTTCTTGCCCATAATTTTTCTTTCTCCTTTTCCTATACTATTTAACTCAAGTGTTTTCAGAACAATAAACTCACCGAATATTCTCAAAAACACTTGCACAGTTTAACGTTTCACAATAACCTATATTATTTTACTTTGCCTTCTCCACCGAATAACTTCATGTAGAACATCAATTTCTCTTTGTAACCATCTCCCATTACGTCTGGCAACTTAAACATATGTGCGCTTGGATTACCAAATTCGCCCTTGCTTGGATCAATTTCCTGATTTTCATAATCGAATCCCATGTATGGTCCAACCTTCTTCAGTCCAGCATCGCTCAGGTCTGTACAAAGATTTACTTTCTGAATACCAATCTGTACTGCCTTTTGCAGATTATCATCACCAGTTCCAGAACCACCGTGCAGAACCAACGGAACCTCTACCATATCATGAAGTTCTTTCAACAACTCAAATTCAAGCTTCGGAGTTCCCTTATATGTACCGTGAGATGTTCCAACAGAAACTGCCAGACAGTCTACTCCAGTTCTCTTCACATACTCTACTGCCTCTTCTTTGCGAGTCAGTCCAGCATCTCTGGTCGCCTCATATTCATATCCCTGTCCCACATGACCAAGCTCTGCTTCTACGGATACACCAACTGCATGTGCAATCTTTACGATCTCTGCAACTTCTTTGACATTTTCTTCAAATTCAAGTGTTGAACGATCCACCATAACAGACGTAAATCCACAACGGATCGCTCTCATAATCACATCAAAAGATCCGCCATGATCCAGGTTGATAGCGCCTACTACATTCGGAAATCTCTCTGCATAAAACTTTACAATCGCTGATGTTTCTTCCACCCCATGAGGCTCTGCAATATCAAAAATAACCGGTGCTTTCAGTTCCTGTGCTGCTTCAAAAACCTTTCTTACCGTCACTTCACCGCATACGTTTGGAGCTGCAACTCCATAGCCTCCTTTTTTTGCTTCCCGCAAAATTGATCCCATATCTGTGATCATGTCTCTACCTCCTCTTTGTGCATCTGTATTGTAACTTGTGCATCTGTTTTAACTATTTTTTATTATAAGATCTTCATATCTATTTGTCAAGCTCGCTACTCCCTTTTTGTGAATATGCGCACTTTTCACATTTCTTCCATTTTTTCCGCACAGATTTTATACATTTTTTCATCTGTCAAACCTTTTCGATCATTCTTATGTGCTCTATCTTGGATATATCACTGCTCTTTTTTATTTGCCATCTTGTAAATTGCTAACACGTCTTTTTTATCCAATGGCTGTAAAGTCGAAATCTTTATCGTATCGCCCAGCGTGGCTTGATCTGCTAAAGCCTCCAGAGCTTCATCCGAAAGAACCCCCACCTTGCCTTGTTGATCCGGCAGCTCCATATCCGGAATATTTACCGGCATACCAAGAGATGCAAAATATGCGACCGTCCGCTCAATTCCCTGAAGAGCAGCGTCAATATCATCCTTCTCTTCCACATCCCAGACTTTCCTCGCATACTGCGCAAAGCAATCCGGCTTTGACATCATCACATATCTTGCCCAAGCTCCCCACATCGCAGAGAGAGACGCGCCGTGGGCCACATCAAACGTAGCACTCAACACATGTCCTAGCTTATGTACCGCGAACTCCCTTGGCTTGCCAAGTCCGGTCAATCCATTATGTGAAAGACTCCCGCACCACATCAGTTCACTCATACAATCGTAATCTGTCTGATCTTTCAAGGCTTTCTGACCGTTTTCAATCACCGTCTGAAGGACCTCCTCCGCGATTCGATCCGTCATCTGATTCTTCTCTATATCCGCTGGAGTAAAATAACGATCCAGCGTATGCATCATGATATCCACGATCCCGCAGGTCAATTGATATTTTGGAAGCGTGTAGGTGAGCTCCGGATTCATAATCGCAAACTTGGGACGATTCAAATCTGTCCCCAGTCCGCCTTTTTTCTTTGTCTTCTCGTTCGTCAAAACACAGGAATCACTGGTTTCACTTCCCGCCGCCGCTATCGTGAGAACCACGCCTACTGGAAGACTCTTTTTCGGAATAAATTGCTTCTCCCAGATTTCTTCCAATGTGGCATTGGAATTTGCTGTACCGATCGCGATCGCTTTCGCTGTATCAATCGCACTTCCTCCGCCGACTGCCAGAATAAAATCTGCGTCAAATGCAAGCGCTTCCTCCACACCTTTCTGTGCATATCCCATCAGTGGATTTGGATGTACCCCGCCAAACTCTTCATAGACTATTCCTTCCTCGATGAGTGTATCTTCCACCTGTTTCAGAAGTCCGCTTCTCACAACGCTTCCGCCGCCAAAAACGATCAGCACACGGGAACCTCCCCATTTTTTTACTTTTTTTCCCGTATCACTCTGGGCATCCTGCCCAAACACAATCTCCGTCGGCGCATATTGCACAAATTTCTGCATCGTTTCCCTCCGTATATCTAAATATTCTACTATACATTTGCTTCGTGTGCATTATAGCATAAACCATATTTGAAGACAAGAGACTAGCCTTTTACTTAACAGTTACTTAACAAGATTCGTGTGGCAAAAGGTATTCAGCCAGCTTTTCTCTGCTTCCATTTTGCAATTGCCAACGTAACACAGGCCAATGTAGCTGCAAAAAGAAACTGCATTCCAATGGATTTCCAAAGTTCCAATCGAATTGCCACAGAAAGAACTCCAGATTCCGACAACATATCATTCGCTTTTTCATACCAATATACCGGCAATAGCTGCGCTGCTTTACGGACACTCGGAGCGAGTATTTCCAACGGAAGAAACACACCGCAAAGAAAGCACATCCCCAGAGAAATGACGTTCGTAACACCACTCAGCGCATTACTGTTATGAATCACATTTCCTACCAGATAGGCAAGAGCCAAAGACACCAACAACATCACCACAGAATTGATTAGGTAAAAAAAGAGCTTTTCTCCAAACACGACTTCCTCACGTCCATAGATTACAAATGCCATCAGTGTACATACACACCAGATTCCGCCTCCCAGCACAACGGCAGCCAGCATTCCTTCCAGATTCTGTCGAAAGCCTGTGAGAGCAGATGCACGGGAGCGTTTCCTCAAATTCCCCTTTCCAAATGCAAGAAATACGTTTCCCAACACATAACAGCAGACGGACAAGAATAAATATGGCAGATATTGATAGTAAAAATGAAATCCCGTGGAGGGTTTTTCCTGTTTCTGATCCAACATGTGTACCGACACTTCTTGTTTCTTCTGCAGCGCTTCCGCTGCTTCCGTCTCTGTAAATCCTGCCGCAAAGTAGACTTTTGCATTATTTAAAAAACTATTAATCTGCTGATCCACATAATAACTGGAATAAGAACCAGGCACCTTTGTCACTTCCAGCATTTCCTGTCCTTCGATACATTTTTCCGTAAAATATTCCGGAATATAGATGATGTATTCCACGTTACGGTAAAACAAATTTTCCTGCAAGACAGAAACTTCCGATTCCAGAGGGATCATATCGTGATATTGCCCCATGTAATCCGTCAGACTTTCCGCCATCTTCCCATGATCGTCATCCACGACTCCTATTTTCAATCCGGTCGTCTGATACCCCTGTGCTCCGGTCTGATTCGCTGTTCCCTGAAAAATAATCGTAATTCCTAGAAAAATTCCTAAATATAACAGAAGTAAGCCGATATTTTTCTTTACGATTTTCATATAACACCTAAATACTGTCATAACGTTCCCTCCTGACCATAAGATAGGATGCTGTCAAAAGACCTACGCAAAGGATACTCAATATTGCCAGACTGCGACCATAACGAATCGGATCATCATACACATTGATACAATACAGCGCATCCGAAATCAAAGCCGCTGGATTGATTCGATTCAAGATTGGACAGTAGCGTTCCACAATGTCTTTCATCTGCGCCGCCATCAGTCCTGCCCCAAAACTGCAGACCATGGAAATCCCAAGTATAATTCCGACTTTGATCCCCTCGCTGAGCTTTCCTGCACTTCCCACAAAAATTCCCAGCGACACACCGATGACGCAGCCTACCAGTATTACCGGCAGCATTTGCAAGAATTGCCCGTTAAATTCCATCTTCAAGATATATTTTAAATAGACCAGTAATATCATGACGTTGACAAAATGAATCCCAAAAGAAACAATCGCCTCCGATAAAATCAATTGTAGTTTATGCGTAGGCGTGATGCATCTTCTGGCTGCAAGCGCCGTCAGATTGGCCTGCAAGCAGAGCGCCGTACCCAGACC
>JAAVXR010000041.1 GCA_022790755.1 Hespellia sp. | reverse complement strand
AGAATTTTGAAGGAGGAATGAAGTATGGTTAGTGATTTTTTAGGAGCAGCATTTCCGTGGATTTTAATGGGTTTATTTGTAGCTATCAGTTGTTCTCTTATGAGTAAAAAAGAGAAATAAAATCCCATATATTGAATTGGCAAGTGTGAGGTTTTACGTAGACATGGATTATAAAATTCGAGAAATGACAAGAAATGAATATCCAATACTATCTGATTTTCTGTATGAAGCAATTTTTATTCCAGAGGGTATAGGCAAGCCACCAAAATCTATTATCGAACAGCCAGAGCTACAAGTATACATTGAAGATTTTGGAAAAGCAGATGACTGGTGTTTCGTTGCAGAAATAAAAGAGAAGATTGTAGGTGCAGTGTGGGTTCGTATTATGAATGATTACGGGCATGTTGATGATGAAACGCCCTCATTTGCAATATCACTGTATGTTGAGTACAGGAATTTAGGCATTGGTACAGCACTTATGAGAACTATGTTGCAATTTTTGAGAGAAAAAGGATATAAGCAGGCATCTCTTTCTGTTCAAAAGGCAAATTATGCAGTTCGTATGTACCGGAAAGTAGGGTTTGAGGTCATTGATGAAAATGAAGAAGAATACATTATGGTTTGTCGGTTGTAATGTGATGAGGAGGGGATGCAATGCTTGAAAATATACCATCTCAATCAACGATGATTGAATTGCTTGGCCAATCTTTGTTTGAAGTCTGGCAAGAATTATGTTCGGCTATTGATGAGAAATACGAAATGGAACGATTGTGGAATACTGGTGGTAAGAATTGGACTTACGAGTATAAATACCGCAGAGGTGGTAAAACACTTTGTTGTCTTTATGCAAAAAGAAATTGTGTTGCTTTTATGATTATTTTTGGAAAAAATGAAAGAGCAAAATTTGAAGAGGTAAGAGGTACTCTTTCTACTGCTGTTTGTGGGAAGTATGATGAGGCAAAAACCTATCGTGATGGAAAATGGGTAATGTTTGAACCGACCAATACGGCTGAATTTGATGATTATATGAAATTGTTGGCTTTGAAAAGAAAACCGAATCGGAAATAACAATCTTTTACTTATCAAACGGAGAAAATATGCCGAAATAATTAAGAATGCTGCACAAAAATAACCTGCAGTTAAGGTCGACAGAACACAAAAGGAGTTTAGAGATATGATCAACTACATACGGAATTTAAGAATCAGATTTAAACTTTATATCCTTATAGGAGTTGCGTTGATTGGCATGCTCATTATCGGCGGAATGTCATTTTCTCTCATGGGGCGGATGAATGACATGACAAGTGATATTTCAACGAGTTGGCTTCCCAGTATTAATACGGCAAGAGACTTGACTGCGACTTTATCTAATATCCGTCTTAATGAACTAGGATATCTTACTGCAATTTCTAAAGACGTAGAAGAATCCAGCCTTCAATATCTCCAAATGGAAAAAGAAGAGATGGATACCCTCTTAAATACATATGGAGAATTGATTGACGAAGAAGAACGAAATTTCTATGAGAATGCCGTGAATTTGTGGACTCAGTATGACGAGGCAGATGAAGAAATGATTGCCTTAGCCAGACAAGGACGCTCTGAGGAAGCTCGCGCTATTTTGGAAGGCGAATGCGTAGAACTTTACAATTCTTTAAACAGCGCTTTTAATGATATTATTGTCTATAATACAGAAGGCAGCGATGATGCGACAGAGGAAAGTCTTTTTCTTTACAGAACTGCCACCATCCTTATGGCAGCAGTTATCATCGCAATTATCCTTGTGGGAGTTTTCTTCTCATTCGTGATCATACGCCTGATTAAGCTTCCTATTTCTGAAATTGAGAACGCTGCTATAAGAATGGCAGAAGGGGATTTGGATGTGGAGATTTCCTATACTTCCAAGGATGAAATGGGTGTTCTTGCTGAGCAGGTGCGCAGATTAATCCATAAGCTTCAAGTGATCATTGATGATGAGAATAAATTCCTTGCGAAAATGGCAGCCGGAGATTTCACGGTGGATACTATCTGTGAGGAAGAATATACAGGAGGTTTCTATCCGCTGCTTATTTCTTTCCGAGGTATTGCGGAAAAGCTCAATGACACGATGCTGCAGATCAATCAAAGTTCTGCTCAGGTTTCAAGTGGATCAGAGCAGGTATCTAACGGCGCCCAGGCGCTTTCCCAGGGAGCGACCGAGCAGGCAAGTTCTGTGCAGGAACTCGCCGCTACTATTAATGAAATTTCTGAAAAGGTAAAGCAGAATGCAGATAATGCACAGCAGGCTAATGTAAAGGCTAGTAGTGTCAGCATGGAAATGAATGTCAGCAATGAAAAAATGCAGCAAATGATACAGGCAATGGATGATATTAGTAATTGCTCCAATGAGATTGGTAAAATCATTAAGACAATTGAAGACATTGCTTTCCAGACCAATATTCTTGCTCTAAACGCCGCTGTAGAAGCAGCACGTGCAGGCGCTGCAGGAAAAGGGTTTGCGGTAGTAGCCGATGAAGTCCGTAATCTGGCAAGCAAAAGCGCGGAAGCATCTAAGAATACTTCTGTCTTGATTGAAAATTCCTTAAAGGCTGTGGAGAATGGAACCCAGATTGCCGATGAAACAGCACAGTCTCTGTTTGAGGCGGTTAATGGTGTAAACGAAATGACAGGCATTATTGGACAGATTTCAGAGGCCAGCAGCATTCAGGCTGATTCCATCGCCCAAGTTACTACAGGTATTGACCAAATTTCCAGTGTTGTACAGACAAACTCGGCGACTGCGCAGGAAAGCGCGGCTGCAAGCGAAGAGTTGTCCAGTCAGTCCCAGCTTATGAAAAATCTTGTGGGAAGGTTTAAGCTAAAAAGCGATTTTGAGGTTCTTTAAAGGCGATAGTATTTGATAGGTTTTAGTCTGCCCTGAAAAGGGCAGAAAATTTTAAAGAATATACATACCGCTGTGCGGTACTAAATATAGAAAGCGAGAAGTATTCTATGTTTAGCAAAGGAAATAGAAAATTTGGAGGGATAGAAAATGAATCAAAAACTATTTTCAAAGGATTTTATATTAGTAGTCGTCGGCCAAATTATATCTTTATTTGGTAATGCCACAATAAGGTTTGCGTTACCGTTGTATCTACTGAATCTGACAGGTTCATCGGCGCTTTATGGAACTGTTACAGCATGCGCTTTTATCCCTGCGATCCTTTTGTCACCTGTTGGTGGTATTGTTGCGGACAGGATCAATAAAAGAAACATAATGGTTGTCTTGGATTTCTTTACGGCAGCAGTTATCTTTATATTCTCTCTACTTATGAATGGGGAGAATCTTATTCTCGTTCTGACGGTCACACTGATGCTTTTATATGGGATTGCAGGTGCATATCAGCCGGCCGTGCAGGCAAGTATTCCTGCACTGATCAATCAAGACTATTTTATGGCAGCAAATTCTATTATCAACACAATAAGCTCTTTTGCATCTTTGCTTGGTCCCGTATTGGGCGGAGTATTATATAGTGCATATGGATTAGAGCCTGTATTGTGGGTTTGCATGGTATGCTTTGTTTTGTCGGCGATTATGGAGATTTTTATTCGGATACCATTTCAAAAGCAAGTTTCAGACGGCGGCATATGGAAGACGGTTACAACGGATTTTGCAGAGAGTATACGCTTTATCCGGAAGGAGAAACCGGCCATTGGAAAGACTCTTTTTGTAATCTGTGGAATTAATTTGTTTTTGTCTGCAATGATAATAGTTGCATTGCCATATTTGATAACAGAGGTGTTGGATTTGGATACGACATATGCAAACAGACTATATGGCTTTGCGGAGGGAGCATTGGCGGCTGGAGGACTTTCCGGTGGCATTTGTGCGGGAGTTTTTGCAAAAAAACTGGCAATTCATAAATCGGGGAATCTGATTATCACGTGTGCTGTGTGTGTATTTCCAATTGGTGCCTCGTTAATACTATTTTCATCTGGAATGATAAATTATATCGTTATTACGGTATGTTGCTTTGTCATCATGGTATTTTCAACAATCTTTACGGTGCAAATGATGTCTTTTATTCAAACGGAAACACCACAAAATTTAATTGGAAAGGTGATTGCGGTCATTCTTACTGTTTCCATGTGTGCGCAGCCGTTAGGCAATGCATTGTATGGCATTTTGTTTGAAATTTGTAAAGGGTTTGAATATATGGTGGTTCTATTTTCAGGTGCAATGTCACTTATGATTGCCATTGGTACGAGAAACATTTTCAAAAGATTTTCCATAGGTTCAGATACCTCTATGGAAACAGGGCAGTTTATGTGATAATATACATAAAACAAAGATAGGGAAAGCAAAAGAAGTATAAGGATCGAATCATAGGAGCGATGTATGGAGATCAAAGAACTTAGAGATAAGACCGCTGCGCTTAAAGTGGAGAAACAATCATTTTTAAACGATACCTTTTTTTGGGTGCAATTGGCGAGAGAGGCGGTGGAACAACTGCCGGATACAAAGTTTGAATTTGAGGTACCGAAAGCTGGAAATACAGGCAAAATGAGGACGGTGGCGCGTAATGATGGCAAAAAACTGAAAAAAAGAATTGTGAGTAGGGATATCTATAATAGTGCATTTGTCTCTGTAGTTGCGGCGGTGGAAGATTATCTATCCAAGATCATGACATGGATTTTGCTCTGTGATAACGAACGTATTAAATGCACAATTTCAGGTGTTCACTTTTCGAAGGAAGTAACCATTATTGATTTAATTGATCAGGACAGAGATACGATTATAGGCAATATCATACGTCAGCGCGTAGAGAAATTGTTTTATGCCAGTCCGCAAAGGCAACTTGAATATTTTGATAAAGCGTTGGATCTGCAAGTCGATGACGACATATGGGGAGAATGGATTGAAATTAAGGCCAGGAGGGATTTGTGGGTACATAATGCGGGCATCGTGAATCAAATCTATCTGGATAAGGTGGGGGAATACAAATTATGTGACCTTGGAGAGGAAGCGCTGATAGATGATCGATATTTTAGTAATTGTGTGGCAATATTGAAGACAATGATCGGGCGTTTAAACAAAGATATCAGAGAGAATTATAAGGAAGAATAGCAAAAAAATTGTGGCAGAAGACTTTATAAGCCTGTTTTCAAATAATCAGAGAGCTGAGGAGATTTATGAAACCCCTCAGCTCTCTGATCGAGTATCGGAAAAACGTCTTTATTATTCATTCTCAAAATCAATAATTCTCTGTACTTTGTCCACAGATCGGCAATTTGGATCCCATTTTACAGACAGATATTCTTTGACCAGTTCTTTTGCGAGCTGGATTCCAATCACCTGTGACCCCATGGTGATGATATTTGCATGGTTGGAGAGTTCTGCTCGCTGTGCCTGATACACGTCATGGATGCATGCCGCATAAGCACCTTTTACTTTGTTTGCGGCGATAGAAACACCGATGCCGGTTCCGCATACGATGATGCCGCGATCATATTTTTTTGCCGCCACTGCTTTTGCAACCTCGATTGCAGTGTTGGCATAAATTGGATCGTCGCTTCCGAAATCCTCGACCTCATGCCCCAATTCTTTTACATACTCCATTAATTGCAGTTTAAAATCCGCTGCGTTTGGATCACAACCAAATGCTATCTTCATCTTTTCTTTCCTCCTATTAAATTATGGTTTGTATCAATGTTTGATCACTTATCCGTAGATTTCCTTTGTGATTTTTTCAGCAATTGCTTCCAGACGTCCGTGTTCCTTTGCAAACTTCATAACGGAGTACCTCGGTCTCACATTATAACCTTTCAGCAAACTATCTAAAAATAATTCTCTTGAAATGCCGATATCTTTTGGACTAACCGGTGCTCCACCTTTAGCAAGAAGTTCTTCGATCTCTTCATGCGACGGACACTGTTCCTTTGTTCCTTCCGGCAGAATGTCTTCTAGTTCCTCAAAGAATCTTGCGATCACGGGGGTAGCAACGCCAACTTGAATGCCGTGGTGGTTTGGATTCTGCCCTCTCGCAATGGAATCCATTTCCCAGAAATGAGATAACATATGCTCGGCGCCTGATGCTGGTCTTGAGATGTTAATCAACGCCATAGCTACGCCTGTGAGTGTCAATGCTTCCATAAGAGCGCCCAGAGATTCTCCGTCTCGAACCTTCAATCCTTCTGCTTTGGCAAAACATTTGTCCAATGCTCTTTGTACCAGTGTCACACAGGTATCGCAACGATAATCGTTATTTGCTTTTACTGCCAGATCCCAATCAGCGAGAGCTGTAATCTTTCCAATCACATCGCCATAACCTGCCTGAATCAGGTCCTGGGGAGCGGTCTGTAATATATCGGTATCGCCGATTAAACCGTAAGTCAGATGAGCAACCGGAGAGAACTTGTAGCCGTGGGAAATGATCGGTGCGCCGTCTGCAACGTAACCATCCATGGAAGGAGCCGTTGCGACGATGATATAGGGAATTTTTGTACGTGAAGTTACAAATTTTACGGAGTCATTGATGACGCCTGAACCCACTGCGATCATTAATTTTAGATCCAGTTCATGTTCTTGGAGAATCCGTCCCAATGTCTTCTCATCCGGAAGAAGAATATCTCCTCCTACGTCGAACAGGAGCTCTTTGACATCGAATCCATTGTTTTTCAAGAGTTCAACTGCTTTTCTGCCCGCGACTTCATATGTATTGTTGTCAAATACGACCAGAATTTTCCCGTCTTTGAATGGCTTGGCCATTTTAGGAAGTTCTTCGATGGCTCCTTTTCCAATTGCCATATCATGAACGCTGAAATTGTGGCGACGTCCGCAAGAACAGTCGAATTCTGTGCGCGGCATCTCATTGATGGTCATGTTAAGAATTTCATTCATAAGTGATTGCCTCCTTACATTCTAAACATTTTTGGGGTTATATGTTTCTTCAGATGCCAGCGCTGTTGCACAATCGACATCTGTAATTAACGTGTTGATATATTTACCCTGGATGGCGCCTCGTATGGCGGAAACCTTCTCTAAACCACCGGCAATTCCTACGGAACGGGGAACCTTTCTTAATCGGTGGATATCAATACCGATTACATTGTTATCATTTTGAAACGGCGAGGTATTCCCGGACATATCATAAAACTGCATACAGAGTTCGCCTGTAGCATTCCTCTCAATCAGAGACTCTAGTTCTTTTTCTTTGAAATAACCGGTGGCCTGTATCGCAGATTGGGCGTTGGGATATCCGATTCCAACCAATGTGACGTCCAGCCGTCCAAATAATTCTATGGCGGAGAGAAGACTGGCTTCTTTTAAGAGTTCGTCTCGAATTTGTCTATTCGATACCCGTGCTGGAGCATGGAGCGGAACATATTCGCCGTCGTAGAAACGAGACATGTTTTCTGCCAGACTGTTCGCGTGAAGTTCTGTACGAAGACGTCCCATCCCACCGATCAAAGGAACAAATGTAACATCTGGTATTTTGGGTTTGGTCAAGGATAAAATCATATGATAAAGAGTCGAACCCATGGAAACGCCCACAATGTCACCACTCTTTATCAAATATTGCAGATATCTTGCGGCCGCGCGGCCAAGGGCTGTTTTCAAGCTCTCTTGGGAATGGCCGGAATCTACAATCAGAACTTCCCGAAGACCATACTGTGCTTCCAGCTTTTGTTCCAGTTCCCAGTAGGTAATCGTATCTAGATCCGGGATGGTAATCTGTACAATATTTTGTTCTCTGGCAGATGCTAAAAGCCGCGAAACTGTGGGTCTGGATAATCCCAGGAATTTGCCAATCTGTTGTTGACTGATATTCTGATTATAATACAGATCACAGACCTTGATCATCAGGCGTGGATCATCTACTACTTTTTTCATATCGGTTATCTCCTACGAGTTTATTATAAGCATAATTTGTATGGTATGTCAATGCAAAAAATAGATTTATTTTTAATTAAGATAAAATAATTGATATATTATTGTGAAAATAAAACGATTTTTGATTTTTATTTTTACAAAAGAAAAAATAAAAAACGGAGAGCTTCACACTCTCCGTTTTCCATCCATCATTTTACAATATATGATTGCCACAATCGTACTTACTGCCGTAGCTGCGATCCCCGGCCCAACAATCGCCGTCGGATTTACACTTCCGTATTGACTTCGATAGGCAATCACATTCACCGGAATTAACTGTAGGGACGAGATATTCAATATCAAAAATGTACACATTTCATTGCTTGCAATTCCCCGTTTTCTCACCGGTCCTGGTAGCTTGCCTGCTCGTCGATCTTCTTCCAATATCCCTAATTCCTCCATTGCTCGTAGCCCAGCCGGTGTCGCTGCCCACCCAAGCCCTAGGATATTGGCAATAAAATTGGTGGTAATATGTTCTTCCGCTTTATGGCCTTTGGGAATTGCAGGAAATAAAAAGTGTATGAATGGACGCAGCCGGCAGGATGCGGATTCAATGATACCGGCTTTTGTTGCAATTTCCATCATTCCTACCCAGAATGACATTACTCCAATCATCGTAATGCATAGAGTGACGGCTTCCCGGGAAGAGTCCAGTGCTGCATTCGTAATTTCCGGCATTTTTCCATTAAATGCGCCGAAGAGGATACCGATTACTATCATCCCGGCCCATAAATAATTCAGCAAATTTTAGTCTCCAGACATTGATTGATTCGTTCTGTAAAAAATATGCGAGAGGCGGAAAGCATATGCAAGTTGCTCGATGTTTGATGAGAAAATACTTTGTAATTTACGATTTTGTTGCTTAGATTTTTCAGAATACTTCTTGAACGCATATATTTGGAATGCTATACTATTCACAGCGTAACGACCAATCATGTTTGTGGATGCATTTTTACAGTGCAGCATGTATGGGGATGTACACACAATCGTGTGAAGATGTAAATTATGAAAAAGAAAGCAGGAGGAAGAAGAAAATGGGACGTTTACAGGACAAAGTTGCAATTATTACCGGGGGAAATTCCGGTGTTGGAGCAGCAGCGGCAGCAGCATTTGCAAAAGAAGGCGCGAAAGTTGTGATCAGTGCTCGTCGTCAGGCGCAGTTGGAAGAAGTGGCAGCAAAGATTCGTGAGGCTGGCGGGGAAGTACTTCCGATTGTTACAGATATTTCCAAACCGGAAGCGGCGGAGAATCTGATTGCCAAAACAATAGAGGCATATGGAAAAGTGGATATTTTGGTGAATAATGCAGGCGTTTTGGAAGAAGGGCTGAAGCCAATTGATCGGGCAACCGATGAGGATATGAGCCGGATCATTGATATCAATACAAAAGGAACCATGTACTGTATGCGCGCAGCAAGCACTAAGATGGCTGAAGCAGGTGGAGGCTCTATTGTGAATGTGGCATCTGTTGCTGGTGTTTTGGGCTGTGGTGGAGCAGCATATGTTGCGTCCAAGGCGGCGGTTATCGGCGTAACCCGTCATACAGCGCTTCGTTTTGCGGGAAAAGGGATTCGCTGTAATGCGGTTTGTCCGGGAACAGTTATTACACCGATGGTAGCAAATGCAACTGCAGATAGCATGGATGCCGATATGTTTGGCCAGATGGCAAAGCATGCAGATTTGGCAGTTCAGCCATGTATGCCGGAGGATGTGGCAAATATTCTTTTGTTCTTGGCGAGTGATGAATCTCGTGCAATTACTGGACAGACGATTGTTTCTGACTTTGGAAGTTCACTGTAATTCGAATGTTTGGAAGCGGTTTGTCTTCCTAAGAAAAGATTGCAACATACGATATTCTAATACTTAGATTTAGGTAGAAATAGCATAGAACTATGAATAAAGCAGCATAAGCCATAAGAAATGACTTTTGCTGCTTTTTGAGACTTACCGCTAAATAGCAAGCATAGAAAAAGTGTGGTGAAAACAAGTGGAAACAAGGGGATTGATACATATTTATTGTGGAGAAGGAAAAGGGAAGACAACAGCGGCAACTGGATTGGCGATTCGCGCAGCCGGTAGTGGGATGCAAGTGTTGTTTGCCCGATTTCTGAAAAATGATCAGTCGTCGGAATTACGGATATTGCAAAATATTTCGGAAATACATTTATTGCATCCGAGTAGAACTTATGGTTTTTATCGGACTTTGGGAAATTGTGAACGTGCAGAACTGAGAAACGTTTATGAGCAGTATTGGCAGCAGATAAAAGCAGAGGTGGATTCCGGGAATTACCAGATGTTGATATTGGATGAAATAATGGCAGTCTGCAAGTACAATATTATTTCAACGAAAGAAGTTTATCAATTCCTTCAGCGAAAACCAGATCGGTTGGAAGTGGTTCTGACCGGGCGGGGTCCGGAGGAATCCTTGTTGGAGTTGGCAGATTATGTTTCGGAGATACGAAGAAGAAAGCACCCTTATGAAAAGGGGATTTCGGCACGAAAAGGAATTGAGTGGTAGCATAGAGGGGCAGTGTTAAGAAGGGGTGCTCCCTTCGGGCGAGGTGTATGTATGAGAAAATGGAAGATTATGGTTTGCATAGTATGGATGTGGACGTTGTTCGTTCTGTGTTGTGGGACTGCGGAAGCAAAGACAAAGGGAAAGCAACCGGAGGAATTTGCCAATGTGGTACTTTTCGCGCATTTTGCAGATGATGAGAATGTGGCTACGGCTTATTTCAGTGATCCGGAAAATAAGAAAGAGATCCTGGAAATTTATGACGGGGCGCATGGCAGATCGTTTACAAATTATCTGAATACGGTATCTTATGGGCAATTTCAGATAAAGAATATTTTTCCGCAGGCTGGCGGAGACGGGCAAGGTATTTCCTCGTATAAGTTGCCTATGAGCAGAAGCGAGGCGAAGGATGATATAGATGTCACTATTATTGGAGAGTTGGTGAAAGCAGATCTGGTTCCCCGAGATGCTATGGTAGATTACAATGGGGATGGTCTGATTGATAATCTGACGGTGATTCTGTATAGTGATACAGATTCCGGAAGGACGTTAACTTCACATCATGCCTATTATCCGGGTGGAAATGGAATTGGACATTATACCATGTTTACGACTTATTCACTGACGGGAACAACATCTTCTGGATCTGCGATGGCTCTGGAAAGTGGGGTGGCGCTTCATGAGTTTTTACATACTCTGGGGTATCCAGATCTGTATACGAGTGACGGCCAGAATTTCCCGGTATATTTATGGGATATTATGGGAAGTGTAGGACCGCGGCCTTCTTATCCATTAGCATATTTGCGGATGAAATTTACAGACTGGCTTGAGATCGAAACGATCACGGAAAGTAAAGATGGTCTTGTACTGCATGCGCAGGATAATAAAGATGGCAATCAGGCATATATTCTGAAATCGCCTTTGAACGAACATGAGCTTTTTGTGGTGGAATTCCGGAAAAAGGCAGCGTATAATCCTCTGGATAAAGATTCTTTGGATTATGATATTGGGGGTTCCGGAATGATTGTTTATCGGGTAAATACGCAGGTAAAAGATTTGACGAATCTTACTGGCCAGACTGGGATCTATGTATTTCGACCACAGCCGGGACAAAATGGTTATAATTCTATTGAAAGAACTTGTGTACAAAATGCGTTTTTATCGGCGGAGAGTGGACGGACTTCTATAGGTTCCGAAGATATAAATCAGACATTGACGGGCGGAGCACTGACATTTTCGGATGGAACGAATTCTGGGATTGTGATATCGAATGTATCCAGCGGAAATGGGGATCAAATGACGTTTGATGTAAGCATACCGACGGCATCTCAATTTGATACCTGGAAAGATACTGGATTTGTGAGTCCGCTACCGGCTGCGGAACTTTTTAAAATGGCGACAATTATTTCCCACAACAAGGTTCCTTATTTGGCAGTCTGTTCTCAGAGTAAATTATATACCTACAAGTTTGACGGACAAAGCTGGAAACAATTTGGTTCCGAAGTGAATATTCAGAATCCGTCCGCAGTAGAAGTGCAGTTGATTTCCGGCACTACAGGTATATATTTTGCCTATGCGGATTCAGACAATTCAAGAGTCATTCTGAAATGTTTGGATGAACAATCCGGGGCCTGGACGGACGTTGCGGCTTTGTCAGGCAGTGATATGTATTTTCAGTTTCAGGAGGTACAGGGGAAACTGTATGTTGTGTATACTGCCGGCTACTCGAAAGAAGCGAAACTGGCTGTTTTGAATGGGAATTCATTTCAAGAGTTGGGTACTTTTTATTCGGCGGGTCCGTGTAGTCGCCCAAAGATCTGTGAAGCGAATGGGCAGGTTTATGTTTCCATTTTGGATGCACTCCAGTCTGTAGTACAGGTTTACAGATATACTGGTTCCGGACAGTTCGAGCGTGTGAATGGAAATTCTGTTGTAGCAGAGCAGAGAGAATATGATATAGCGGCATTGGATAATCGGCTTTATCTGTCTGTTCCGCGAGGCGAGAGCAAAGCATTGCGGATGCTGGTATATGATGGAAATACCTGGACAGAAACAGCGGATACAGGAATCTTCTGTGGCCAGCCGGAAGCAAAACTGGTTTCTACGCAAGGGAATTTGTACTTGTTAATAGTAAATGCCGAAAATATGACTCAGGTTCATCGGTACGATACGGCAAGAAATGTTTTTGTACAGGAAGGAATCAATGTTGATTCCGCATCTCAGAATATATCGCTTGCGGCATTGGATAATCAACTGTTTGCTAGTTATATGCGGGATTTAGAGGATTCGACTCGGTTGATTGTGGTGAAGATGAAGACAACGGCGGATGAACTGTTGTCTTTGACGGTTACACCGCCCAGTAAAACGGTATATACACAAGGTGATCAAGTAGATATGGCGGGACTGAGGGTAGTTGCCAATTATACGAGTGGTTCCAGAGAACTTACATCGGATGTATACCAGGTGACAGGGTTTGACACCAAAACGGTTGGTACACGAAAAGCGACGATAACGTATGGTGGAAAGACGGCGACGTTTTCTTATGAAGTGCGCTCGGCACCGGCGAATGAATTGAGATCTCTGACGGTCACACCGCCGAAGAAAACGGTGTATACGCAGGGAGACAAAGTGGATACGACAGGGCTAAAGGTGGTAGCCAATTATACAAATGGAAGCAAGGTGCTTTCATCCAGCGTATATAGATTGACAGGGTTTGATACTAAGGCGGTTGGTACGCGAAAAGCAACGGTGACATATAGTGGTAAGACAGCGACGTTTTCGTTTACTGTAAAAGCAAAGGAAACACCTAAGCCGACAAATCCAACAAAGCCAACGAATCCGACAAAACCGACGCCGGCAGGAAGCGTTTCCTATCGGACACATGTGCAGTCGATCGGTTGGCAGGGCTGGAAAGCAAATGGGGAAATGAGCGGGACGTCCAGCCAGGCGAAACGTCTGGAAGGAATTGAAATAAAGCTGGATCACCCCGCGTATTCGGGCGGAATTGAATATCGGACGCACGTACAGTCGATTGGCTGGCAGGAGTGGAGAGCGAATGGAGCAATGAGTGGGACGTCCGGCCGAGCAAAACGTCTGGAGGCAATTCAGATTCGCTTAACCGGAGAAATGGCACAGAAATATGATGTTTACTATCGTGTGCATGCGCAGACTTTCGGCTGGATGGGATGGGCCAAAAACGGCGGCTATGCCGGAACAGCAGGTTATGCAAAACGTCTGGAGGGTATCGAAATCAGATTAGTTGTAAAAGGGGCGGCAGCACCGGGCAGTACACAGAATGCTTACCGCCATCCGTTCGTAACTTATCAGACGCATGTACAGTCTTATGGATGGCAAGGCTGGGTAAAGGATGGTGAGATGAGCGGAACATCCGGTCAGGCGAAGCGCTTGGAAGGAATTCATATTATGCTATGTAATCAGGAATATGCTGGAGACATTGAATACCGGACGCATGTGCAGACATATAGTTGGCAGGATTGGGTAAAGAATGGTGAGATGAGCGGAACATCCGGTCAGGCGAAACGCTTGGAAGCGATTCAGATTCGTTTAACCGGAGAGATGGCACAGAGGTATGATATCTACTATCGTGTACATGCGCAGACCTTTGGCTGGATGGGATGGGCTAAAAATGGAGCACAAGCCGGAACAGCAGGTTATGCAAAGCGTCTAGAGGGCATCCAGATTGTGCTTGTCCCCAAAGGAGGCGCCGCGCCGGGCAGCACGGAAAATGCTTTTGTGCAGAGATAAGATTTTTAGAAATATATTGAAATAATATATGAATGAAATAAAGAAAGGACCTTCTGTATGCAGAGTGTAAGCTCAGGCAGAAGGTCCTTTTCTTCATCATTTATGTTCGTTTTCAGCTTCCAGAAGGGAGATATGGTCTCAGAACGCCCGCCACATGACTGATTGGCATAGTTTGAAGCCAAATCCGTCCAGGTCCGGTAATTACTGTGTTGAATACACCTTCTCCGCCAAAGAGCATGTTCTTTACACCGGGAACACTGCGAACTTCAATGTTACAGGTGGCGGACATTGCGGCAAGATGTCCGGTGTCTATAACGATCTGTTGTCCGGCTTGCAGCTCATATTCTACCACATGTCCGTCGAATTCTGCAAAAACGATCCCATGTCCGCTGATTCTCTGCATAATAAAGCCTTCTCCACCGAAGAGACCAGAACTGATTTTTTTGTTAAAAAATACGGACAAATCTACGGTGGCTTCACCTGCAAGAAAAGCTTTTTTCTGGAAAACCATTTCTTGTCCTGGCTGGATCTCGAACGCCTTGATAGAGCCTGGGAAACTGGAAGCAAATGCGATCATGCCTGGCCCATTCTGTGCGGTGTATCTGTTTTGGAATAGATGTTCTCCGGAAAACATACGTCCAAAAGCTTTGCCGACACCACCGTTTGAAGTGGTTTCCATCAACATGTTTGGAGACATCCAGGACATGCCGCCTCCTTCTGTGATCACTTGCTCTCCGTCTTCCAGATTACAGATTACGACCGGGAGTGTTTCACCGCGTATTTCATATTTCATGATGTAAATCCTCCTGCTGTTTTTAGTGAGTTTTTCTTATTTTATCATATATTTATGATGACTTATAGAGGTTTTTCCTAATTTTGGGTGCTTCTTTGTATTGAATTCTGATGTAGAATATACAATTGTCGAAAAATGACACAATTTGTAACATTATGACGAAACACGTTGAAGTATTGTGTTTTAGTATGATATGATAAAAAAAGATATAATTCTCAGAACATGTCTGTTTATCCGAACCTCGAATCGAAGCACGTTCATATTTCAATCCCGATAAATTTGTTTATAGTGAAAGGAGGAAGTGTCTGCCCCAAAATGTGGCGGCATCAAGGTACTTTGTGTACAAATTGAACTGCAGGTGCTTAATAAAAATAGGATCGTATAGTAGAGGAGGTAACTATGGCAAGATCATCGAGAAAGGAAAGCCATACGCAGTTATATCATGTGATGGGACGAGGAAATAATGAAGAAAAAATTTTTCTAAAACATGGGGACAAAATAAAATTCATTCACTTCATGGAAGTAATGTTGGAAAAAGCACCCGTTGCGCTCTATGCTTATTGTATTATGGATAGCCATGTGCATTTGATTATACGTGCAGAATTGAAAGATTTGTCAAAATATATGCATGGTTTGACGGGATCATATTCTTTATACTTTAATGGGAAAAATGAAAGAGCTGGTCATGTATTTCAGGACAGGTATAAAAGTGAATGTATTGAAAAAGAATCCTATTATTGGAGTTGTCTTCGTTATGTTCATAACAATCCTGTGCAGGCTGGTAGGGTAAAAGAAATCAATAATTATCCATACAGCAGTGTGCAGGAATATCTTCGTAAAAGTTCAAATCTGATTCATCCTCTCGCCAGAAAAATGCTAAAATCCAGATTTCGGACGCAGAGAGAATTCTTTGATTTCCACAAAATAATTGATTATAATATTTTCCTTGATATAGCTGATGAACAGCGGAAAAGAAAGTATATTGTTGTAAAAGCTCAACTAAAAGAATTTCTTGAAGAGCGACAAATATTATTGGGAGAGTTTTTATTGAATCCGAAATTAAGAAAAGAATTTATTCAAGAAGAGCATGACAAGATTACAATATCTTATAAGCAGATTAAGGATACGTTGGAAGTTATTTGTCTGGGAATTGGGTTTGAAGAAAATGTATCGAAATAAGTATAGGAAGAAACGCGTTTCTGGACCTACCTGGGAAAACGTGTTATACTAAAAAAATCAGATTGAATATAGGAAGGAGAATAAAAATGACAATTAGACAGCAGAGAAATGCAGTGCTGGCTGCACGCGTAATAAAGGGTTTGGAGTCTAGAAATATGGAAGGGTATTTTGTGGAAACAGCAGAAGATGCGCTGGCAAAAGCACTGGAATTGATGCCGGAGGGTAGTTCTGTAAGTTGGGGCGGTTCTATGTCTGTTGAGGATTGTGGGCTGATCGAGGCAGTGAGAGCGGGAAATTATGAGGTGATTGACCGAAGTCTTGCGTCTTCTCCAGAGGAAAAACGTGCGCTGCAGTTGCAGGCTTTTGGGGCCGATTTTTTCTTGGGAAGCGCGAATGCGATGTCAGAAGACGGTGTTATGGTTAATATTGATAAATTTGGGAATCGTATCGGAGCGTTTGCATATGGACCGTCTCATGTTTTATTAATTGTTGGAATGAATAAAGTCGTTAAGACAGTAGAAGATGCCGTATCACGCGCTAGAAATGAAGCCGCCGCTATCAATGCACAGCGGTTTGCCAAAGATGCTCCTTGTATCAAGAATGGGACCTGCTATAATTGTAAATCTGCGGACACGATTTGTAGTAACATTATGATTACTCGTTACAATCCAGTGGATGGGCGAGTAAAGGTGATATTAGTAGATGAAGCACTTGGTTTTTGATTGACGAGATGTTTATGTTACATATGGGAATTTGAGGAAAGAATCTGATGATTTGTCATTGGTGGGGACATGTATGAAGAAGAATAAGCAAAAGGCCGGAAAGAGAAAAAAAAGAAGAAATGTTGCTGCGGATATAGTTCTGGTGGTAGCGATAGTGGTATTGATTATTTCTAGTATACAGCTTGTCAGGGCTCTTTTGCCCTATTTCGAGGGCGGTGCGGAGTATGATGGGATCAAAGAACTGGCAATCCACAACCCAGACAGTTCCGATGAAATCATGTTTCAGGTAGATTTTAAGCGATTAAGGCAAATAAATCCGGATACTGTGGCATGGCTCCGATTTGAAGAGCCGGCGATTATCAGTTATCCGGTGGTTCAGACGACAGATAATCAGAGATATCTGACCCAGACATTTCAGGCGAATGACAATAAATTAGGTGCTATATTTATGCATTTTGAAAACAGGCCAAATTTTACGGATCGGAATACATTTATTTTTGGACACAATTTAAAAGTCGGTGGAGAAATGTTCTCGCAGTTAAAAAATTACGAGGACGAAGAGTTTTACAAAAAGTACCCATATTTTTATATTTATGCACCGGACGATACGGTCAAAAAATATGAGATCTTTTCGGCAGGTGTCGTGAAAAGTACGGCGGAGAATTATAATATTGTGTACAATACGGATGAAGAATACGAACAGTATCTTGAGTTGGCAAAGCATTCTTCTTCCTATGATACCGGAGTGAAAGTTTCCAAAGATTCCAGAATTGTGAGCCTTTCTACATGCACGAATGTACGGGAGGATGAGAGGTTTCTGGTTCAGGGAGTACTGGTAGAGGAAAAGTATATCCAAAAAGATTGAGCAAAGGCGGATTGCTAATAGGAGGAGAAAATGGCGGATCGTTTTAATATTGGCGATATCATTAAGATGAAAAAACCTCATCCATGCGGAAGCCATGAATGGGAGATCTTGCGAGTTGGCGCGGATTTTCGTCTGAAGTGTCTTGGCTGTGGACATCAGGTGATGGTTCCGCGGAAATTGGTGGAAAAAAATACGAAAGAAATTCGGAAAAAATCTTGATGTGCGCGAAAAAGTATGTTAACATAACTAACTGTGATGTAATGCCCGAATAAGGGTAATAACAGAATTCCTTGTTTCCGACTGGTTCGGAAGCCAGAGACCATAAGGAGGTAAAGAACATGAACAAGTATGAATTGGCTGTTGTAGTTAGCGCTAAGATTGAAGACGACGCCAGAGCTGAAGTGATCGAGAAAGTTAAAGCATTGATTGAGCGTTTCGGCGGTAAAGTGACGGACGTTGACGAGTGGGGGAAGAAGAGACTTGCCTATGAGATTCAGAAGATGAAGGAAGGCTTCTACTATTTCGTTCATTTTGAAGCAGAGACTACAGTTCCAGGTGAAGTGGAACAGCGTATGCGAATCATGGATAACGTTCTCAGATATCTGTGCGTTAAACAGGAAGCGTAATTAGAAAAGAGGTATATATGAACAAGGTAGTTTTGATGGGCAGATTGACCAGAGATCCAGAAGTTAGATATTCCCAGGGAGATAACCCTCTGGCGATTGCCAGGTTTACATTGGCTGTAGATCGCAGATTTAAGCGGGATGGAGAGCAGACGGCTGATTTCATCAATTGTGTGGTGTTTGGAAAGTCCGCTGAATTTTCTGAAAGGTATTTCCGACAGGGAACAAAAATTGTAGTTAGTGGAAGAATTCAGACAGGAAGCTATACAAACCGCGACGGTGTGAAAGTATATACCACGGAAGTTGTGGTAGAAGAGCAAGAATTTGCCGAGAGTAAAGCTGTCAGTGATGCGAATGCTGCAAATGCGGGATACCGTGCGCCAGCACCGGCCCCTGCCCCTGCGCCAAGTGTGGATGTGGGAGATGGATTTATGAATATTCCAGATGGAATTGATGAAGAGCTACCGTTTAATTAGTGTGATTATCGTCGCATAAATAGAATTGAATAAGGAGGTATGGCACAATGGCTTACGAAAAAGGTAAATCAGAAGGCGGCTTCAGAAGAAGAGGTCCGGTTCGCAGAAGAAAAAAAGTTTGTGTATTCTGTGGAAAAGAAAATAATGAGATTGATTATAAAGATGTAGCAAAGTTAAAGAAATATGTTTCCGAAAGAGGGAAGATTCTTCCGAGAAGAATCACAGGAAACTGTGCAAAGCATCAGAGAGCGCTCACTGTGGCAATTAAGAGAGCACGTCATATTGCTCTGATGCCATATACAGCAGAATAAGAGTGATAAAAGGAGACCGTCGTTGTGATAGCAGCGGCGGTTTTGTAATATTAGAATCAGGGCTGTTGTTCCTCGATAAAGGTGTGTAAAGGGGCTTTTAACTTCACTTGACTATTTGGGAACTTACACGTAATATAAACATATGACATATGGAGGGAAGATATGGAGAGGATAGAGCTGATCGCTCCTTGTCATTTTGGACTGGAGTCTGTCTTGAAAAGGGAAATATTAGATTTGGGGTATGAGATTTCGTCTGTAGAAGATGGACGAGTTTCTTTTTACGGGGATGAAGCATCCATTTGTCGTGCCAATATTTTTTTGAGGACGGCGGAGAGGGTACTGTTGAAAGTGGGCGAATTTCATGCAGTGACGTTTGATGAATTGTTTGAGGGAACCAAAAAGTTACCTTGGGAAGAGTATATTACCGAAAATGGAAAGTTCTGGGTAAAAAAGGCCTCTTCTGTAAAAAGCAAATTGTTTAGTCCTTCGGATATTCAGTCTATTATGAAAAAAGCAATTGTGGAGCGAATGAAAAAGCAGTATCATCGAGAATGGTTTCCGGAAGACGGTGCAGAATTTCCGATTCGTGTTTTCCTGTTCAAGGATCGGGTGACGGTTGGGATTGATACCTCCGGGGAATCGTTGCATAAACGAGGTTATCGCAGACTTTCAGGAAAGGCGCCAATTACAGAGACATTAGCAGCGGCATTGATTATGTTGACTCCATGGAAGAAGGATCGGATACTGGTTGATCCGTTTTGTGGAAGCGGCACATTTCCGATAGAGGCGGCAATGATTGCAATGTCTGTGGCGCCGGGGATGAATCGGTATTTTACTGCGGAAGAGTGGACAAATTTGATTCCAAAACGGCTGTGGTATCGGTCGGTGGAGGAGGCAAATGATCGAATTTGCAGAGATGTTATTGTAGATATTCAGGGATATGACATAGACTCTAATGTGGTAAAAGTGGCGCGGGAAAATGCCAAGGAGGCGCAGGTGGATCATTTGATTCACTTTCAGCAGCGTCCAGTAAAGGAACTAAATCATTCAAAGAAATATGGTTTTATTATCACAAATCCGCCTTATGGAGAACGCCTGGAAGAGAAAAGCGAACTTCCGTCGCTGTATCAAGCGTTTGGGGAAAGCGTTCGTAGATTGGATTCATGGTCTGTGTACATGATTACGGGATACGAGGATGCAGAGCGTTATTTTGGGCGGAAAGCGGATAAGAACCGGAAGATTTATAATGGAATGTTGAAAACCTATTTTTATCAGTTTATGGGGCCGAAACCGCCGCGTAAAGGCTAGAAGGAAAGCGGACCTGTATGCTGCGGAACGCGCACGAGATGGAGGAAAGAATGAAACAGAGAATTGTATTTGCTACGGGAAATGCGCATAAAATGCAAGAAATACGTATGATACTCGCAGATTTGGGAGCAGAAGTAATTTCTATGAAAGAGGCCGGTGTAAATGTGGATGTTGTGGAGGCTGGTACAACATTTGAGGAAAATGCGAGAATTAAGGCGGAAGCAATTGGTCAGATTCTGCCGGAAGATATTGTACTTGCGGACGACTCCGGTTTGGAGATTGATTATTTGGATAAAGCGCCGGGGGTCTACTCTGCTCGATTTGCAGGAGAACATACATCCTATGATATTAAAAATCAAATGTTGATTGACCAGCTGGCCGGTGTTCCAGATGAAAAACGGACTGCACGATTTGTTTGTGTGATTGCGGCTGTATTTCCAGACGGGACAAAAAAGATGGTTCGGGAGACGATGGAAGGCAGAATTGGATATGAGATTGCAGGGGATCATGGATTTGGTTACGATCCAATTTTCTATTTGCCGGAGTATGGATGTACTTCTGCGCAGCTTTCACCGGAAGAGAAAAATAAGATCAGTCATCGGGGAAAAGCATTGCGGGCAATGCGAGATCTTATGGAAGAATTGTTGTGATTTGAATGAGGCATTTTTTATGTATTAATGTAGGAAAGAGTTTGTGTAAAGGGCAACAGGGTATGAGGATTTTGGTTATCAGCGATACGCATGGGAAACGTAAAGGTATGGAAGAGATTCAAAGAAGGGAAGGAGAAGTAGATGCGTTGATTCATCTAGGGGATATCGAAGGCACAGAAGCGCATCTGGATGCAATTTTTGACTGTCCGAAATATCTTGTTCGTGGGAATAATGACTTCTTTTCGAGTCTTCCGGAAGAGATTGAATTTTCTCTCGGTTCATATAAGGTCTGGGCGACGCATGGGCATAGCTATCATATCAATATGGGTCCAGAATGGCTGATTCAAGAGGGAAAAGCACGGGAGGCGGATATAGTTATGTTTGGCCATACGCATCGTCCTTATCTCAAAAAATATGCAGATATCATAGCGCTGAATCCTGGAAGTGTTTCTTATCCGCGTCAGGAAGGGAGAAAGGGAAGCTATATGATTATGGAGATAGATTCTGAGAATCAACTTTCGTTTGATCAGAAGTATTTATAGAATCGTGCAAATTTTGCGAAAAATTTATTTTTTCATTGACATTAGGACATGCATATTATATAATAATTCTTGCGTTGCGGGTAGTAAGTGCGAACAAATGTGGATACGGGGTGTGGCTCAGCTTGGCTAGAGCGCCTGGTTTGGGACCAGGAGGTCGCAGGTTCGAATCCTGTCACCCCGACTTTGCGGGTGTAGTTCAATGGTAGAACACCAGCCTTCCAAGCTGGACACGTGGGTTCGATTCCCATCACCCGCTTCGTTGCGAGTACTTATGAGCGCAGTTCTTTGGTCAGATGTAGTTGATGACGGAAACCATTGTAGGTGGTGAGAGTCTATATGAGTCTGTAGCTCAGCTGGATAGAGCAACGGCCTTCTAAGCCGTAGGTCGAGGGTTCGAATCCCCCCAGGCTCGTTATGGTGGGTATGGTGCAGTTGGTTAGCGCGCCAGATTGTGGTTCTGGATATCGTGGGTTCGAGTCCCACTACCCACCCTTTATGCGAAAGCATACTAGGGAAAGTTACTGGAATTTCCGGTATGCAGGATGGATAGGACAGTGCCATGTACGTCTGTCTCATTGTTGGGCTATCGCCAAGCGGTAAGGCACAGGACTTTGACTCCTGCATTCGCTGGTTCGAATCCAGCTAGCCCAGTTTGGGACAGGAAGTCTGTCTGCATGATATGGGATACTAGCTCAGGT
>JAAVXR010000004.1 GCA_022790755.1 Hespellia sp. | reverse complement strand
TGGTTTGCCGTTGGGGATTACAAGAAAAGAGCCAATGTGGTCGGTGGTCGTGAAACTGCAAAGCCGGAAGAGGTTGCTCCACGCATGAAAGCTCTGCTTGCCGAATATGAAGCCAAAACTGCTGTCACGATTAACGACATCATTCAATTCCATTACGCATTTGAACGCATTCATCCATTCCAGGATGGCAACGGTAGAGTCGGCAGGCTGGTCGCATTAAAAGAGTGCCTGCGTTTCGGGCTTATTCCGTTTATCATTGAGGACGACAAAAAAATGTATTATTACCGGGGGCTCTCTGAATGGGAATGGGAGAAAGGCTATCTGACAGACACCTGTCTGGATGGACAAGATACCTTCAGAAAACTGATGTCCATGTTCGATATCTAGTCATAAAACCCTCCTTGGAGAATTCTCTGATGTTAGAGTTCTCTCCCTGTCTGCTTTTTCGCATTATGTACCTTGGCTAAAAACAATTAATTCTGATTTCAATTTAACGAGTTTAACGATACGGTGGCAGGCCGCTCCAACCGCCAGACTTTACAACAGAACTTCACCATGCTAAAATATAATTCGTAGTGAATTTACAGGGGAGCATTATATCAAAGTTTACAAGAGGAGGATCTATGATTAAATTATATGAAAACGGCGTATATTTGCTTAATGGCGCCGAGATTGTTGAGGATACGGGAAGCGTACAGGTTCCGTTAACGAAAGAAGAAGCAGCAGAAAATACGATTGCCTACAGGATTCTGAAGGCGCATAATACATCTGGTAACATGCAGAATCTGCAGATAAAATTTGATAAGCTGACGTCTCACGATATCACATTTGTGGGAATCATTCAGACGGCTAGGGCTTCCGGTCTTGAGAAGTTTCCGATTCCGTATGTACTGACAAACTGTCACAATTCCCTTTGTGCGGTAGGCGGGACGATCAATGAAGATGACCATATGTTTGGATTAACCTGCGCAAAGAAATACGGTGGTGTCTATGTTCCACCGCATCAGGCGGTGATCCATCAGTATGCCCGGGAGATGCTCTCCGGTGGTGGGCGAATGATTCTTGGGTCGGACAGCCATACTCGTTATGGCGCTCTGGGAACGATGGCGATGGGCGAAGGCGGGCCGGAGCTGGTAAAACAGTTGTTGAATAAAACCTATGATATTAAGATGCCGGGCGTGATCGGGATTTATCTGGATGGAGAACCGGCCAAAGGCGTTGGTCCGCAGGATGTGGCGCTGGCGATTATCGGCGCGACCTTTGGAAATGGATATGTCAATAACAAGGTGATGGAGTTTGTGGGACCTGGCGTTGGCAAACTGAGTGCGGATTTCCGTATTGGAATTGATGTGATGACGACGGAGACGACTTGTCTGTCTTCGATCTGGGCAACGGATGAGAAGATCCGGGAGTTCTATGAGATTCATGGAAGAACACAGGATTATCAGGAATTGAATCCTGGAGTATGTACATATTATGATGGAATGGTTTATGTGAATTTGAGTGAGATCAAGCCGATGATTGCGATGCCATTTCATCCGAGTAATGTGTATACGATTGACGAGGTCAATGCGAATTTGAAGGATATTCTGCACGATGTGGAACAAAAGGCATTGGTAAGCCTGGACGGCGCGGTAGAGTATTCTTTGCAGGATAAGATTGTCGATGGAAAATTATATGTAGAACAGGGAATTATTGCCGGATGTGCCGGTGGTGGTTTTGAAAATATTTGTGCCGCTGCGGATATCATTCGTGGAAAGAATATCGGATCGGATGAATTTACGTTCAGCGTATATCCGGCAAGTACGCCGATTTACATGGAATTGGTGAAGAATGGAGCGGTTGCAGATCTGATGGCAGCAGGCACGATTGTGAAAACGGCGTTCTGTGGTCCATGCTTTGGTGCGGGAGATACGCCGGCGAATAATGCGCTCTCGATTCGTCATTCTACGAGAAATTTCCCGAACCGGGAAGGCTCGAAGCTGCAGAGCGGACAGATTTCCTCGGTTGCACTGATGGATGCACGGTCGATCGCGGCTACGGCGGCCAACAAAGGCTTCCTGACACCGGCTACGGCGATGGATGTAGAATTCAAAGGTCAGAAATATCATTTTGATTCCAGTATTTACGCGAATCGTGTGTTTGACAGCAAAGGTGTCGCAGATCCTTCTGTGGAGATCAAATTTGGGCCAAATATCAAAGATTGGCCAGCAATGTCAGCGTTACCGGAAAATTTGATTCTGAAGATTGTGTCTGAAATACACGATCCGGTTACGACGACAGATGAGTTGATTCCTTCCGGAGAGACGTCGTCCTATCGTTCCAACCCACTGGGTCTTGCGGAATTTGCGCTTTCCAGAAAGGACCCGGCTTATGTGGGACGGGCAAAAGAAGTGAAGGCAGCGCAGGATGCGATCGAGAAAGAGTCTTGTCCATTGGAAGTACTGGAAGAATTGAAACCAGTGATGGCGGCGATTCAGAAGGATTATCCGGAAGTCGGAAGAGGCAACATCGGTGTCGGCAGTACGATCTTCGCGGTGAAGCCGGGGGACGGCTCTGCTAGGGAGCAAGCCGCGTCCTGTCAGAAGGTGCTGGGCGGATGGGCAAATATCGCAAACGAGTATGCGACGAAACGGTATCGCTCGAATCTGATCAACTGGGGAATGCTGCCGTTTTTGACAGAGGCGAACCATGAGGCGCTTCCATTTAAGAACGGAGATTATCTGTTTGTTCCGGATATTCGAAAAGCTGTGGAAGAGAAATTGTCCGCGGTGAAAGCTTTTGTTGTGGATGGAGATTTGAAAGAAATTGAGTTGAGGCTCGGCGATATGACGGATACGGAGCGTGAGATTATCCTGAAAGGGTGTCTGATTAATTATTATAGAGGATAGAAAATAAGTATGATTGGATGAACTGAGTGTCGCTCTCAAAATATCATTGCAGAGACACGGCATATAGTAGAGTTAAGAAGGGACAGACCTTCCGGTTGAATGATAACCGGAGGGGTTGTCCCTTTTGGTATAGGCAATCGTGAATCCAGTAAGCACAAAATATATGATCAGAGTATTCTCATAGCTTAAAGTCTCGCAATTACCTTATGGAAATAGAAAAAAAGAGGAGGCTGGATTTAGTTAAAATATCTTCCTTTTTCAATGACCAGATTCTGACCGGTCATATACTGGCCCATTTCGCTGGCAAGGAATAGCGCGCCGTAGGCTTGGCCGCGTGCCGGAATCTCGCCGTCGAAGGTCTGGTTGATATAGGGATTGCCGAACTGTCGCATGCTGACGCCGTCCTGTGCGAGTTTATCCGCTTTGAAAGCCTGTTCAGTTGGCGTTTCAGTCAGTCCCGGACAGAGTGCGTTGACACGGATGTTTGTGCCGGCAAAGCGAATGGCGAGGTTGCGCGTCATGGTGCACATAGCGCCTTTGGATGTCGTATAAGTGAGGCCATTTCCTGGTTTTAAGCCGTTGATAGAGGCCACATTAATGATGACGCCTTCTCCCTTTGGCAGGAAATGTTCTGCTGCTTCACGGCAGAAGAAAAAAGCTCCACGAAGATTTACGTTCATATAGAAATCCCAGTGCGCGGCTGTGGTGGTTTCCACGGTGTTTGACTCGCCAAGGCCTGCATTGTTGATCATGATATCAACCTGTCCAAACTCTTTGATTGCAAGTTCAAAAGCACGTTTGCTTAGAGATTCGTCGGCGACGTCACCGGCGAGGGCGACGGCTTTTCCCGGATAGCCGCAGGCATTTAAGGTATCTACGGATTTCTGCAGAACATCCGGGCGGCGAGAAATCATGACAACATTGCTTCCTTCCTCAAGAAATAGTTCGGCGATGGCATATCCAATGCCCTCGCTTGCACCGGTAACGATGGTAGTTTTGTTTTCTAAGAGTAGTTTATTCATATTGTAATTTCCTCATATGGTAAAGTTATTAGCACTTACCTTAAAAGTTCGCTGCTGAGTAGGCAGCACAGATTCAGGGGTGTCCAATGCACCCTAAAGACTTTTATGCATGATGATGCGTTTCTTGTGGGCGCATGCAGGTTTATTTTGCAGTTAAGACATTCAGTAGTTCATTCATATCTTCCAGTTTCTCTAGATTCTTGCACAGTTCGATGATTTTCTCATATTTTTCTTTCCCAAGATCAATCGCCGAGTAGCGGGTGCAATTCCAGAATTTATGCTCGATTTGTTCCCAGGACATGGGATTTTTTACGTTTCCAGGCAGCATATCTTCAATTTTAGAGAAGGTTCGCCCGTCTTTGAGTGTAACCGTGATCGGATAATCGTCAAACGGCGGCAGGGACGGATCTGTCTCATAGGAAATGCGAGGCATCAGATCTTGGAATTCCGGGGACGCCATTTTCTCTTTGATTACGTCAGCTTCGTATGCCTCCAGGAAGCAGTCGCCTGTGATCGCGGCGTATGCCACGGAATAAGGATTGCTGAACAGTGCTTCCGCTGGAGTCTGTGGATTCCATTTCACTTCTGCCGGTTCGATGGTGCAGCGGCAACCTGCGCTGACGGTGTAGTGTACGGATTCGATTTCCTGCCAAGTGAAAGCATGTTCTTTCATCAGGTTCAGCAGCCCGCAGATCGGGGTGTGGTTGTATTTGCATCCGGCATAGGGCTTCATGGTAATCTCTTCGCGCCAAACCCAGCGTTTTCCCAGATCATTTGTCAGGAAATCTGGCGATTCCAAATCGCCGTGTTTGATATTTTTCAAGAGTCCGCCTTCCCCCATGTAAATGCCTTTGATCCCTTCTACACCTTTGGCTGCCAGAGCGACCGATTTGATCGCGTCGGCGCAGACATAGCCGTGCTGGATTCGAACCATGGGAGTTCCTTCGTTGTATTTTTGTTGCTCTGAAACCGGACGGGCGCCGTAGGCCATACCCTGTGCCGCCCAGATCTGTTCTTTGTTAAATCAAGCATTTTGGCAAGGGCAGCCGTCGCATAGCGCGGGCCTGCACATTCGCCGGGGGTGATGGTGGTATGGTATTGCAGATGAACGGTTACATGTTCGCGTGCGCCCCATTCCGCGCCGGCAATGAACGCAGTGAGAAAATCTTTTCCGGATATTTTTCGATCGGTCATGCCAAGGCCGGAAAAAAGAGCCGGTACAATCCACTCGCAGATGTGACCACCTTTGTTGTGCGTATCGCCCATGTCGCAAGCGCGGGCGATCGTACCGTTGGCAAACGCCGCAAAAGGTGTGGGTACATTGTCGCCGAAGATGAGAATTTTCCCTTTGCCTGTTCCACCCCATTCCCGTACTTGTTCGTTTACGGTTGAAACGGTAGGACCGGTTGTCCCGGCAATGATACAGGCTAATTCGTCAAGAATGTCTTTTTTGGCATATTCCAGGTGTTCTTCCGGAATATCTTCATATTTTAAATCCGCAACCATTTGTGCCATAGCGCCGGAAGGATCCTGTTCCGGTGTGATGATGTCGTTGATATTCATATAAGTTGTCTCCTTCCTATTTTACGCCCATCCAGCTTGCGATGACCATTTTCTGAACTTCGGAGGTTCCCTCGTAGATTTCGGTGATTTTAGCGTCACGCATCATGCGCTCCATGGGATACTCGCGGGTGTAACCATAGCCGCCGAATAACTGAAGGCAGCGACGGGTCACATCACTTGCATTTTCACTGGCAACCAGTTTGGCCATCGCTGCAAGATGACTATAGTTTTCGTGATTGTCTTTGGCACATGCTGCCTGATAGACCAGAAGTTTGGCAGCTTCGGTCTGTGCCTGCATGGAAGCCAGTTCAAACTGTGTATTCTGGAACTTAGAGAGCGGCCGGCCAAATTGTTTCCGTTCTTTGACGTAGGCGGTGGTTTCTGCGATAGCGCCTTCCGCGATGCCGAGCGCCTGAGCGGCGATTCCGATACGACCACCGTCCAGAGTCATCATGGCAACCTTGAAACCTTTATTTAATTCGCCAAGCAGATTTTCTTTCGGTACAATGCAGTCCTCGAAGACAAGTTCGCTGGTAGAAGAGGCGCGGATCCCCATTTTCTCTTCGTGTTTTCCGATGGAGAATCCTTGAAAGCCTTTTTCCACGATAAATGCGGAGATTCCGTGATTACCGGCCTCTTTGTCGGTCATGGCAAATACGATGTAAATGTCGGCCGGGCCTCCGTTGGTGATAAAACATTTGGAGCCATTGATCAGCCAGTGATCGCCTTTATCGACGGCAACGGTTTTCTGTCCGGCAGCGTCTGTCCCGGCGCTTGGTTCTGTCAGACCGAATGCGCCCAGTTTCTGCCCGGAAGCAAGGGGAGTCAGGTATTTCTGTTTCTGTTCCTCCGTACCAAACAGGAAAATTGGCGTTGCGCACAGGGAGGTGTGCGCGGATACGATGACGCCGGTGGCGGCGCAAACTTTGCTTAATTCTTCGACACATTGTGCGTAAGACAGATTGTCCATGCCAGTTCCGCCGTATTCTTCCGGAAATGGAATCCCAAGCAGGCCCATCTCCGCCATAGCCGCGACAGTTTCCCCCGGGAATTGCTCCGTTTTGTCAATCTCAGCAGCCAACGGTTTCACTTCATTTTCCGCAAACTCCCGATACATATTAATTAAGTCCTGATGCATTTCATCTTGAATAAAATCCATAACTTATTCTCCTTTACCCTTTTAACTTCTTCACTTCCGCGGTCAATGCCGGCAACACTTCGAAAAGATTTCCCACGATTCCATAATTAGCAACCTCAAAGATCGGCGCTTCCGGATCTTTGTTGATGGCTACGATATAATCGGAACCGCTCATGCCGGCCAGGTGCTGGATTGCGCCAGAAATTCCACAGGCAATGTATAGCTTGGGCGCTACGGTTTTTCCGGTCTGTCCCACCTGGTGTGCATAAGGGATCCATCCGTTGTCCACAGCAGCGCGGGAAGAACCTACGGTGGCGCCGAGCGCTTCTGCCAGTTCCCGCAGCGGCTGGAAACCTTCCGGTCCACCGACACCACGTCCCCCGGAAACGATGATTTCAGCGCCTTCCAGATCGACGATTTCCTCGGCTGCTTCCTGGATCACTTCCAGAAGTTTTGTGCGGATGTCGCTCTGGGCAACATGGAAATCTTCTGTGATTACTTCCGCTTTATTCTCAACAGGGGGTTGTTTTTTGAATACGCCGGGACGGACGGTTCCGATCTGAGGTCTTCCATCCGGACAGATGATAGTAGCCATCAGATTTCCACCGAAAGCGGGACGGGTCCATTCCATAATGCCTTCTTCGTTGACATCAAGGCTGGTACAGTCGGCGGTCAGGCCGCTTTTCAATCGACAGGAAAGCCTTGGGCCCAGATCTCGCCCATAGCTGGTGGCGCCGATCAAAAGTGTGGTAGGACCATATTTTTTGATCAAGTGTTCCATGGCATTTACATAGGCGTCTGTATTGTAATGGGCGAATTCCTCCCCGTTTACGACGATAATCTGATCGGCGTCCTGTTCTCCGGCGGCAGAAATGGCGGCCTCCGTGTGGTTTCCTATAATAATGGCGACTAATTTACCGCCCTGTTTTGCGGCAAGTTCCTTGCCTGGATTGAGAAGTTCCAGTCCCACATTGCGTGCAGAACCGTCCTCCTTTGTTTCTACAAATACCCAAAGGTCTTTGGTCATTGCATCCATGTCTTTTCCTCCTTCTATTTCCTGTTATCTAAATAATGTGTTCGTCGCTTAAAATGTTGGCAAGTTTTGCGCCGGCTTCTTCCAGTGTTTCTTCTTCGATAAATTGAATATTGCTGTCATGCACCGGTACAAATGTGGATTTTACGTGTGTCGGGGATCCTTTCAGACCACAGCGTGTTAAATCAATGCTTCCTTCCAGGTCTGCAGCGGTGATATTTGGGATCTGCGCTTTATTAGCAGCCATTTTGCGCCGAATCGTAGGATAACGGACTTCAAAATCCGGTTGGGTAAATGTGATGACACAGGGAGTAGAAACAGCAATGATTTGTTTGTTTTCCGGTCCCTGCTGCGTGACTTTAAATCCTTCCTCGCTGTTTTCTACTTCCAGAGCATACGTTACCTGCGGCAAATCCAGATGTTCTGCAATTTCCGGGCCGACCTGAGCGGTATCTCCGTCGATGGCCTGTTTTCCACAGAAAATAGCGTCGAATTTGTAGCCTTCCAGTTCTTCTACCTTTTTGATGGCTTCCGAGAGAATATAACTGGTTGCCAGCGTGTCAGAACCGCCGAATGCGCGGTCTGTCACCAGATAAGCTTTGTCTGCGGCGATGGCAAGACATTCTTTCAGGGCTGTTTTTGCCTGCTCCGGGCCCATGGACAGGACGACGATCTGTGTGGATGCGTCCTGGTCTTTGATGCGGGCGGCATTTTCCAGCGCGTAGGTGTCATAAGTGTTGACAATACTCGGTACGCCTTCACGGATTAGGGTCTTTTTGACCGGATCGATTTTGATTTCAGTAGTATCCGGTACCTGTTTGATACAAACGAGAATGTTCATTTTTACTTTCCCTCCTGTTTCGTTTCTCTACATGAAAATTTTTTTGTTTCTCATATTCTGAATTTCCTGTTCGGAAAATCCATACTCTCTTAGGATTTCGACGGTGTGTTCGCCCAGTTTTGGGCCTTTTTGATGGCCGATGGTTCCGCTGTCCGGGGTGTTGAATTTGATTGGACTCGACGGTACCAAGATTTCCTTCTGGTTTTCGGACGGCGGTGTGGTTGCTTCTAGGGGATAAATGTATTTATTTGCCAGAACTTGAGGATCCTGCAGCAGATCTTGTGTAGCCTGTACCCTGGAAACCGGAACATCGATTGCGTTCAAAGCCTGAATCGCCTCGTCTTGTGTCATTTTAGAAAATGCCTCGTCCAGAATACTTACAAGTTCCGGAGCATTTTCATACATGGTATCATCCAAAGACTGCCATCTTGGATCACCGATCAGGTGTGTGAGACCGACTGCCGAAAGCAGAGGATTGAAATATTTTTTAAAATCGGCGATTACCGCGATGGCGATCCATTTGCCGTCCCGACACTGATACGTATTAAATAAAGAACGGCGTGGATGGGTTCTTTGTTTTGGGTATTCCTCACCATATTGAACCTCTACCAGAGCGTCATGATTTAAGTAAATAGCAGCAGCCAACAAAGAAGTGGAAACATGGCATCCTTTGCCGGTTTCTTTGCGTTGATACAATGCTGCGCAGATACCGCCGAAAAGAGTGAGTCCCGTCGTGATATCACCAATGGCGACTGGCGGTACAACCAGGCTTCCTTTTTCGGCGATGTCAGAAAGGAGTCCGCCTCTTGCCCAGAATGAAACTGCATCATAGCCGGGCTTGTTTGCATCCGGACCGTATTCTCCGTATCCGGTCAGGGATGCAAAAATGATTTGCGGATGAAGCGCGTAGACTTTCGCATAAGTTAACCGGAGATGTTCAAGCGCCTGCGGCCGATAATTTGTCACGAGTACATCGCTGTCCTTGAGGATTCGATCCAGAATTTCTCTACCCTCGGGGGTTTTCAGATTTAAAGTGACGGCGCGTTTTCCGGTGGTGTAGAAATCGTATTTATGCACGGTTCTGGTAGAAGTTCCCCACAAGGGTTCTACCCAGATCACTTGCGCGCCGTATTCTGCTAACAATTTTGTGCAGGAAGGACCGGAACCTGCAAGCGTCAGGTCAACTACTTTAATGCCGGATAAAGGTTTTTGCATTTCATCCAAGATGTTTACACTCCCTTCTGAAAGAAAAATCAGTGATGAGGCACTGCCGTATATTATGAAGAGCAAGTTATGTGCCAAATGAAAATGCGTGGGATTTTTTGAGAAATTTGAGGAAATCGTATGAAAGTTGTACGTATGTGTGCATAAAAGAATGTGTCAGTGGTGTGTCAAGAGAGTGAAATGACACAGATGAGGGGTTCTGCTTTCCCTCCCTGAATTGTAAGGGGGAAAATGATTATGGAAATCTTTTTTATGACAGTTACAGACAGTATAAACGGATTGAAACGACTGTGAAATCTGTTATAATAAAAGCATTAACGGAAAAGAAGTAAAAAGACTATTAGCAATAAAAGCCGATAGTCTTTTTCTTTATGCTTGAATATTATGGAAATATAGCATAATAAAGGTAGTGAATAGAATGAGTAGCAAAATAGGTACCAATATTGTTAAAATTATGATATAATAATAACAATATAGACAGAATTTTTGAAAACACGTGATAAAGGTATCAAAAAATTTTGCAGGAGCAGTCTTGCAGAGCATTCATGGAAAGTACAATAAATAGAGGAACGCGTATGTCACTTCGTTTGGAACAGAGTCAAAAGCAGGTTTTATCACAGAAAATGATACAGTCGGTCAATATTTTGCAGATGAGTTCGCAGGAATTGACGGATTATATGAAGCAGGAAGTTCTGGAGAATCCGGTGGTGGATCTGGAGATAAAAGAACCGATGGATAAGGAGGAAGACCGGATTAAGAAGCTGGAATGGCTGGCCAGTCTGGACGAGCAGAATCGTTCTTATTATCGGTATGATAAGGAAGATATCGAAGATAATAATGGAATGAATAATCTGGGAAACCGAACGACGGAGAGTCTTGCAGATGTTCTGAGAGCGCAGCTTTTGGGCAAGGGATATTCGGATTTGGAGATGGAAATCTTTGACTATATTGCACAGTGTCTGGACTCCAGAGGTTATTACACCGCGCCCCTGTCTGAGATTACAGGTCAGTTTCAGGTATCGGAAGAAAAGGCGGGAGAATGTCTGGAGATTATGCGGAATCTGGAACCGGCCGGAGTGTGTGCGGGCTCACTGCGAGACTGCCTTTTGAAGCAGTTGGAAGGACAGGAAGACAGTGAACTGGAACAGGAGATTGTCTCGAATTATATGGAGGTTCTTGGGAAGAATCAGTTACATATTATTGCAAAAAAATTAAAGCTTCCGCTTACCAGCGTGGTGGAAGCGGTCTCACATATCCGGGAGTTGAATCCGCGCCCTGCACAGGGATTTGACAATGGCGAATTGCTTCGGTATATTGTGCCGGATGTGACGGTGGTAAAATTTAAGGATCGTTTTGAGATATTATTAAATGACTATTCCTGCCCGGTTTTACATGTGAATCAGGAATATCTGAAAATGATGAAATCAGACTGTGATCAGGATGTAAAGGATTATCTGATTCAGAAAGTAAAACGGGCGGAAGGAATTCAACAGTGCATCCATAGGAGGAGTTCGACGCTGTTGTCTTTGACGAAATGTATTATTGATGCGCAGAAAGCATTCTTTTTGACCGGAGAAAAAGCGTTGAAACCATTTCGGCTCCAGGAGGCGGCTGAGATTATGGGAGTACATGAGTCCACCGTCAGCCGCGCGATCAAAGGAAAATATCTCCAATGCTGTTGGGGGATTTATGCGTTGAGCTATTTCTTCCCGAAAGGAGTCAGTCAGCCGGAAGATGAGGATAGCGTGGCGGTGCTTCAGATTAAACAGAAAATTGAGCAAATAATTGAGTCCGAGGATAAAGGGAAGCCCTACAGTGATCAGAGAATCGCAGAGTTTTTGAAGGAACAAGAGATTGATATTTCCCGCAGAACGGTTGCAAAATATCGGGAAAGTATGCATATTGCAAATTGCAGGGGAAGGAAGATTTTTGCATAAGCGAGATGTCTTCAGGCTGAGGAGGGAAAACAATGTTCCATCATCTTCCCTCAATTCCAAACTGTTCCATCTTCCGATACAATGTTTTTCTTGCGATTCCCAGATATTCCGCAGCCTGGCTACGATTGCCGCCGCACATATCCAATGCATTTTGAATGTCCTCTTTTGAGAGGACTTTTCTTTTGCGCGGCATGGACCGTGTGAAAGGCAGATCAGTCATCCCTGGGACGATGGAAGTTGCGGACAGGTTTGGGTCTGTTGAGCCGAGACTGATATTTTCCAGAATGTGCTGCGGCAGAATGATTGGATCTGGGTATAATTGTACGATACATTCCATCAGGTTCTGTAGTTCGCGGACATTTCCCGGCCAGGAAAGGGTGGTTAGCAATTCTTCCGCTTCTGTAGAAAGTCTCATAGAGTCTTTACGGCCGATTCGCTGGCTGATCGTTTCGATAAAATGATTGGCGAGCAGTACTACGTCATTTTCGCGCTCGCGCAAAGGGGCAAGAGATAAGCGCAGCGTACTGAGGCGGAAAAACAGATCCGATCGAAACAATCGTTGTTCAATCATATGCGACATATTTGTGTTGGTCGCAGAAATAATTTTCACATCAATATCAATCAGGCGGTTACTTCCGAGCCGCATCAATTGCTTCTGCTCCACGACACGAAGAAGGTTCGCCTGGAGATCCAGAGGCAGATCCCCGATTTCATCAAGAAAAATAGTTCCGCCATTGGCAAGTTCAAATTTGCCGATGTTTCCATTTCGTTTTGCGCCGGTGAAAGCGCCGCTGTCATAGCCGAATAGTTCACTGGCGATCAGATCTCGTGGCAAGGCGCCGCAGTTGACTGCGATGAACGGTTTGTTTTTTCGCAGACTGGCATTGTGGATCGCCTGGGCAAATACATCTTTGCCGACGCCGCTTTCCCCCAGAATCATTACATTACTGTCGGTATTGGCAATCAAAGTTGCTCTGTGAATTGCAGAGCGGATCGAAGAGCTTTCCCCGATAATATTTGGAAAAGACAGAATCGCCGAATTTCCCATTTTCCGAGCGACGCTTCGGCTTTCCATTTGAGGCGTTGTGATGTAGCAAATAATACCGCTTGCATTTAAGAACGGCTGATTGAAGGCAAGACAGGTGATCATACAATGGATGGCTTTCTTTTCTATGGTTAAAGTAATATGGACATCTTTGGCGTCTTCCTGCTTTTTCACCAGATCCCAGAGTTCGGAATTCGTTCTGGGATCCAGAAAATCTTCCAGAGGAGAGAAGAACAGGTCTCTCGGAGGAATTCCGAGCGCACGAAATAAGGTTTGATTTGCGTGGGTGATGGTGACCTTTTCACGATTCATGCGGCTGTCTATAATCAAAAGACCGGAGCCGACTTGTTCGTATAAACGGATGGCGTGTTGATTAAAATGCAGTGTCATAACGGTGTCATGAGCGATAGCGGCGCTTAAAAAAGAATAGTGTGTCTGATCATATTCCAACGGAACAATCACTGCGACACCACCGAAGTCCTGAGGAGGTTTGCTGCGCATATAATCGACCGATAGCCGGCGCAGGGAAATGGGGCAGTAATAAAGAGCCAAGTCTTTTAATGCCGGTAAATCATGTTCTGTTCCGCTGCTGGATACTGCCTGTTTTCTGGTCAGACCGGCGGTGATGGCATTGTAGCCGATTCCTTCTTCGGTCCAGATGGTACCCGTGGAAATTCCCAGTTTCGATAAGGTATCGACAGATTCTGTATCACCGTAAAGTTCGATTAAGAATCCGTCAGCATCAAAATATGCCAGGCATACGTGCGGCGGGATTTTTTCTACGACAAAAATACTCTTTAAATTGCGATCTAAATAGGTATAGTTCCAGAGATTGTTCTGGAAGTGTTCTTGAAATTGCTTCGTATCTGAACGTGGAAAAGTGTGGTATTTCTGCATACTGGTACCTCGTTGATAAATGACAGGGTAAAATCATATCGGCGTTATCTCTACATGAATTATGATTTTGATTTTAGTATCGTTTACTGAGTATAACACAAAAAATAGTTAGATGTCCATTAAAATGTGTCATTTTCTAAAAAGTAACACTTATAAGTGTGTCAATATTGGAAAAGGTAACAGAAATGGTGTTTCCAGGACTACAAAATTTCCAGAGAGCCCGCGAAATTGGCATAAAATACAGTCTTTTTATATTTGGCACGGGAGTTGCTGGTTAATAAAAAGACAAGAGAAAGAATCCGAAATATATTTTCTGGATCATAGTGAAATCAGAAAGGAGATTAGAGGAAAAATGATGGAATATTTATTGGCGACAGAAGAACAAAAAGAACTTGCCGAGGGCGCGCGAGTGATTTTGGAAAAAGAATTATTGCCTCAAATTGAAGCATTAGAGCATGCGGATGAGGGAAGAGGGAAATATCCGATGGACGTTCACAAGAAGATGGCGGAGGCAGGATATTTTGGAATGAACGTTCCGGAAGAATGGGGTGGCCTTGGTCTGGATGTAGTGACGCAGGCGTTGATCGCAGAAGAGATGGCCAAGATCGACGCAGGATTTACATTCAGTTTCTACAATGCAGGTACATATTTCCCAATGATTCTTGCGAGCGGACTTTCCGATGAGGAGAAACAGGCATGGGCGGACGGCATTATGGCCGGCGAGAAGCTCGGATGTTTCTGTATCACGGAGGCCGGAGCGGGTTCCGATGTGACGGCGATGCGCACAACAGCCGTGAAGGACGGCAACGAATGGGTGATCAATGGAACGAAATGTTTTGCATCCAACGGGCCGATTTCTAATTATTTCCTGGTAGCGGCGTGGACGGACAAGAGTGTCAGTGCAGGAAAAGGAATCACGTTTTTCCTGGTTGAAAAGGAAAGGGGAGTACAAATCGGCAAGAAGGAAAATAAGATGGGTCTGAAACTTTCTGAGACATCGGAGGTGATTTTTGAAGATGTACGTGTGCCGGAAGATCATGTAATCGGTGAAGTGGGAAAGGGACTGAAGTACAGTCTGGAACTGATCAGCAACGAAGGCCGTGCGGTAGGAATGTCTTTTAATCTTGGTCTGGCGGAAGCAGCATTGGATAAGGCTGTCGAGTATGCAAAGGAAAGAAGACAGTTTGGCAAACGAATCATCGATCATGAAGGCCTTTCCTTTATGATTGCGGACATGAAAGCGAGAACAGAGGCGAGCAGAGGACTTCTGTACTATACGTTGAGCGCGCTGCGGGATGGTAAGAACATTGGAACGATGGGTTCCGTTTGTAAAATGTACATTTCGGATTGCACAATGCAGACGACGACGGACGCCGTACAGTGTCTGGGTGGATATGGCTATATAAAAGAATATCCGGTTGAGAAATATATGCGCGATGCAAAGATTTTCCAGATCTTTAGCGGTACCAATCAGATTCAAAGAAGAACGATCACCCGTGCGCTTGCCGGGAGAGATCCGCAGGCGGTAAAGAAGTAATTTATGAATTTATGCAGGAGAAAGGATGAGAAAATTATGAAACAACATTTATTGGAAGGAAAAACAGCAATTGTAACAGGCGCAAGTTATGGAATTGGGTATGCGATCGCAGAATTGTATGTACAGGAAGGTGCGAATGTGGTTTTGACGGCCCGTGGAAAGGCAAAATTGGATAAAGCGGTGGAAGAGATCGCTGCGAAGGCTGATTTGGGGAACAAAGTGATTGGTATGACTGGAGATGTTTCTTCTACAGAGCACTGTAAAGAGGTCTTTGCAAAGACAATTGAAGAATTTGGAAAGGTGGATATTCTGGTCAACAATGCGGGCGTCGGAGAACAGTGGAGAATCGACTGTATTCCGGACGATGTGGTGGACAGTACAATCGCGATTAACTTCCGGGGTCCGGTGATCTGGACGAGGGAGGCGCTGCAGTATATGCTTCCAGCAAAAAGTGGTTCCATCATCAATGTATCTTCGGTAAACGGCGTTCGTCCGATGTGTGGTTCCGTCTACGCATCTACAAAGGGTGGAGTAAATATGTTGACAAAAAATACTGCGATCCGCTGTGTGGGAACCGGAGTAAGATGCAATTCTCTCTGTCCGGGTTATACGATCACACCAATGTCGCAGACACAGGAAAAGGGAGCCGGACTTGCGCCTGCCGGACAGGATATGTTGCCGATATTGCATACAAGAACGGTAAGAGAAAGCGAAGAGATGCATGTCGCATGTCAGCCGGAAGATCAGGCAAATCTGGCGCTGTTTTTGGGAAGCGATTTGTCTAAGGCGATTCAGGGACAGATTATTACCGTAGATAATGGATCTTATTTGTAAGAATTGGAGGAATGAAAATGAAAACTACTATAACTGGTGTTGCAAAGCGTGCGCTTGTCGTAGCTGTGCTTTTAAATCTTTGTACCGGCGCTCAGTATTGCTGGAGTATGTTAGGAAAATCTATGATTGCTGAATATGGATGGACAGCTTTGCAGGCGTCGCTTCCGTATTCTGTTCTGATGATAGTTGCGGCGACGTGGGCCGTAGGCGCGGCAAAAATTTCAGAAAGATGGAAACCGAAATATTCTACCATGCTCGGTGCGGTTTGTATGTGTGCCGGCTTGATTATTAGCGGTTATACAAGATCTCCGATCGTCATGCTGTTTTCGGTTGGTTTGCTGCTTGGTATGTCGTCCACATCTGTGTCAGCAGTGACGGCTCCAACCGCTGTAAAGTTCTGGCCTGAAAAATATAAAGGTTTGGTCTCTGGTATTGGCACGGCTGGCGTAGCGTTGTCTTCTTTCTATATGTCGCCGATTATCAATGCTCTTTTGAATTCTGTCGGTCTTAAGATGACATTTGTAATCATTGGTATTGCGGCAGGTATCCTGATTGGCGGTCTGTCGTTAATTTTCCCGACACCGGGCAAGGAGCAGCTGGAAACAGGGGAAGATGCTGCAGAGGTAGATACTTCTCTTTATAAAAATAAATACACAGGCGAGCAGGCTCTGAAAAAATATGAATTCTGGATACTGTTTTTATGCATGGGATGCGCGGCGATGTCCGGACAGATGCTGACCGCACATGTGGCTATGATTTCCGTAATGCAGGCAAACTGGGAAAGCGGCGCGACACTGGTTATGGCTATTGCAGTGGGAAATACGGCGGGACGTTTGCTCCTGGGTGCGATTTCTGATCGCCTTGGCGTATTTACAACATGGAAGGCGCTCTTTGCAGTTGCGACAGTCAATATGTTTTTATTTACCCGTTATACGTCGCCGGCCACGATGATTGTGGGTACGGTAATTCTGGCAGCCTGTTATGGCGCCTGCGTGCCGCTCACATGGGCTTCCATTACAGCAGTGTTTGGTAAGAAATATATGGGAACGATTTATGGATATACCAATATTTCTTTTGGAATCGCATCCTTTATCGGACCGATGGCTGCCGCGGCAATCGTGGATGCAACCGGCGTTTACAATCAGGCATTTTTGGTAGTTGCCGGATTCCAGTTACTTGGTCTTGTGCTTGCATTTACGATCAGTGATAAGAAGATCGCGGCAAGGAAAGAAAGTGTATCGGTCCCGGAGGTGAAGTGAGTGGACAGACAGATACTAAAAGATAAAGTGATTATTCTAATTGGAGCAAGCGGCGGTCTTGGCAAAGTGTTCGCAGAAGAATTTGCGGCGGAGGGCGCTGTGGTTGTGATGACCGGCAGAAACAAAGCGAAGCTGAAAGAGGCGGCGAAGGAGATCGAGGCAAAGGGCGGAGAAGTATTTCCACTTGTTGCGGACTTCAAGAAAAAAGAAGACGCGCCGAGAGTATGTCAGACCGTTTTAGAAAAATATGGAAAGTTTGACGCGCTTGTGACGAACGCGTCCCGCACCGGGGATTGTGTTTCCATTGAAGTGTGTGACGATGACTATATTGACGATATCATTGATACAGACGTTAAGGGACTGCTTCGTTATAACCGGGAGGCGATGAAACATTTCCTGGAGCGAGACGACGGAATCATTTTGAATATCGGGTCAAACAATATCGGACGGCCGATCTGCGACGCGGTATACTGCGCGGCGAAATATGCAGAGTGGGGGCTGACCCGTCAGATGGCAATGCGCTGTGTTGGCACGGGTGTTCGCTGTAATCTTCTGAATCCGGGATCTTTCCCGAGCAATACATCGGTAGACGTGGCAAGCGGCGCCTCTCATATGTACGACGCGGGCGAGAAGGTGCAGGCGTCGGGGATTCTGCCGGTAGTGAACGGGAGTATGGTGGATATCATGAAAGCCAGAACGAACCGTGCGGTTCCGGTGGATCTGAAGCAGGTTGCCTATGCGGCGATTTATCTGATTTCTGATTTGGCGAAAAATGTGAACGGACAGATGTTTACCGTTGACAGAGGTGGATATATGTAAGGCTCTGATGTGCTGTTTCTATATATCGAAACATTCATATGGGAGAACATATCCAGTAGTGAGAAACCCTGCGGGGAGAGGAAATAAGCAAACATACGAAAAAAATATAAAGGGGGCGAACGAAAAATGGCGCAGAGTACGATTACAATTGTCATCGTGATAGCAGTGATTTTCCTGTATGCTACAGAGAAATTGCCGTTGTCCCTGACAACAATACTGGCGATGATTGCGATGGTGTTCTTTAAAATACTAACTCCGGCGGAAGCTTTCTCAGGCTTTTCCTCGACAGCGACATTATTGCTGGTTGGAATTACAATCATAGGGGAGGCATTTTTAACGTCGGGACTGGTGGATAAGCTGGGAGATCTGCTGATGAAGATTGCCAGGGTTCCGCTCCCTTTGTTTACTGCTATTATTTTTATGGTAGGCTCTCTTTTGTCCGCGTTTTTAAATGGGTTGGCGGTAGTTGCTATTTTTATGCCGATTCTGGATGCGTTGGCATATCGTACCGGAGGAAAGCTAAAAAAGAAATATACGCTGATGCCGTTGGCAATTGGCGCTGTACTGGGAGGAAATCTTTCGGTAGTTGGTTCCACATCCATGATTAATGCCTCAAATCTGTTGGAAGAATCTTATTATGGAAAAGCGTTATCATTTTTTACTCCGGCGGCAGTTGCAATTCCGGCAGTGCTGGCAGCATTTTTCTTTTATCTGCTGATTGGAGAGAAATTGCAGGAGAAATGTTTTGACTTTGAAGAAACGAGTACGGAAAATCTGGTGCAAGAGGAATCTCATACTTTAAAATCTCCGGCAACATGGAAAGCATTTTTTGTCATTCTGGTTATGGTATTGTGCGTGGTCGGTTTTGTATCCGGTCTGGACTTGGCGGCGGTTGCATTTGCCGGCGCGGCGGCAGTATTGATCAGCGGATGTATTTCGACGAAACAGGCGTATACTGGGATCAGCTGGGAGACGGTGTTCGTGATTTCCGGAACCATTGGGTTTGCAAAAGGCGTGGAAGTCAGTGGTGCCGGTAAAATGATTGCGGACGCGATGATTCGTGTCTGTGGACCGTTTGTGCAGAATGAATTTACTTTTTGTCTGGTAATTCTGGTTTTAAGTACGGTTCTTTCCAATTTTATGTCGAACAATGCGAGCGTTACGATTATCGCGCCGATTGGCCTGGCGATCGCCAACGAGATGGGATATTATCCGCTTCCGTTGGTATTGGCTTGTGGAGTGGGAGTGAATCTGTCGCTTGCCACCCCGATCTGTACGGCCTGTATTACAATGACGACGGCAGCCGGCTACCGATTTAAGGATTACCTGAGAATCGGAGGAGTCGTAAATCTTTTGGCTGTAATCGTTACGGCTTTGGCATTTTATTTTGTATATTATATGTAGAACGTAATAAAGGAACAGGGTAGTTTTAGAGAAGAAAGGCAGGAAGAGCACATGTCACGATATCAAGCGTCTATGACACTGAAAAAGGAACAGATTGATAAATTGTATGAAGGTAGTATCGATATGCATGTACACTGTGCACCAGACCCGGCATGGGACCGGCGGATGAATACGCGGGAAATTGCGCAAGCCGCGGAAGCAGGCGGGATGCGCGCGACGGTAGTAAAAAGCTTTTATTATCCGACTACGACAGAAGCGCTGCTTGTGAATCAAATGATGGAACATACAAAAGTATTCGGCAGTGTGACGATCGGTTATAGCACAACAGGCGGATTGGAGTATGCAGCGCAGACCGTTGAGAATCATGCAAAGTTGGGATGTAAGGTGGTATGGTTCCCGGCATTTGACGCCAGACATTGTCGTAAGGGAATCGGACAGGATGGTGGAATCGTGATTCTGGACGAGATGGGAAAATTAAAAAAAGAGGCGCTTGATGTGCTGGATATAGCAAAACAATATGACATGGTGGTCTGCAAAGGGCATATGTCTTATTTGGAGACAGAAGCTTTGTTTACGGCGGCGGTTCAAAAGGGGATCACAAAGATGGTCAATACGCATCCGTTGTCTGATTCCTGGGGACTGTTTACCAAAGAGGAAATCCGGCGATTGTCGGATATAGGGGCGTACACGGAGCTGGTTTTCGGTAATCTGATGCCGAGGCTGGGTTCTATGGATCCGGCAGATTATGTGGATCTGGTGCGAGAACTCGGCGCAGAACATATGATTATGAGTACCGATTTGGCGCAGTGCATGGACCCGACGCCAGCGGAAGGGATGCGTTTCTTCATTGGGACAATGCTGCAGTTCGGTTGTACCGAGGAAGAAGTGGAATGGATGGTGAAGAAGAATCCAGCAAAGCTGTTGGGGTTGGAAATGTAGAAATAAGGAGACGAATATATGAAACCATTAGAAGGAATACGAGTATTAGATTTTACACAGTTTTTTTCAGGGCCAGTTTGTACGCTTCTTTTGAGCGACTTTGGAGCGGAAGTGATTAAGTTGGAAAATCCGCCGGCAGGGGACGCAACCAGATATGGCAAAGTTATGGTGAGTGAGGGCAGTACGCATTATGCGACAAGAAATCGCGGGAAAAAATCTGTTGTAATTAATATGAAGGATGAAGAACAGAAAAATTTGTTTTTGGAATTGGTAAAGACTGCAGATGCGGTTGTGGAAAACTTTAAACCGGGAACTATGGAGAAATTTGGTATTACATATGAGGTACTGGAAAAAATAAATCCGCGTATCGTCTATACTTCCATCTCCGGTTATGGGCAGGAAGGACCGTTCGCCAATCGTGCGGCTTATGATACAACTGTTCAGGCGGAGTCGGGCGTTATGACGCTGACCGGAGAAGCCGGCGGCAATCCGATGATTTGCGGAGCCTCGATTGCCGATTATTGTGGGGGATTGATGGGATGTATTGGAACCCTGACCGGTATCATAGATGCACAGAGAACCGGACACGGGCGCAGAGTGGACGCGTCAATGATGGATGCGCTTTTATTGCTTCAGGAAAACCGGCTGAGTACATATCTGGAAAATAAAGTTCTGCCGAAACCAAATGGCAACCGTTATCCGGCAGCCAGCCCGATTGGAGATTTCATGTGTAAGGATGGGGTTCCGGTAATGATGAACGTGTCAACGGACGCACAATTCAAAGCGTTTGCCAAAGTATTTGAGCAGCCGCAATGGTTGGAGAATCCACATTTTACATCCATGTCGCTGCGTGCGGAGCACTATCTGGAGATGGAGGCAGAGGTAAATCGGGTATTTGCGGAGCTGGACAGTGCGGAAGTGGTAGAGCGTATGCAGTCCCGAAAACTTGTATACGGTAGAATCAATAATTATGAGGCGGTTGTCAATCATCCGCAGGTTGAGTTCCGGAAATCGTTTGTCCATGCGGTGTATCCGGATGGGACTTCCTTTCAAGTGCCGGGGAATCCAATTTTGATGAGTGGTATGGAGAAAGAAAACGAATATGCGACGATGCCGCTTGGAAGTAACACAGTCGAGGTGCTTTCTGAGATCGCGGACGAAGAGACGGTGCACCGGATTATGGATCCAGTGCTGGAGCAGGTTGCAGAGAAGACGAAGGCAATGTATCACAGAGGATAATCTGTTGAAATGTGCTGCAAGAAACAATTATTTTATAAAATGAAAAATCAGAAAGGAATAGGATGACAGTGGATAAGAGTTTATTTGATCCGTTGATCGGACAGGGATGCGGACCGCGTACGATGAAATATACCTGGCGAGATGTTTCTCTGTACGCCCTCGGCGTAGGAGCTGGAAAATATGATCTTCCATATTTCTATGAAAAATATAAAGACGGTATGAAGGCGCTTCCAACCTTTAGTTTGTTGCCGTATATCAACACCGTCAATATGGAACCGATTCGGCATGTGCCTTATGGCCCAAATGAATTGGTAAGCTATTATATAGAAGAAAAATTGGGTCATATGCCAAATCGTCTGCATATGGCGATGGAACTGGAGCTGCACGGGCCGATCGATGCCTATCAGGGGACATTTCTCACAGAAGATCGGCTGAATGCGGTCTACGACCGAGGCGAAGGAAAAGGAGTGGTGGCCGATTGCGCGATGGAAGTCTACGATCTGGCAGGTCGGCATGTAAGCACGCTGCATAGTTATCATTATCATGCAGCGTTCGGCGGATTTGGTGGGGAAAAGTTTGATTCCCGCAAAATCGCGTATCCGGACAGGGAGCCAGATTACGTAGTGACAGAGTATATGGCGGACAATCTTGCATGCATTTATAGATTGTCGGGAGACACGTATGAAGTACATGTAGATCCGGAAGTGGCGGAGCATTATAACTATGAAATGCCGTTTCTGCAAGGACTCTGTACCTATGGTTTTGCCACGCGGATGGCGATACAGGCAGTGATCCCCTATCAGCCGGAACGTGTAAGGCATATCTATGCACAAATGCGCAGCGTCTGTTTCCCGGGACGGGATGTAACATTTAAGGGATGGAAATTAGAAGAAGGCAAAATTTGTTTCACCCTTACCGATTCGGAAGGTCGGCCTTTGTTGGGGAATGGGTTATTTGAATACGAGTAGGTGGCGGCAAATTGCACACCATGTATTCCTCGTTGCTCCGGGCTTCAAATCTAAGTGCTTCTAAAATGTTCTGATGGAAATTGCTGAGAGAGGGACGCAACCGCCCTCAATGCGCCGTCCATGGCGCAGATCGGGCTTTCGTCGGCATCCTTGCCGCCGAATTGCTGAGAGTAGGCAGAACATTAAGAAGCGCTAAGATTTGCCGCAGTCGCAACTCTGAACACATGGTGTGCAATTTGCCGGAGGAACTCTGAAAAAACACATTCTGATACCTAGATCATAGATAGACGATTGTGGAACTCTAAGTTGTGAGAATATTCAGCAAGTTTATTGGTTCTGCGAACATCTAACTGCGAACAGTAATGAAAGGAGATAAAATGAGTAAAGAGAAAATAGGATTTATTGGTCTTGGAACGATGGGATTTGCTATGTGTTATGGACTTTATAAGAGCGGGTTTTCTATGGTATTGCCGACGTATCGGAGAGAGATTGATCAGAGCTGCAGTTTTATTCCGCTGGCGCCGGACGAAGCGGCGAAGACGGCACTTTATGACGAGATGCTAAATAATGGCTGTCAGGGCGCGGCAAATTCAGCGGAACTTTTTGCGAAAAGTGATTATATCATGATCAGTATGCCGACCACAAAGCAGGTGGAAATGAATATGTATGGGGAAGAAGGCATTCTTGCGAACGCACGACCGGGCACGGTGGTGATTGATTTGACGAGCGCAGATGCAACCAGTACCAAAAAACTTGCGATAGAGTGTGAGGAAAAAGGGATCGAATTGATCGATGCTCCGATCAGTGGCGGTCAGGCCGGCGCGACCAATCAGACGTTGACGGTGATGGTCGGCGGAAAGAGAGAAGTGTTTGAGAAATGCCGGCATATCCTGGAGACGATTGGGGATCCTAAAAAGGTGAATTATGTGGGACCAAGCGGAGCGGGGGACGCGCTGAAATGTATCAATAATTATTTGTCCTGTACCTGTCTGCTGGCATCTACGGAAGCGCTGACAGTAGCGGCAAAGGCCGGAATTGACCCGGAAGTAGCAGCACAGGTTATCGGCTCCGGCGGTGGTTCCTCCAATGCGACAACCTATAAGTTCCCCAGCCTGATTTTTACCGGAAAAGGGATGAACATGCCGGTGGATTTGATGATGAAAGATATTGGACTGTACACGGCGCTGGCAAAAGAGACGAAGGTGCCCAGTTTTTACGGAAATACATCGTATCAGATGTTTGATATTCAGTCTTCTTCTGGTAACGGCGGGGTAGATTTCAGTTGTGTAGTGAAAATGTTTGAGGACTGGACCGGCGTGAAACTGATGGGTTTAAAGGTTGAGGAATAAACCTTATCCGCGAATTGAATAGACAGGGTATTGCCCTTGAATGATAAAAGCAGACAAAGAAAGCATTTTTCTTTGTCTCTTTTTGTATGGCGGGAATAGCCGCTGGCAGGCGGGAGGTGCTCAGGGGTATCAAATGCGGTATAAAGATACGAAATGGTTTTGACAATCTGGAACTTCTGTGTAAAGATAAAAGTGTAATAAATAATATGCAACAATTTTGACAAATGGACACTCTTATTATATATAGAAATATAAAAGTATTGTGGGGGTACTAGGAATCCCAGAATACATACCACCTATGCGGTGGCGGATTTTCATAAAAAGATGGAAGAAAGTTTGCTTCCAGGAGAGGAGCGTGTAACATGTATCAACAGGATAGACCGAACCATTCAAAACATACAACAGAGCCGTTATCACCGGGAGAGAGAAGGAGACGAAAAATCGCTCGTTTTGTAAAATATATAGCGCTAATGACAGGTGTGACAGCGCTGATCGGCGCGGCGGTGTATGGAGTGTGGAGCTGGAGTGGAGAAGAGGATTACAGGAATTCGTTGAATATTACCGGAACTGATGAAGGTGGGCAGGAAGGAACAGCAAAGTTGACGGAGCAGACCGCAGAACAGGAATTGCAGACTGCCGGAAGCTATGGTGAAATCTATGAGTATCTTGAGGCATTGTGGGAAGAGAGCTCGAACAGTAACGTGAAGTCTTACGCTACCCAGGAGGTAGCGGCGGATGCTGCAGTTTCATCAGAATCGACAGTTGATGCAGATATGGCCACCTCTTCGAGTGGTTCCGTTTCACAGAAAATGTATTCCGGTACGAATGTTCGGACGGAAGAGGTTGGCGAGGCGGATATCGTAAAAACCGATGGAAATTATTTGTACATATCGGATGGTGATCGTATTCGAATTGTAGATATCCGTGATCCGCAGATGAAAGAAGCCGGATGCATTATGTTGGAGTCGGGAGAAGAGCTCAGAGAGTTGTATGTCAAGGATCAGAAAATGGTTGTATTCTACAATCGTATGGAACAGAAAGAGAAACAGACAGAAGGATACGATGGAGGAAATGATTACCAGGAGTTGACGGTAGCGAAAACGTTTGACGTCAGCAACCCAGAAAAACCAGAGAGCTTAGGCGAGATTATCCAGAGCGGGGTCTATGATTCTGTAAGATTAAGTGATGGATATTTTTATTTGTTTAGCAATTATTATGTTTCCTGGAATGCAGAAAAGCGCTATAGAAATGATTACATTCCAAGTGTGCAGGGAGAATTGGTAAAAAGCGATTCCATTTATCTGCCCCAGGAAGTCCGGGGAAGCCGATTTAAGGTTGTCACTTCTTTTTCCATGGAGGAACCGTCCCAGACAATAGACAGTAAAGCGATTTTGTCATCTGGTGGAAATTGTTATGTCGGTTCAGAACATATATACATCTATGAAAGGTTATGGAATACCGATGAAAACTACAGTCAGACTTCTATTCGAAAAATTCGCTATGAGAATGGAACTTTAAAAGGAGTCGCACAAACGAAAATATGGGGAACGATCAAAGATTCTTTCTGTATTGATGAATATGCCGGGAATCTCAGAGTTGTAACAACGGTGGACCCAGTCATGCAAACAGATCACAGAAATATGTTCCAGTTCTGGTCGGATGCGGAAGAAGAGGTGGAAGTATCCACAAATGCGCTGTATATTTTGGATGAGAAGTTTGAGGTAGTTGGTAAAATTGAAAAACTAGCGCCAGACGAGAACGTGTATTCTGCAAGATTTATGGGGGATATTGGATATTTTGTTACATATGAACAGGTGGACCCGCTCTTTTCTGTAGATTTGTCAAATCCCAGGAAGCCTCGTATTCTGGGGAAATTGAAGATACCAGGATTCTCAGAATATCTGCATCCATACGGTAAGGGAAGATTGCTCGGAATCGGTATGAATGCAGATATGGAGGGGAACACAAATGGAGTCAAATTGTCCATGTTTGATATTTCAGATCCAACGGATGTGTCGGAGATCGAGAAAGAAGTACTGAAGGCTATCTACTCGACAGAGATTGCGTACGATTATAAAATGGCGTTGATCGATCCAGAGCGTAATCTGATTGGCTTTTCGGCGTATGGAGATCGAATGCATTATTATCTGTATCAGTATGAGCCGGACACAGGATTTACCTGTCTGTTAGAGAAAGAACTCAGCAATTATGTATACAATCTCAGGGGGCTCTATGCCGAAGACACGCTGTATCTTGTGGAAGGCAATGCTGTGGAGTCATTTTCTCTGCAGACGTTTGAGAAGATTGACGATATTGTATTATAAGTAGGATTTAGGCGTCAAAAGCAACTTTTTCTAATTGCTATACCCAAAGGGCACACCGTAATACATGCGCTCCGCGCGGATAATTAAGGTATAGGCAAATGCACAGAACGTATTCCTCATTATTCCAGGCTACGGATCTAAGTGCTTCTAAAATTTTCTGATGAAAATATTGAAAAAGAGACGCAACCGCCCTCAATGCGCCGTCCGTGGCGCAGATCGGGCTTTCGCCGGCATCCGTGCCGCCGAATTGCTGGGAAGTGGCAGAACATTAAGAAGCACTAAGATCCTGTGCATTTAAAATTCGGAACACATTTTGTGCAATTTGCCAAGTGCACTCTGAGAAATCACCTTTTGACACCCGAGTCCTATGTATTATTAATATTGAAAGGATAAGTTATATTTATGAGACTACGCAATATACCGAGAGCTGCCGAAGTGGTCTGGAATCACAGAATGGTTATTCGGGATCCGTTTGAACATCGGGGAAACTGGAGACAATTATTTGGAAATGATCAACCGCTTCATATAGAGATTGGGATGGGAAAGGGACAGTTCCTTTTGCAGATGGCGCGTCTGCATCCTTCTGTCAATTATATCGGTGTCGAACGGTATCACAGCGTGCTGTTGCGGGCGCTGGAGAAATTTGATACGGAGGAATTCAAAGGGTTGGAAAATATTCGGTTTCTCTGTGTGGATGCGGCGAGACTCCCGGAAGTATTTGTGAAGGGTGAAATAGCGAAGATCTATCTGAATTTTTCGGATCCGTGGCCGAAAGCGAAACATGCGAAAAGAAGGTTGACTTCAAACGAATTTCTGGTGCGTTATGAACAGATTTTGGCAGATGGTGGAGCGTTGGAATTTAAAACGGACAATACCGGGTTGTTTCAATTTTCATTGGATCAGATTCAAAATGCAAAAGCATGGAATCTGAATCAGTATACCTTTGATCTGCACCGGGAAGAAGAGATGAAACGCGGAAATGTTATGACGGAATATGAGCAAAAATTTTCTGCGATGGGCAATCCAATTCATAAACTGATCGCATCTTTAAAAATGGAAAGATAAAAACATATTTATGCACGGAAATCGTTGGCGAGCATATGATATAGAAAAGAATCGGTAGCAGAATGGATGGATGATGTGATGAAAGCAAGCTGGAAATGGAAGAGGTTTCTGTGTTGCCAAATATATAGAAGGCCGAAATTAAATAAAAGGTTAATCTGCATCCGTCGCTCTATGGAAGAACTCTGCGAAGCCCTAAACCAGGGATGCAGGAAATGTTGATAGCTGTGTCTATCTAAATGGGGGACTATCGAAAAACGATATCATCCCCCATGAGTTTTTGAATTCTGTTTTTCCCCAGGTCTTCTCAAATTTCATAATCTGGAGGAGTCTTTTCTTCTATTCTTTTGAAGGAGCATATAGCTTCCAATTCCTGCCAAAAATATCCAGAACACCCATTGTCCCGGGACACAGGAATCTCCGGTCGGCGGACTGCTGCTTTTTAGGGGGTCTGTGCCTTCCTTCTTGTTACCAGAATCTGCAGGCGGGGAATTTGTTTCAGGTTTTTTGCTATCGGGATCTGTGGAAGGGGAACCCGTTTCTGGCTTCTTTGTATCGTCCGGACCATTGTCTGTGTGAATAGATTTCCATGCGATCGCAATCGGGGATAAGCTATATACGGTGAATTGAAGTCCTTCCGCTGTCTTCTCTGCCTCCAGTGTCTCCACCTCTCCAGGTTTGTGACCATTCATTTCATGAGTAAACATGTGTGTTATGATAAAATCATGATCGGACCGGTTCGTTCCTTCTGGATAGGGCAGCAATACAGACAGCCCTTCCTTCGGAAAGTTTTCCGGGGTCACATCCTCCCAAGTTTTTCCGCCATCTAGACTCACTTGCAGCTTCACATCATAGATCACTGTGTTTTTCTTGGAGTAACCTTGTTTCTCTGCTATCACCTGACATAGTTTCTCAGAAATCTTTTCCGCCGTGTCCAGTCCGACATCCTTTAAGGAATCCGGGATCTCTGTGATTCCAGGGGAAATGTCCACACGGTTTTTCTCCTCTGCTGTCACCGTGATGGTTAATTTTCGAAAAACGGCATGTTTTTCTGTGTCATACCCTTCTACTTTTGTATAATCGTAATTCTTATCATCCACCGCATACATTGCTTCATAATTTTGCTTTTTTACCTGTACTTTCTCATTCGGATTCACCCATACCCAGCCCTGGGGCAGTGTAACAGAAGAAAGCAGGCTTCCATGCACAGAGCGCAGACCATTGGGAAGGATAAGTTCTGTCGGTACTGCCTTTGTGATTTCAAATTCTACCGGTATTCCTTCCAAGCCTGCATATTCTTCTGTTTCAGGTACGAAAGCTTTCACATACCATATCCCGGCTTCCTGCGGAATCTCTGGTTGATATGTCTCGCTATTCCTTGTCTGACTATAAAGATATTGTACTTCACCATATAAGGATTCTGCCTGTGGACTTACTGGAGCGTCTCCATAGCACCATCCGGACATTGCGGTAAGTTCTGTAATCCATCTGTTGGAACATTTAAAATACAGTGTCACATTCATTGACAGACTGTTTCCACAATCATAGGTGTATGTAACCTCTTGTCCTGATTGGAAATTTGTCAAAATCTTACTGGAGGAGTCTGTAAATGACGCACCCTGCAGATTTGAAATTTTATTCCTGTCTACACTAGGATCAAGCTCGGACAAGTCACATTCTGTTTTTCCATCTTCTAACATTACGGTAATCTGTTGTTCGCAGGGAAGATTCAGATTACTACTTGCCGGGAGCTGCAGAGAAAGAAGGTGGTTATTCGTACAGCTAAAAGTCTGCAGCTTCTGATTTTGACTAAGATCTAATGTCTGCAATTGATTCTGGCTACAGTCCAGATTTCCCAGATTTGTATTCTGGCTGAGATCCAGTGTTTTCAGTTGATTATTCTGGCACCAAAATGTAACGATCTGTGTGTTCTGACTGAGGTCTATTTTAGTCATCTTGTTTTCAGAGAAATAGAGATAGTTTAGATTCTTACTATTGGATACATCCAGCGTTTTTAATTGATTATTGCGGGTATCAAATTGCCATAATGCTTCATTATCGAGGACATCCAGTTCTGTCAATTGATTATTCCTGCAGATCAGCTCTCTTAGTTTTGGATTTCCTGTTATCTTTAATTCCTTTAGTTGATTATCCCGGCAAATTAGTGATCCCAGTTCAGGGCAATCGCTGGCATCCAGAGAGACGAGTTGATTCTCTTCAATCGAAAGGCCTTTCAGATAGGGATATCCTTTTATATCTATTTCTTTCAATTGGTTTTTTTCACAATGTAATATTTCCAACAGCTCATTCTTCCTGACATCCAACGCGGTCAACGCATTTGCACCGCACCGGAGATCTTTCAGTTTTGTGTTGTTGCCGACATCCAGAATGGTAAGCTGATTGTCCCGGCAATAAAGCTGTTTCAGTTCCGGCATGTTTCTTGTATCCAATGTCCGAAGCTGATTCTGATCACACCACAGAGTTTCTAATTTGGAGTTGGTGCTCAGATCCAGGTCTATTAGTTTACATTGCTGGCAATACAGGGTGCGCAACTCCGTACAATTTTTGACATTCAGACTGGTCAAATTCCAAGTTTGGTCGCATTGGAGATATTGCAGCTTTGTATTCTTGCTTACATCTATGGTCTTCAAGGATACTCCATTACAGTGTAGCGTGGTAAGATTCTCAAAATGTTCAATCCCTGCAAGGCTTTCTGCTTTTCCTACGATGGAACCGCTGCCGCGCATGTCCAATACGGTAACCAATGAGATTTCAGCGGCCGTAAATTTGTTTGGATCCTGATGGAGTTTCAGCATCTTTGAATCTGTCTGCAGATATTCTCGAAATCCCGCATCCGGGAAATTTTTCTCATTGATTTCGACATCTCCAGCTGCGGAAAGTACTTTTGCATCATTGGTTGGCGTTTCCATTTCTTCCTGTTCTGTTAAAGCGGCGCGTACATTCAGCATAGAAATTCCCGACAGAATGTGGAATAATAGAACTGTCAGGATCAACACTGTTATGCATATAAAATCCTTCTGCTGTTTCATGATAAATCTCCTTCTCCTCTTTATTTCCACTGTTCATTTTTTGAACGATGAGGACGGAATATCCATCTCATAATTCGGCTCATAGTAGCATTTTGATATGAAGCCGTCAATATGGATTGCACAACATGCGAATTTCAAGCATAACATGTAAATATCAGGTACAATATTTTTCAAAACTCCTAAAATTTTGATAAAATAAGTCTTGCTTTTTTCTAAAAAATGATATATAATATCTCATGCATTACAAATTTGACACTTTTTTGTCGTATATGGGCGCGATTAGCTCAGCTGGCAGAGCACCTGACTCTTAATCAGGGTGTCCAGGGTTCGAGCCCCTGATCGCGCATTCAAAATCACTGTTTTTGGAGACTTTTAAGAACTCCGGGGGCGGTGGTTTTTTTGTGCAGAAATGGGCGTTTGCGGGGGTTTTTGGCATCTGGAATGAAAAAACCTAAGTGGGAAAAGAAGATTAGTGAAAAACAAAGATGTGGCGCGAAAGTGGGCGCGAAAGCGGCGCGGATTTAATAAACAGTAATTGCATCAGAAGAATTGTGGGAGAAGTGAAAGGAGTTAATCATGCATAAGATAATAAAGAGTAAGCAGTCATTACTGGAATGGCTCAGTGATGAAGAAAATTTGGTGAAGGAAATTCTGCTTCAGGGGAACATCAGAAAGCACTTGCAGACATCTGTGGAGATACTGGATGAATATTACGGGAGTGAAAGAGATATAGAAAAAGATATGGGTGGATATGTTGTCGTATTCTACGGAGAACCGGAAGAAGTAGAAGAACAATCCGGAAAACATCTGGAAGGATATCACCTCAGAGAAGATGATTATGAATTTGAAGATATATATGAAACAGAGACGGGCGGAAAACGTGTAGTTTTCCGCCTATATTTATGCTCTTCGGACTATTCTGTATTAGTTATAAATATTTATGGCAGAAATCAATAATGCTTAACCTGTGTCTGCCATAGCAGGAAGATATATATTATATCAGTGAAGGTCTGGTATCAGGAGGTGAAAATAGTTTTTGCCAGAAATAAATATTTTTGTTAAGAAGAAGGAGGATTATAAGATGGAGAACACAATAAAGCACACAAGCATTCTGGAGAGAACAGGAGTTTTTACAGAGGATTCAAAGAGAAGATTTGAGTTGACACTGAAATACAATGGAATAAAAGGGAAGAGGGTTCTTATTATTGGAATCAATCCGGCATCGGATAATATACAGGTATTTGACAACACGACAAATTATCTGTTAAATAATCTTGGGACGATGGGATATTCTGAGATTGTCGTGTGGAATCTGTTTGCAGATATTTGTGTGAAGCTGAAACCTTGTTTAGTAGAAAGCAATGATGACAATATAGAATATTTAAAGAAACTTCTGCAAAGTAAATTTGATACCATAATCGTCGGATGGGGAAATACGTTTATCGGGAATAAGGCTGTGAAAGAGGCTAAGAGCCAGGTGTATGAGTTGCTGAAACCATTTGCCAAGGCGGTACATGAGTTGGTGGATAAGGATAAGAAATATCAGAGTCTTAGATGCATACATCCGCTTTATGCAGGGCAGAGGTTCAGCGGGCGGTGGGAGTTGCGTAAATATGAGTTCCCAAAGGAGAAGAAAGCTTCAAAACCAGATAAAGAAAAGGTTAGTGAAGAAAAGAATGAGAAACCTTTAAAAGGTAAGGTGGCGGAGATAAAAAAATAGGTTTTCTATGTCCCGTGCCGGGGATGGGGGGTACATAGAATCCTGAGAAATAACAGGCAAGAGAAGAAAATAGCAGAACTTAACTTAATGTAAGAAAGTTCTGCTTACTTTTTCTTGGAATCTCTGCCTGTCAGATAGTCAAGAGAGACATCGTAAAAATCTGCCAGTTTCATGAGCATCTCAATAGGGATATTGATTTTCCCTAATTCATATTTAGAGTAAGTGGTTTGCTTAATATTTAAGTATTCAGCGAGTTCGTTCTGGGTTTTATCGTTGTCTTCGCGTAAATTCCTGATATTTTTGAATATCATGAGTAATCACCATACCTTTTCTTCCATTATAGAAAATAATAAAAAAACTATTGAAAATTAGTCTTACCACGACTATAATAAAAATAGTCGCAATACGACTAATCGGAGAACAAGAGATAAGTGCAAGGAGGAAAACAAGTGAAAAATGTAAATAAGCTAATGAATGCAAGAGGGGTAATATCAATTATAATGGTAATTTCTTTGATTCTCCCAAGTGTTGGAGGATTTGTCAGTTACAATGTGTTTGGTCTGACAGAGCACTTTGCTTTTCCATGGGTGATTATTATATTGACTCTTGCAGATTTGGGAATCTGTTTTAGTAATATGGGGACAAGGGCTAAGGATAAGATATACATAGTTACATCTGTGATTATTCTGTTTTTAAATAAAGTTATTTATGAATATGTTGGCGTATTCTTTACTAATACATCAATTGGGTGGAAAATCATGTGTGTGGCATGTGTAGTACATATCGTTATTTCTGCAATTCATTTAAAAAAGAAAGATTAAGAGTGCAACGAGATTAAAATATTAGACGGTTATAGAAAGGGGCGCAGAGGTATGGCTTTGTTCGATAAATTAAAGGAAACGGCAAATAGTGTCAGAGATAAGGCATCCAGTTTTGCAGAAGAGAAACAGCTTACAGAAAAATTAGGAAATGCAAAAGACTCCGTTAAGAGAACTTTAGATGAAAGTACGAGTTCCTTCAAGGAATATCAGAAAGAAAATAAGGAGTTAAAACAAGCGTTGGAAGGTGCGCTTGCAAGATATGAGGTGACATATGTAGGGGGATTGCCACAGTATCCCAAAGTAAAAATGGGCAGTGCTTCTATTGGTCTGAATATTATGGAAAATCAGTTTGCTTTCCGGAAGACAGGAAATTCGAAGGACTGGTTTAATGATTTTGATATACCCTACGATTCAGTATTAGATTTACATATTGAGAAGAGAACAATTACAACTGCCGAGGTTTTCTTAGGTGCGGGAAATGATGCGAATCAAGAACAGGAAAATGTAATCTGCATCATATTCAAGGCTGATACGGGGGAAGAATTAACGCTTAGGGTGGAGATGCTAACAGGATTTACCATTTATCGCCAAGCTGAAAAATGCCGGGAATTTATAGCATTACTGCGTCAACATGGTATCTTGCAGAGACTTGAACAGAAAAAAGATGCAGATAGTTCTGGCGGTAATGGTGGTTCTGATATATTATCCCAAATCGAAAAACTTGCTTCGTTAAGGGATGCAGGGATTCTGACGGATGAAGAATTCCAGGATAAGAAGAAAGCCCTTTTATCCAAAATATAAAATGAAAGATAATAAAGGCTGATAAGCCGAAGCGCAGAAAAGATATATGTGCTTCGGCTTTATTCTTTACAGAGAAGGTTCGCCTGATGGTAATAAAAATAACTAATTCAGAGTGATTCGGATAAGAAAGTGAGGAAATCAGGAAATGATAATTAAAAGATGGGGCAGGCGCACAGGGAGTGTGGCGCGCAGAATTACAAATAAAGAATTGGACTATGTATTTATGGAATTGGAGACAGTGAACCTAAGTGCGGAAGTTTACAGATATCACGTGGAAGGGCTCATAGTTGTTTACTATATATTTGAAGCTCAGCTTTTAAAGAACGAAATCTTAGAGCCGGTATATTTAAGCGAAGAAGACATATATTTTCTTGGAGAGCCGGAAGACAAACTTTATCAGAGAATATTAGAAAATACTGTCGGTGTTTTACAGACAAAACTTGTACCACTTCATGTATATTTAAACGAGATAAAAACAGAGGATGAAGAAATATTCAGACCAATCATCTGCCGACTCGTTGAAGTTATGGAGAATATTAAGTATGAGAAGATGCTGTGGTGTATTACAAATTCTTTTGATGAACGGGGAGCTTCTGGCGGACTTTATAAGCCATTACTTAATATGTTCTGTTCAGCAAATGGATGCAGACAACTGTTAGTGGGGTTTTCAAATAACGAGTATGCACTCCTTAGCATGGTTAATAAGAGTACAATCCCGGCTATGATGGAATTAACATATGAGACGTGTAGCATAAAGACAGATTCTGGAAAGCTTACCCAGAAAAGGCTTCTCTTATATGATGCTGATACAAATAGATTTAAAATATATGATGCTGATTCTAAATATACGTAAAAAAGTACTTGACTGTATAATGAAGATATGAGATAATCAAATCCATAATTTCATAATAAGAATGTAGAGTCTTTCCCTGCTAATTATAGTTCTTATATAAGAGACGAAGAGAAGATGAAAAAAGTGAACTATAAGGGGATGTCTGAAAGTACGAAGAGCCAATGATGAGATGGCACTTGCATAAGAGCCGAGTATTATGAGAGAATACAATGACAGCCAGCAAGTATTAAGAGTAATAAGGGCGTGACTAATATCTACGTAAAAAGACCAGAAGAAGTATACATGTTTGTGTATACCTTGGTAAGTGTACGTATTTATTAGTGATGCCTTTTTTGTCGTGTAAAAATGCATCTTATCATTGGTTCTACTTCCTTTGCATGAAGTTAAATAATTTAAGGAGGTGTGTGATATGAGAGCACACAACATTTTTAACTTTATAGCAGCGGCAGAAAATAGTAATTCATCCGCCGGGAAATTAAAGGGGGTGTATTTATTATGGCAGGCAAGTTTGTAGGAATTAATGAAGAGAGGGGAAAAGCTTTTCTCAGACATCCGGATTGTAAGATTGTGGATCATCAATATGGTTATATGTCTAAGCCTAAAAAGAAAGAGGATAGACCAGTTTTTGTGCCATGTGGAAGTGCAGTTGAAGTGAAGAAGGTACTCGTAGAGTTGGAGACAATGAAGAGGGTACTTAAAATTATAGTATATGACTGCAGGGGGAACGGGACAGAGGTAGATATTTCCCGGAATATGCTGACAGAGCAGAACATTCTGAATCTTACTGAATACGGTGCCCAGGTGGACAAGAAAACTGCAGGTATTTTAATCAAATGTATTGAAAATGAAGAGGCTGATGCGCCTGTGGTATTTCAGCATAAGCGGGTAGGGTTCTCACTATATGGTGACAAGCAGATATTTAAAGGGGATAAAGGCTATGACATTACCAGTGAATATGTAGGAGGACTTGAGATAGAACCTCGTGGCAGTATGAAGGAATGGAAGAAGATGATACGGGAGGAAGTTTTGGGAACACCATTGGAAGTGGTGCTTGCAGGGGCATTGAGTGCAGTGGTGTTGGACTATATACATCAAGATTATCCTATAGATAATATTATGATGAGCCTGGTAGGGAATAGCAGTTCAGGAAAGACAACGGCATTGAACCTTGCTGTCTCAGCAGGCGCGCGTCCGGTTTCATCGGGAAAGTCATTCATGATGTCTTTTATTGATACGGAACTGAGTATTATACATAAGCTGTCGAGTGCATATCCGGCAGGTATAGATGAATTTACGGCGGTGAGCCATAAGAATATGACGAAGTTTCTGTATACTGTTGCAAACGGAAGTGAAAGGAGCAGAATGAACAAGAATCTGGATATGGTGGAAACGAATGAGTTCCATACATCTGTATTCATGAGCAGTGAGTGTAGTATCCTTGCTTCGGCAGATGATTATGAAGGGCTTATGGCGCGTGTGATGGAGTTTGAGAATATCCAGTGGACAAAATCAGCGAAGTCGGCAGATGCAATAAAGAAAGCTTCTTTATCAAATTATGGGTGGGCAGTGCCAAGGATGGCGAAGTATTTATTACAGATTGAAAAAGAAAGCTTAGTTGAGTTTTGTGAGGAAGAGACGGCTTCTTTCTTGGAAAATATAGAGAACAAGAATCCGTTGATGGTTCGCATGGCAAAGAAAGTAGGCGTTATTCTGGCTACGGTAGAGATTGCCAAGGAGGCTCTGAAAATAAATCTTGATAGAGATATGATAGTGAAGTTCTTCATAGAAAATCTTAAGCTTAGCAAGGAGGATTACGATATTGGGCTTAAGGCGTATGATGCAATCATAGCTTATGTGATTGAAAGACCGGATGAATTTGGTGAAACCATAAATAACAGCAAAGTTCCGGTAACGGAGGCTTACTATAAGAGCGGAAAATATAAAAAGAGTAAGCGTGTGCTTCTCTGCGATGGATGTGTATCTGAATCCGCTGTCTTTATCAAAGAATTTACCTTTGAAAAGATTTTGGAGAAGAAAGGCATGCGAGACAGTAAGGCGGTTTTGCACAGACTCAGAGATCTGGGATTGCTTGTATGTGAGAAAGACAGATTAAAAAGCAAAGAACACCTGGGTTTAGAGGATACGGTTGTATCCGGTTATACGGTGAGAATTAAAACAGATGACAAGGAATCAGATGATTCTAAAATTCAAACAAACACCAAGAAGAAAGGCAGGTAGATTCCAATGGCAAAATCCAAAATTTCAGGCACGGTAAGACCGAGACCGAATGCAGACAATATAAAGTATTTTGATGTTATATTAGAAATGGGGAGAGACCCGTTAACGGGCAAGCGTAAGCGAGTCCATTATCATGTAGACACTACAGACAGGGAGGAAGCCGAAAATATGCTTATAATGAAACAGGCTGAGTTCCTTTCTGGAGAGATGTTGATGCCAATGGATAAAACAGTTTCATCCTATTTGGATGAGTACATGAGAGATTATGTGAGGGTTCAGAGCAGTCCGGCAACTGTCAGAGATTATGAGGGGGTGATAGAACGTTATTTGAAGCCTATGTTTGGCAGGATTAAGCTTCAAAGTCTGCAGAAGTCACAGATTCAGCAGGTCTATAACCAATGGCGTAATAAGTCGAATGCCAGTGATAAACCGTTGAAGGCGACTACAGTGAAGCATATTAACAGAGTATTCAAGGCTTCATTGAATGTGGCGGTAGAATTAGAGTATATAAAGAAGAATCCTACCAATCATATTAAAATTGGACGAGATATGGAAGACAAGGATTTTGATGTATATACGGTAGAAGAAATTAAGAAGCTGAAACAGGCTGTAAGGGAACGGATATGGAGCTCCCAGTAGCATTGTTATTCGATTGCGTTATGAGGAGAGGCGAATTATTGGGGCTGAGATTCCAGGATATTGATTTTGAGAATAAAACTATCTCAATCCGGCATAGCCTGGTTGAATCAGTAGATAGTAAGTGTCCGGTTCTTAAGGATTGTAAGACAGATGGTTCTAACAGGACAATGGTGGTAAGTGATTATACAATGAAGCTGTTAAAACAGCAGAAGCTTAGGTATAATACAAATAGAATGAGATATGGAAAAGATTTTGGTAACAGTAATATGGTCATTTCCAAAGAAGATGGAAACTATTTTCTGCCCAAAAGTTTTACAGCAAAATGGGCTAAAACCTTAAAGAAATATGGCTTAAGGCACATAAAATTACATGGAACGAGGCACAGCGCAATATCATTTTTGCTTTCACAGGGAGTTCCGTTACATATAGTGCAGAAAAGGGCAGGGCATCAAGACCCAAAGATAACGCTTTCTGTATATTCGCATGTCGCGAAAGACGATGAAAGGGTAGTGGCAGATAAGCTGGAAAGCACGATATTTCCGGCGGTAAATGAATAAGCTGTCAACCTGATTTCTATTCACGGAGATAGACGGGATTTGCGCCAGAAGTGTCTTGGAGATTCAGACTGTGAAGTGAAAAATCCCGAAATCCCGTTTTCCCGTTTGGAAATGCAGAAATTTTGGGATTGTGTTTCGGTGATTATAACGGATAATTGCCTTGCAGACTGCATTTCCGGAACGGGTTTTCGGGAATTCGGGGTTTTTGAACTGAACGGTCTGGAAGGATTCCCGAAAAAAGTTGCTTAATGTGAAGAGTTTTTAAGAGATATAATGATTATTACAGTGGGTGGGCGCGAGATTGGGCGCGAATTTTCGGGAGAACTGTTAGAAGAAATGGCATATTCGCATATTGAGAATATGCCTATAATTCTTATTGTAAATCAGGACTTATGAATGTCTCTTAATCAGGGTGTCCAGGGTTCGAACCCCTGATCGCGCAGTTGAAAATCACTGTTTTTGGAGCGTTTGGAATCTCCGGGGATGGTGGTTTTTATCGTTCCCCCAATTTATCGCTCCTGGATACGGATATCACCGGATTCTGTTTGAATGGAAATACGGTATTCTTTTCCAGTTTCTGTGTTGGTACGGTAAACAACTTCGTCTTCATCGTCAGAATAGTACCCGATTGGTGCGTTAAACGGCAGATGAATGGAACCGTATTCTGTGGTCAGATCATAGGAATAAGTGATCGGATCTTCTGGTAATTGGAGAAGAATATTTCCATATTCACTTTTACAAGAAAGAGAACCTAATTTGGTTGCATCCAAAGAAAGATCACCGGATTCCATCCGGAAGGAAGCCTGTTTGTCGCAGGAGAAGTCCTGGAAAACAACGGTTCCATACTCGCTTTTCATGGAAAATTGTTCCGTAGTCATATTTCTTGCAGTGAAATCTCCACTCTCTAACGAAATATCAAATGTCCCCAGTTTGCTGTCTTTTGTTTCAATATCTCCGTAATTGTCGTGAATCTCTGTGCTTTTTGCTTGGATATTCTCGATTTGGAGATCACAGCTTTCAACGTCAATTTTTAATTGATCCAAATTGCAGTCTACAGGAATATACAGAGCCAAATAAGCGTTGATCGGATCAGAATGGATACTCCCCAGAGAAAGTGACGCATAAGAAATCGAATGCTGCCTGAACACGAACGAATCATCAGTCACATAATAATCTGGTTTTTCGGCGTGGGAAGCCAATAAGTATTCCAGGTAAAAGTGTTCATCTTCGGAAGGAAGAATCTGAATATCGGCGTAAGTATCCATCTGAATCTCTAGATTAGAGAAAGCATCAATTTCCGTTTTTTCCAGAGTAAAGGGTTCGTGTTGGGCAGAGGAAGAGGAGATTCCATATCTGGAAATGGAAACGCCGGGCCAGCCTCCAAAAGAAATTCCAATCAGAGTCAGTACAATTCCGGCTGCCATCAGAATCCCAGAAATCATAAAAATGTGTTTAGTAGTTGTTTTCATTCCTGCGTCCTCCTTTCGTAATCCTTCCCAGAGAATGAGAGGTCTTTCTTAAAGCCCATTTACAGAGAAGAAATGAACCATAGGTTGATAAAATTCCAAGTCCAAGAGCAAACAGGCTAAGACCGATGGTAGCAAGTCCATCGCTGAATGCGTGGAAAAGCAGAACTCCGCCGCCGCAAAGTCCGATCACACCGGAAGCGACGACCGCAACTGCGGATATGAAAATACACAGCAGAAAAACTAAGGCACAAAACAGCATGCACAGAATAACAACCAAAATAGAAAATGCGACAGGAACCGCAATCGGGGCAGCGCAGACACCCAGTATTCCGATCCAGATTGCGGAAAAGCTGCGTTTTACTGTTTTGGGTGGATCTTGAGCATTTTTTTCTGCTAGATTCATGATGAGTTCCCGTGCGGCCTCCTCGGGTGAACCTAAATCTTGGATTGCCTGTTGTTCATTTTCCGAGCCGGCTTCCATAAAATATTCATCAAAATAAGCGAGTGCGCGGTCGTAATCTTCTTTTGGAAGATGATGCAGCCTGCGTGAAAGTTGATCCAGATAATCATTTTTCGTCATTAGAATCCCCTCCTTTTACAATATCATCAATGATCGTCTTGTGACGTTCCCATTCCTGTAGAAGTTCCTGGTGATAACTCCTGCCGGCTTCGGTGATTTTATAGTATTTTCTGTTTCGTCCCTGATATTGTTGATCGTATGTGCTAACATACTGACGTTCCTGCAGGCGACGTAAGATAGGATAGAGCGTAGAGTCTTTAGTATTTGCTGCGCGTTTAATGATCTGACTGATCTGATATCCATAGGCGTCGCTTTCCACGATAACAGACAAAACAAGAAAATCAAACATGGGTGCGCTGAGTGGAAATGTCATACTGTCTTCCTCCTTTATTGATTCATATACTTTTCCATATATATAAATGAAATATATATGAAAATAAAATATATATCTAATTTTAATATACTATATACTATATAATATAAATAGTCAAGATATATTATGCAGAAATTTTCAGAATCAATTTCTTGATATAAAAACGGAGCTATTACTCCAGTAGACGCTTCATCTACTTTTGCAATAACTCCTAACGATTTCGTTTATGATATTTCACCACAAAATATATTCTCAACCGGTCCGATTATCCTATTTCCAAGACCGTATACTACATTGCTGATTACATATTCACCTTCATTTATAAATATTTCTATCAAATTCTTATCTACAAAGATGTCCAATCGGAAGTTGCCAACCTTTGGAGTCTCGCTGGTCAGATGATGTCCTTCTATAGTGGCAAATACTTTGCGCCGATCTGTTTTTACCGTACCATCTTCCACCCAAATCTTGTATCCTCCAACGTCCAGATTTTCGTCTTCTTTCAGTTCCGTTTTTATCCTGCAGGGACAATCTGGCATTTTCCCGTCCTTCGCAGATACTTCCCTGTTAAAATATTTTTCCACAGAAGGATGTACCCGAAAATAAATATGATTGTCAATCTGTTCGATGACTCTTGGAAGTGACATCATCCCAATCCAGTCTGTCTGTCCAGCTTCTTTCACCACCTTTGGCATTCGTATCCATGCGACCATAACTCTGCGCCCCTCTGCGTCTATATTTGTCTGTGGTGCATAAAGGTCCATTCCGTAATCCACATACTGACATCTCTCCCATTCCGGAAGTGCTATAGCGCAAGTTTCTGTATCAAACTCAATCGGCATACAAACCGCATGATGTTCATACATTCCTGCGTTTTCAGCTACAATGTGCATCGGCGAACCTATAAATATATACGTTCCATTGATCTTGAAAATATCCGGACACTCCAGGATTTTCCCAAACTTTTCACTGCGAAGCTGCGACGCATATTCCCACGTCTTTCCATCGCTACTCTTGTAGATTAGCAGGCGCCCTGTTTCCTTCCGGTAGGTACTTCCAAGGGCCATATAAATGTAATTTCCCTCCCTCCATACCTTCGGGTCTCTGGTATCCTTTAAATCTCCGATTTCTTCATCTTCAATCATGGGAATAATCATTTTCTTGTCAGAAAAATTGTCAAAATGTACGCCGTCCTCCGAAGTGATCATAAATTGGGTCGCTATATACTCATCATTCGTACAAACATGGATATTGTTTTGATCAGGTTTTTTATAGCGAACTCCGGTATAATACAGATAAAGCTTTCCGTCGCATTCCAGAGCGCTCCCTGAAAAACAACCGTTTTGTTCTTCATACAGTGTAGGAAAAAGGGCGATTCCCAGATGTTTCCAGTGAATCAGATCTTTGCTTACCGCATGCCCCCAATGCATGGTTCCCCATACAGGGGCGTACGGAAAATATTGAAAAAACAGATGATATTCTCCTTTAAAATATATGAAGCCGTTCGGATCATTCATCCAGTTTCCGGGCGCTTTCAGATGTAAAATATGTGTGTCTATTTCGATTCCCCCGCTTTCTGTAAGTACATAAACGGTATTCCTACTTTACAGCTCCTGCCACGACGCCGCCGATGATCTGTTTCTGGAGTACAATATACAGGATCAATATCGGAATTACGCATAAAAGAAGTCCTGCCATAATCGTACCGTAGTCTGCAGAATAAGTTCCGTAGAAGCTATATGTAGAGAGGGGAAGCGTCAGCAATTTCTTATC
>JAAVXR010000040.1 GCA_022790755.1 Hespellia sp. | reverse complement strand
GGAGCATTATCGCAGAGCTCACAAGGGACCATTCACGCTGCAGCGATATAAAGGACTGGGGGAGATGGATGCACAGCAGCTCTGGGAGACGACACTGGACCCGGACAGACGAGTCCTAAAATTGGTGGAGATCGAGGACGCCCGTATGGCTTCCAGCGTGACGGAAATGTTGATGGGGACCGAAGTGTCGCCAAGACGCACCTTTATATATGAAAATGCCGCGGAAGCGGAGTTGGATATTTAATCTGGGGATTTTGACCCCAACATCTTATAGATGGGAGAATCAGAAATGAGTGAAACACAGATAATCAGAACTGAGTATTCGGATGTCATGCGGAAATCATATATTGATTACGCGATGAGTGTCATTATCGCGCGGGCGCTGCCGGATGTCCGTGACGGATTGAAGCCGGTGCAGCGGCGGACGCTCTATGACATGCATGAACTGGGTGTCCGTTATGACAGGCCTTATCGGAAATGTGCGCGTATTGTCGGGGATACGATGGGTAAATACCATCCGCACGGGGACAGTTCTATTTATGAAGCGCTGGTTGTCATGGCGCAGGAGTTTAAGAAAGGCATGATTCTGGTGGACGGGCATGGGAATTTTGGCTCCATCGAAGGGGATGGTGCTGCCGCCATGCGATATACGGAAGCCAGGCTTACCAAGCTGACACAGGAGACATTTCTGTCCGATCTGGATAAGAATGTCGTTGATTTTGTGCCAAATTTTGATGAGATGGAGAAAGAGCCGGAAGTACTGCCGGTTCGCATTCCGAATCTTCTGGTGAATGGAGCAGAAGGGATTGCGGTGGGGATGGCCACCAGCATTCCAACGCATAATCTTGGGGAAGTCATTGATGCGGTGAAGGCTTATATGAATAACCATGAAATCAGTACCAAACAACTCATGAAATATATGAAGGGACCGGATTTTCCGACGGGCGGAATCGTCGTCAACAAAGATGATCTGTTGCAGATCTATGAAACCGGACAGGGAAAGATCAGACTTCGCGGAAAAGTGGAAATTGAGGAGGCCAAAGGTGGAAAGAAACTGATGGTGATCTCAGAAATTCCTTATACGATGATCGGAAGTGGAATCGGAAAGTTTCTGAACGACGTCTGCACACTGGTGGAAAACCGGACAACCAGCGATATCACCGATATTTCCAACCAATCTTCCAAAGATGGAATTCGGATCGTGCTGGAACTCAAGCGCGGCGCGGATGTAGAGAATCTGAAGAATATGCTTTATAAGAAAACGCGTCTGGAGGACACGTTTGGTGTCAACATGCTGGCTGTGGCGAACGGAAAGCCGGAGACATTGGGACTCAAAGAGATCATTGAGCATCATGTAGATTTTCAGTTTGAGTTGACTACCAGAAAATATCAGACATTGCTTGCCAAGGAGCAGGAGAAAAAGGAGATTCAAGAAGGCTTGATCAAAGCATGCAACGTCATTGATCTGATCATAGAGATCCTGCGCGGAAGCCAGAATGTGAAGGATGCAAAAGCATGCCTGGTGCGGGGGGAGACGGAAAATATTCGGTTTAAGTCCAAAATATCCAAAAAAATGGCTGGTATGCTGCGATTCACAGAAAAGCAGGCTACAGCAATTTTGGAAATGCGTCTGTATCGCTTGATTGGTCTGGAGATCGAAGCTCTGGAGAGAGAACACGAACAGACGCTGAAGAACATTGCAAAATATGAAGATATCCTGGATCATTACGATTCTATGGCCAATCTGATTATATCGGAGCTGGATGCCATCAAGAACGAATATGGAAGAAAACGGCGGACAAAGATTGAAAATGCACAGGAAGCCATTTTCGAAGAAAAGAAGATCGAGGAGCAGGAAGTGGTATTTCTGATGGATCGCTTTGGGTATGCTAAGACGGTGGAGTGTTCCACCTATGAACGAAACCAGGAGGCGGCAGATCAGGAAAACCGATATATTATTTCCTGTCTGAACACAGGGAAGCTCTGTATTTTTACCGATCAAGGGAAAATGCATCAAGTCAAGTTGTCTGATTTGCCTTTCGGAAAGTTCCGAGAAAAAGGAACTCCGATCGACAATGTGTGCAATTATGACAGCAGCAAGGAACAGATTTTGTACATCTGTGATTCGGAACAGATGCATTTTGCAAAACTTTTATTTGCAACGAAGCAGGGGATGTTGAAACTGGTGGATGGTTCTGAATTCCAGGTGGCCAAGCGGACAATCGCTGCGACGAAACTGCAAGATGGAGATCTTCTGCTCAGTGTACAGGTGGCGACTCCAAATCAGAATATTGTGCTTCGAACCAGAAATGGATATTTTTTACGCTTCACAGTGCAGGAAATTCCTGAGAAGAAGAAGGCCGCCATAGGAGTCCGTGGTATGAAATTGCAGAAAAAGGATGAGTTAGAATTTGTATATCTGTTTGAGGAGCGTATCGGTATGACGGTTCCTTACAAAGATAAGGAAATCTCTCTAGGACGGCTGAAACTTTCAAAAAGGGACGGGAACGGTACAAAAAAAGCGTGAAAAACCCTTGATTTTATGGGGAATGAGTGCTATACTGAGTAACAGTTACATAGGAATCGGCAAAAGAGTGGACAGTTTGGTCCACTCTTCTTTCGTGTAATCGGGAAACGACGTGCCAAAAAACAAAAATAGAAAAGAAAGGAAGTAGTGTTTTGGCAAAAAGAGAACAATATGAACAGAAGACAGAGGAATTATTAACACCGATCGTTACAAGACATTCGTTTGAGCTTGTCGACGTGGAATATGTCAAAGAAGGCGGGCAGTGGTATCTTCGGGTATACATCGACAAACCAGGCGGGATCACGGTGGACGACTGTGAGATCGTGAGCCGTGAATTTTCGGATATTCTGGACGAGAAAGATTACATTGAAGACAGCTATATTTTTGAAGTGAGTTCTCCGGGACTTGGAAGACCATTGAAAAAAGAAAAAGATTTTCAAAGGAGCCTGGGAAAAGAAGTAGAAATACGCACCTACCGTGTGCTGGATCACCAGAAAGAATTTGTGGGAATTTTAAAAGATTACGATAAAAACCAGGTGACGATAGAGACCCAACCGGGAACAGTGCAAACTTTCGAAAAGAGTGAAATTGCACTGATCCGACTTGCATTTGATTTTTAAGATTCAGGAGGAAGAGAAAATGAACACAGAGTTATTGGAAGCATTGAATATTCTGGAAGAAGAAAAGAATATCAGCAAAGATACCATGCTGGATGCCATTGAAAATTCGTTGATCAATGCATGTAAGAATCATTTTGGAACATCCGATAATATTCGGGTGATCATAGATCGTGATACCTGTGATTATTCTGTCATTGCAGAAAAGACTGTGGTAGAAGAAGTAATGGACCCGGCGTTGGAGATCAGTCAGGAAGAAGCGTGGAAGATAGACGGAAAGCTCGGACTTGGCGATGTGGCGCAGATTCCGGTAGAGTCCAAATCGTTTGGCAGAATTGCCACACAGAACGCGAAAAATTTAATCTTGCAGAAGATCCGGGAAGAAGAGCGGAAAGTGGTGTACGATCAGTATTTTGAAAAAGAAAAAGACATTATGACCGGTATCGTGCAGCGTTACGTGGGTAGAAATATTAGCATCAATCTTGGAAAAGCAGATGCAATGTTAACCGAGAATGAGCAGGTCAAAGGAGAAGTGTTCCGGCCGACAGAACGGATCAAGTTATATGTAGTCGAAGTGAAAAACACTCCGAAAGGTCCTAAAATCTTAGTTTCCCGTACGCATCCGGAACTGGTGAAGCGTCTGTTTGAGGCGGAAGTGACCGAAGTGAAGGAAGGAATCGTCGAGATTAAGAGTATTGCCAGGGAAGCCGGTTCTCGTACGAAAATCGCAGTATGTTCTCATGATGAGAATGTGGACCCAGTGGGTGCCTGTGTCGGAATGAACGGCACAAGAGTCAACGCAATTGTGGAAGAACTGCGGGGCGAAAAAATAGATATCATCAACTGGAGTGATAACCCTGCTCTTTTGATTGAAAATGCACTGAGTCCGGCGAAAGTGATTTCTGTCATGGCGGACCCGGACGAGAAAATGGCAAGTGTCATCGTACCAGATTATCAACTTTCTCTTGCAATCGGCAAAGAAGGACAAAATGCGCGTCTGGCGGCTCGTTTGACGAATTACAAGATTGATATTAAGAGTGAGACGCAGGCAATTGAGTCCGGTGAGCTTCCGGCAGATTATATGGAACAGATGCAAATGATGGAAGAAGGTTATTCCGACTATGGAGAGGCCGAATATGTAGAAGAAGATGGTTCTGGAGCAGCGTATTCTGAAGAAGGTTACACCGAAGAATCCGGAGAATATTCCGAGGACGAGGATTATGAGCCGATAGAATTTGAAGAAGTGGAAGAATAAAAAGCTTACGGGGTGAAGATATTTGAGCGGAAAAAAGAAAGTTCCCTTGCGCAAATGTGTGGGGTGCGGTGAAATGAAAAGTAAAAAAGAAATGATACGTGTTCTGAAAACTCCGCAGGAATCGTTTGAACTGGACACCACCGGTAAAAAAAATGGCAGAGGGGCTTATCTATGCTTTTCAGGAGATTGTCTGGAGGAGGCCATTCAAAATCGGGGATTGGAAAGATCTTTCAAACAGGCAATTCCAAAAGAGGTATATGAGGAGCTCAAAAAGGAGATGAGCATCATTGAGGCAGGATAGGGTATTCTCGCTGATTGGGCTAGCGACAAAAGCTGGAAGAACGGTCAGTGGAGAATTTATGACGGAAAAAGAAACAAAGGCCGGCCACGCATATCTCGTGATTGTGGCAAAAGATGCATCCGAAAATACGAAGAAGCAATTTCGGAATATGTGCGATTTTTATAAAGTGCCAATCTATTTTTATGGAGATAAAGATACCTTGGGGCATGCAATGGGAAGAGAGTTCCGAGCATCTCTTGCAATACTAGACGAGGGATTTGCAAGAGGAATCGTGAAGCATTTGAATGCGGCACTGACAATGGAAACAGAGTGTGACAGCCGCTCTGATACAGAGAAGAATACGATTGCATAGAGGAGGTAGTAAATATGACAAAAATGAGAGTACACGAACTGGCGAAAGAGCTGGGGGTTGAAAATAAAGAGCTATTGGAAACGCTGAGAAAGAAAGATATTGATGTAAAGAGTCATATGAGTTCTTTGGAAGAGGATGTGATTTCCATGCTCCGTACGGCTTATCCATCTGGGAAAACTACTGAAAAATCATCGGATCAGCCGGTGGAAAAGCCAACAGAGAAGCCCGTCAACAAAGAAAATACAGAAACAGAGAAAAAACCGGAAGGGCCGAAGAAGAAAAATATTGTGCAAGTGTTTCGTCCACAAAATCTGAAAAATGGTGCACGTTCAGGAACTCGTCAGGGGCAGCGTCCGACTGGCCAAAGACCGGCGGGGCCGAATCCTCGTGTATCTGGAGCCGGGCAACGTCCGACGGGTCAAAGACCGGCAGGACCGGCGCCACGTCCGGTAGGAAACACGACGACGGCACGTCCGACTGGAAATCATTCGCCGGCGCCACGTCCGGTAACGCCTGTGGCAAAGCCCGCAGTATCTCAACCAGAAACAGGGCAGACACAGAATCGTCGTCCTGGAAATATTTCTCAAAACCAACGTCCGACTGGAACAGCAGAACAGAATGTGCGTTCTACTGGAAAATATCCACAGAGTGGACGTCCGGTCAATCGAGGACCTCGTCCGGCTTCACAGACGGGACAGTCAAACAGAAGCAGTGACCAATCGACCAATCAGGGACAACGTTTTGGCAATGGCGGACAGTCTCAGGGAGTGCGTGCAAATGGCCTGAACCGGGGTCCACGCCCGGGTTCAGAGGATTCTCGTCAGAGAAACAATCGTTTTGCGGGGAATCATGTAGGACGTTCGGACGACCGCAGAGACAGCCGTGACGGGCGTAGAGACAATCGCGACGGCAGAAGAGATGGACGCAGGGATGAGCGGTCTTCCATTCCGGCTCCTGCAGTTCCAGAACAAAAACCGAGCCGCAGCAAACCAAAAGACAAAGAGAAGGATTATAAGAAGAAAGACAATCTGGACGAAGATTTTGTTGGCAAGAGTAGAAAGAATAAAAATCAAAAGAATGCTGCAGAATTGAAAAAACCGCAGAAACAGCAGAAAGCACCGGTGAAACAGCCGGTAAAGAAGGAAGAAGAGATCAAACAGATCGTACTTCCACAGAGCTTGACGATCAAAGAACTTGCGGATAAAATGAAAATTGTTCCTTCTGTCATCATAAAGAAACTGTTTATGCAGGGGAAAATGGTGACACTCAATCAGGAAATAGATTACGATACAGCGGAAGAAATCGCAATGGAATTTGATGTGCTTTGCGAGCCAGAAGAAGTCGTCGATGTGATCGAAGAACTTCTGAAAGAAGAGGACGACGACGAGAGTACGATGGTAAAACGTCCGCCAGTTGTCTGTGTCATGGGGCATGTCGACCATGGAAAGACTTCTCTTCTGGACGCAATCCGTGATACGAATGTGACAGACCGGGAGGCTGGTGGAATTACGCAGCATATCGGTGCGTCGGTAGTCACTGTAAATGGGGAAAAAATCACGTTCCTGGATACTCCGGGACACGAGGCGTTTACCGCTATGCGTATGCGCGGAGCAAATTCTACAGATATCGCAATTTTGGTGGTAGCCGCAGACGACGGTGTGATGCCACAGACGGTGGAGGCGATCAATCATGCAAAAGCTGCGGGAATCGAGATCGTAGTAGCCATCAACAAAATTGACAAACCGAGCGCCAATATCGACCGTGTGAAGCAGGAATTGGCCGAATACGAACTGATTCCAGAAGACTGGGGTGGAAGCACGATCTTTGTGCCGGTATCTGCGCACACAAGAGAGGGAATCCCAGACCTTTTGGAGATGCTGTTGCTCACTGCAGATATGGCGGAATTGAAGGCCAATCCAAACCGAAACGCGAGAGGTCTGGTGATCGAAGCCGAACTGGATAAAGGAAAAGGTTCCGTGGCAACCGTTCTGGTACAGAAAGGAACACTGCATATCGGGGATTCCATTGCCGCTGGTTCTGCATATGGTAAAGTACGTGCCATGATGGATGATAAGGGCAGACGTGTAAAAGAAGTCGGTCCGTCCATGCCAGTAGAAATTTTGGGACTCAACGACGTGCCGAATGCCGGTGAGATTTTTGTATGCTGTGAGAGTGATAAAGAGGCGCGTTCCTTTGCGGAAACTTTCATCTCTCAGGGGAAGGTGAAGCTGCTTGACGAGACTAAGACCAAAATGTCCTTGGATGATCTGTTCAATCAGATCCAGGAAGGCAATCTCAAAGAACTTGGTATCGTAGTAAAAGCCGATGTGCAAGGTTCTGTGGAAGCCTTGAAGCAGAGTTTGTTGAAATTGTCCAACGATGAGGTTGTGATCAAGATCATTCACGGTGGTGTCGGCGCGGTCAACGAATCCGACGTCAGTCTTGCATCCGCATCCAATGCGATTATTATTGGATTTAATGTGCGTCCCGATGCAACTGCAAAGGAAATTGCAGAGAGAGAGAATGTAGATATTCGTCTGTATCGTGTCATCTACAATGCGATTGAAGATGTGGAAGCGGCGATGAAGGGAATGTTAGATCCAGTATTTGAAGAAAAGATCCTGGGGCATGCAGAAGTACGTCAGACATTCAAGGCGTCCGGCGTGGGAACGATTGCGGGTGCTTACGTCACAGACGGTATGTTTGAACGGAATTGTTCCGTGAGACTGGTTCGAGACGGTGTGGTGGTATTTGACGGACCACTGGCATCTCTGCGGCGATTCAAAGATGATGTCAAGGAAGTAAAATCTGGTTATGAATGCGGTTTTGTATTTGAAAATTACAATGATATCAAAGTCGATGACCAGGTGGAAGCATATAAAATGGTGGAAATTGAAAGATGAGAAAAAACAGTATTAAGAATACCAGAGTAAATACGGAAGTTCAGCGCGAGTTAAGTATGATCCTGCGCGCCGGTATCAAAGATCCGCGGGTGAGTCCGATGGCATCCGTCGTGGCGGTGGAAGTGGCGCCGGACTTGAAGACTTGCAAGGCTTATATCAGTGTGTTGGGAGATGAAAAAGTTCAGGAGGATACCCTGAAAGGACTCAAGAGCGCGGAAGGTTATATTCGACGCGAACTTGCCAGGACACTGAATATGAGAAACACACCGGAAATCCGGTTTATTCTGGATCAGTCCATTGAATATGGAGTGAATATGTCAAAGAAAATTGATGATATAGCAAAAGGCAATAGGGAAGTGGCAGAATGAATATGACAAAAATGTTGGATGAAATTCTGAAAGATAAAACATCTGTCGCCATCGGGGGCCATGTGCGTCCGGATGGCGACTGTGTCGGAGCCTGCATGGGATTGTATCTGTACATGGCGTCTGTTTATCCAAAGATTCAGGCGGACGTATATCTGGAAGAGATTCCAGAACCATTTGAATTTCTGAGAGGGACAGAACAGATCAAGCATACTGCGCCAAAGAACAAAAGATACGATCTGTTTATCAGTCTAGACTGCGGAGACAGTGAAAGGCTTGGTTTTTCAGAGAGTCTATTTCGTACGGCAGAATCTACGTTTTGTGTGGATCATCACATCAGTAATCAAAGCTTTGCTGATATCAATTATATCGTACCGGATGCAAGTTCTACTTGCGAATTATTGTTCCGGTTGATGGATCAAACGCGGATTACAAAGGAAGTCGCAGAAGCTCTGTACGTAGGAATTGCTCATGATACCGGAGTGTTTTTGTACTCCTGCACAGCTCCCGAGACCATGGAGGCGGCGGCAACATTACTGCGTACAGGAATTGACGCCAATGCCATCATAGACCGCACATATTACGTGAAAACTTACATCCAGAATCAGATTTTGGGGCGAGCACTGTTGGAAAGCATTCTTCTGTTGAATCATAAATGTATTGCCAGTGTGATTACCAAAAATGTGATGGATTTTTACGAGGCCAAACCCTCTGATCTGGAAGGGATCGTCAGTCAGCTTCGAAATACAGAAGGAGTGGAAGTCGCGATTTTCATGTACGAGTTGGAAAATCAGGTGTTTAAAGTTAGCCTTCGTTCGAATGGAAATGTGAATGTCAGCACCATCGCGCAGTATTTTGGCGGCGGCGGACATGAACGTGCCGCAGGCGTAACAATGCGCGGGACCAGTTATGATGTGATGAATAATCTGCTTCGCCAGATTGCACACCAATTGCCGAAAGAAAGCGGAAAACAGAAATGATTCATGGTGTATTGAACATTTATAAAGAAAAAGGTTACACATCCCATGATGTGGTAGCAAAATTGCGTGGAATCACTGGACAGAAAAAGATTGGGCATACAGGGACACTGGACCCGGAAGCAGAAGGGGTCCTGCCGGTATGTCTTGGCAGAGCAACGAAACTCTGCGGGCTTTTGACAGACAAAGATAAAACCTATGAAACCGTTCTTCTGCTTGGGATAAAGACGGACACACAGGATATGACCGGAAATGTACTGGAGAGAAACGATACGGCGCATTTGACAAAACAGGCAGTTACGGACTGTATTCATACATACATTGGGGAATATCAACAACTTCCCCCAATGTACAGTGCATTGAAAGTTGGTGGCAAGAAGCTTTGTGATCTGGCAAGAGAGGGGAAAACGGTTGAGCGAAAGCGCAGAAGCGTCCAGATTCATGACATTTCCATTCTAGAAATGAACCTGCCAAGAGTAAAGTTGCGGATTGACTGTTCCAAAGGGACTTATATTCGTACTCTGTGTCATGATATCGGGGACAGTCTTGGAACAGGAGGCTGTATGGAAAGTCTTTTACGGACGCAAGTAGAGCGTTTTGTGATATCCAAGAGTCATGTGCTTTCAGAAGTGGAAGCCTATGTAAAAGGCGATAGACTGCCGGAGATTCTAACTCCGATTGACCAGATGTTTTCTGAATATCAGAAAGCAATCTTGAAAGAATCTGCCGTGCAGCTTGCATATAATGGAAATCCGCTGGAAAAGAAACATTTTCAAGGGACATGGGACCCAGGTCTCAAAAAGATGTTTCGAGTCTATGACGCCTGCGGGAATTTTGTCGGGCTGTATGAGTATCAACAAAAAACAGAAAAGATAAAACTCATCAAAATGTTTTATCAGGCAGAAGAGCAGAATTAAAAAATAGGAAGAAATCAGAGGATAAGACATGCAATATGTAACAGATTTAGCATCTTTTCAGGTGGAAGAAGAATCAGCGGTGACGCTTGGAAAGTTCGATGCCCTGCATCTGGGCCATCAGAAACTGGTTCAGAAAATATGTGAGTATTCTGACAGACAGGTGAAAAGTATTGTATTTGCTTTTGATATGCATCGTGAAGCGCTTCTTACCGGAACGGAAAAGCGAACATTTCTCGAGGGCAGGGTTGATGTTTTGATTGTCTGTCCATTTACAAAAGAAATCAGGCAGATGCAGGCAGAACAGTTTATTGAAAAGATTCTGATTGAAAAACTGCATGCAAAATACATTGTGGTAGGCACAGACTTCCATTTTGGATATCAGCAAAAAGGTGATGTTCACATGTTGGCAGAGCTTGCCCCAAAATATGGTTATCACTTGGATGTGATAGAAAAAGAGAAATACAAAGAACGTGAAATTAGCAGCACTTATGTTCGCGAGGCGTTGAGTGAGGGAAATATATCTCTGGCAAATGAACTTCTCGGATATCAATATCAGTTGGAGGGGATGGTTTGTCCTGGTAACCGTTTGGGCAGAAAGCTTGGGTTCCCGACTATGAACGTCGTTCCACCAGAGAAAAAAATCATGCCGATGCGCGGAGTGTATGCCTGTAGAGTGCAGGTGGACGGCAAATGGTACGATGCTATCGGAAACGTTGGGGTAAAACCGACGGTGGAAGAGCACTCCATTCTTCTGGCGGAAGCTTATCTCTATGATTACGAGGGAGATGCCTACGGAAAAAATGTGGTGATACAGTTCTGCGAGTTTGAACGTTCAGAACAGAAATTTGATAGTATAGAAGCATTGAAAATACAACTGAAAAAAGATATAGCATTTGGAAAAAGGTACTTTGAGAAAGTTAGCAGGTGATCTTTATGAGTATTACGACGGTATTCTTGTTATTTGGGGGATTGGGACTGTTCCTGTACGGAATGAAACTGATGAGTGAAGGACTGGAGCAGGTGGCAGGAAGCCGCATGCGTTCGATTTTGGAGGTTTTTACAAAGAACCGTTTTATCGGAATGATCGTTGGTATCATCTTTACCGGAATCATTCAGTCTTCGAATGCGACGACGGTTATGGTCGTCAGCTTTGTGAATTCCGGGCTGATGAATCTGTATCAGGCGGCTGGTGTAATTCTGGGAGCCAATATCGGTACCACCATAACCGGACAGCTTGTTGCATTCAATCTTTCAGAAATCGCTCCGTTGTTTGTAATCATCGGCGTACTGATGATGATGCTCTGCAAAAAGCAGATGGTGCAAAAAACCGGTGGTGTGGTATTGGGATTTGGAATATTGTTCATGGGCTTAAGCACCATGGGGAATGCGATGACATCGCTGAAAGAACTTCCAGAAGTGATTCATCTTTTACAGTCACTTTCGAATCCGCTCGCAGGTATTTTGCTGGGATTCTTGGTGACAGCAGTATTACAGAGCTCTTCCGCAACGGTCGGTGTCATTATTTTGATGGCGTCCCAGGGGTTGATTCATTTCAATATCTGTTTTTTCCTGATTTTGGGATGTAATATCGGTTCCTGTGTGTCGGCGATGGTGGCAAGCCTTGGAGGAAACAAGGATGCCAAACGCGCCGCATGGATTCATCTGTTGTTTAATCTGGTTGGATCAGCGTTGATTTTTTTGATCCTGATCTTCGGGTTGCGTCCGATATCCGAGACAATCATGCAAATATCCGGACAAAATGCAGGACGAGCTGTGGCAAATACCCATTCCCTGATCAAGGTGTTTGAGGTGATTATGCTGTTCCCGTTTATGGGGTGGATCGTAAAACTGACTTACCGGATTATTCCAGGTAAAGATGCATCCCCGGAAGATGCTTACCAATTACAGTACATAGGCGAACGGACCATTCTACGGCCCACCACAGCGGTTGTCAACGGAATTCAGGAGATCCGCTGCATGGGAGAAATTGCGAAAGAGAATCTGATTCGATCCATGGAAGCATTGTATACGTTAGATGAAGATAAAATACAAAAGGTGTATGAGCAGGAGGGATACATTGATTTTCTGAACCAAAAAATCACAAATTATCTGGTGAAAATCAATGAACTGGAACTTCCCCACGCAGATGCACTGCTCATAGGAGGTTTGTTTCATGTGGTCAACGACATCGAGCGAATCGGAGATCATGCAGAAAATTTTGCAGATTCGGCAAAACAGAGAATCAATCATCAGGTAGAGTTCAGCGAAAAAGGAATTCGTCAGCTCAGGGAGATGACGTCCATGGTGGTACAGACGCTGGATTATGCATTGGAGATGTTTTCCAATAAGAGCCAGGAACATATGCAGGAAGTCGTGGAGTTGGAAAATTCTGTGGACGAGATGGAGAAAAAGCTGCAGAAATTGCATGTAAAAAGGCTGGCGAAGGGAAAATGTTCTCCGGAGGCCGGTATGGTATTTTCCGATACGATCTCAGGACTAGAAAGAGTTGCTGACCATGCGACAAACATTGCGTTTGCAATTTTGGAACCAGAAAATCATGAGATCAATGATGACGAGGAAGAGGAGAATGAAGAATAGTAAGACAGCAATCCGCAGATTTCTGTTGGTTGGATTCGTTTGTGTGGCAACCATCGCATTAAGTGGATGTACAAAACAAAAAGCAGATGATTTTGTAAAAGAACAATTGGAAAAGGTACAGGCAGGGGATGATGCGACTGCAGAATTTTTACTGGAACAAGGAATTGAGAAAGTGGATGGCGATTATGTGACTGCCTTTCCGGAAGAATTGAAAGAAGCTTATTGTACTTTTATAAAAGAAGCTTGTGGAAAAGTCCAGTTTCATATGATAGAAGCAGAAAAATACAATTCTGGATATAAAGTTCGGCTGGAAATAACGCCGGTTGACGTCAGAGAAACGGTGAACACTACGGACGATGCGTATGTAAGAGAATTACAGTCTGCAAACCTGACGAATGAGGTGACTGCCCTTCTTGAAAAAGATGCTTCTCTTTTGGAAGATGCGAAAATGGCCGATTCTGAGAAAGTGACGCTTTATCTGAAGAAAAAAGATTCTGGTTATCAGATAGAGGAGTCAGACTGGGAAAATTGCATGGCCAGTCTGTTGACTGGGTACATGGCGCCTTATCAACACGTGGCAGAAATTTTGGATGCTGGCGATTATCTTAAGGCATATCTGGATGCGAGCTGTAAAGGGGAAGTGGCACAGTACGCAAAACATGTGGGGATGACGGAAGAGGAAGTCCTTCAACAATATGAAGAGAGCTTTACAGATGTGAATCTGGGAGATATGGAATTTACACCAGAGCAGGAGACCCGCTTTCTAAACGCCATGAAGCAGATGTTTAAAAATTGTCAGTATGAGATCGGGGTTCCCCGAAAGAATGAAGCGGACGGCTATCTGATTCCGGTCAAAACAACGCCGAATCTCAGTCTTGCACAGTGTGGCACGGCGTTTCAGACGGCAGCTACCAATGGAAATTACAGTACTGTGGAGGAAGTAAAAGAAGGTTATCTTTCAACCATGGAAGAATTTGCGGCGTCACCGGTTTACGGGGAAGAAACATCCATGGATGTGAACCTTCCAAAAGGAATGATGATGTTTATCGGAAACAGTGATTCGGATGTCAATAAATTACTGGATCTGATTATGCCGTCTTCAGAATAAAGTACTTTACTTGGCGGAAAAACTGTGCTATATTTAAAATCGTGATCAGCCGGTGTTCGGTAATTGGAGGACTCCACCATTACTTAATGCCTGGCGTTTTATAGAGAACCAAAAGGAGGAAAAGAACTATGATCGCAAAGGAAAAAAAGCAGGCAATCATTGCCGAATATGGAAGAAGTGAAGGAGACACCGGTTCTCCGGAAGTACAGATTGCTATTTTGACAGCCAGAATCAATGAGCTGACAGAGCATTTTAAGGCAAACCCGAAAGATCATCATTCCAGAAGAGGACTTCTGAAGATGGTTGGACAGAGAAGAGGACTTCTTGCATATTTGAAAGAGAAAGATATTGAAAGATATCGTTCTTTGATCGAAAGACTTGGTCTTAGAAAATAAACCTGCAAAAACCCGGCGTTGGGGAAAAATCATTTCCCCAACGTCGGGTTTTTAGACTTACGCAGTGTGACTGCGTGTTCAAAACGAGATGCTATCTCTTCTTTTATTTTTTCTTTATCGGAAAATACACTTCTGTTTCCCAGTCATCCATAGACAGACTGTCAAATCCCGTTTTGACATAAATATCATAAGGCGCACTACTGCATTCATAGCCATTATTTTGTACCCAGGAGATTAACGCACCGTAGGCGTCTGACAGGGAGGAGTAATTTCCTCTGTGAACCGTCATCGCACATTGTGCGGTTTCCATGATTTTGTCTGCTTTTTCTTTTTCCCGGATTCCTACAAATAGTTCAATATCGGAATGTTCCGGATCAAATTCTTTATCGTGATAGATCGCGCCGGTAATTCCATTTGGCGTCACTTTATCCTTGGGTACTCTTTCATATAGAGTACTGTAATATTTTCCAAACTCATCGACTCCCATATGCTGTCTACATGCGAGTACCGCTCTCTGAGGCGTTTCTACAATCTTGATTTCATATCCTTTTTGATATCCCATAATATCACCAGTCCTTTCAATATTTTCCAAGTGCAAGGAAATTTCACGAATCACTTGTTCGGTCTCTTGCATCCGTCGTCTTAGATAGTCTTTTTGTTCCTGAAGTCTTTGATATAACGCGCGCTCTCGTGTACAGTCGAGGAATTCCCGCACTTCTTCCAGAGGAAGGCCATAACGTTTCAGGCGCTGAATAAAAAGCATCCGCTCAAGCTGAGGCTGACTGTAATAGCGATATCCTGTAAACGGATCTACCTTGATTGGTTTTAATAAATCAATCTTGTCGTAGTAATGTAATGTTTTTACGCTTACCTGACAGATTTTAGAAAATTCTCCAACTGTAAACATGTTTTTTCTCCTTTTTTGCGGATTGATTCGAATCTGAGATCAGTATAATCCCTGACCTAAGGGGACAGTCAAGGGATTTTTGTGTCGTAGGAAATAATAAATCTTCGGAAAACAGAAACTGTGCCTTCGAGTTTCCATATGTTTCCATATATTTCTTGTACTGTAAGTATTTACCTGATATAATAGAGGTGATGTTATGTTTACTTTAATTCAAGAAAACATCATAGGACATATTTTATGAGGGAGTTTTGACATGAAACGAAAAAAGAAACAAATCATTCATTCTACCCCAAATAAAAAACGGGGTATAGGTGTTACTGGACAATTGGTGTTTGCCACCGTAGTAAGTGCAGTACTGGCGTTGGCGGTGTTATTGTCTGTGGTCTATTTTAAAATGTCCGATGCATTATCGGAAAAGAGCGAGGCCCTGCTTCAAACGACCACGGAACGAACGATACAGGAAACTCGCGCATGGATGAACAACACACTGACTATGCTGGAGACTCAGCGAGACACGATTGAATATGAGGACATGGATATTCCTGTTATGCAAGACTATATCAAGCATACCGTGGATCAAAACGACGCCTATCCTGCCGGACTCTATGTGGCGCTCACGGATGGATCGCTGTATCATGCTTCTTTTGTCCCAGGACCAGATTTCGATGCGTTGACCAAAAGCTGGTATCAGGATGGCATTAATTCTGAGAATTTTATTTTGGGAGACGTGTATTTTGATGAGGACAGTCAGTCGAATGTGGTAGGAGCATCCGGAGTGTTAAAAAGTAGCAGTGGTGTGGTGCGCGGTGTGGCGGCTGCGGATGTCTATCTGGATTCTATATCTAAAATTGTCAGTGAGATCCAGATTGAAGATACTGGTAGTATCTTTTTAGTGGACACCAGGACGGATACGATCATCGGTCATAAAGACTCAGAAATTACCGGCCAAAAGCTGGGAGATCTGGATTCGGAAATGTATATCTTTGCAGGTCAGAAAATTGCAGAAGGAGAGACTGGACTATTTTTGAATAAGGGGACCTATATTCAGGTGGCCCAGGTCCCGGGCAGCGACTGGATGGCAGTGGCCTATGTCTCTCAGAAGGAAGTGCTCGCGGAATTGCGTCAGCTTACGGTAACAATGCTGATGGTGGCAGTGTTTGCAGTAATCATTCTTACATTACTGGTCATTATTCAGGTGCGGCGTATTATCGGTCGCCCGGTAAAAGAACTCAGCCAAGTCGCCACCCGAATTGCAGAAGGCGCTCTGGATCAATCCATCCAGTATCAGTCGAACGATGAGTTGGGCGTGCTGGCGGATGATTTCAATCAGGTCACAATCCGCCTGCGGGACTATGTCACCTACATAAATGAAATTGCCAAAACGTTGCGCGAGATTGCGGGAGGTAACCTGGCTTTTACTCTGGAACAGGAGTATACTGGAGAATTTTCAAAAATTAAAGATTCCTTGAATGAAATATCCTTGCAACTCAATAGTGTAATGGGTCAGTTGCACGCTGCTTCCCATGATGTGGCGGCAGGGGCCACGCAAGTATCCAGTGGAGCGGTAGCGCTCTCTCAGGGTTCCACAGAGCAGGCTTCCGAGGTGGATGTATTGGCTGAACATATCAATTCTGTTTCGGAAAGTGTTCAGAAGATCGCCAAAGGCGCTCAACGGGCAAATAGCATCGCGCAGGATGTCAAGGAGGGATTGACGGACAGCAGTGAGAAAATGCAGAATATGACGGAAGTGATTCAGAAGATCAGTGATCGCTCCACGGAAATACATACCATCGTCAAAACCATCGAAGATATTGCATTCCAGACGAATATTTTGGCCTTGAATGCCGCGGTGGAAGCGGCCCGAGCAGGTGAAGCGGGGAAAGGTTTTGCAGTAGTGGCAGATGAAGTGCGGATGCTCGCAGGGAAGTCATCTACAGCGGCCAAAGAGACTACGGTGCTCTTAGGCCAGACGTTGGACTCTATGGCAGAGGGAACACGCGCTGCTCAGGATACATCAGAATCCATGCTTGCAGTTGTGGCCAAGGCAGATGAGATGAGTCATCTGATTGACGGTATCGCTGCGTATACACAGGAGCAATCTGCTAACGCGGTACAAATCACACAGGGAATTGAGCAAATTTCTGAGGTTGTACAGAACAATGTTTCGACGGCGGAAAGTAGTGCTGCCGCCAGCGAGGAGTTGTCGAGTCAAGCGGCACTTCTGAAAGAAATGGTGGCTAAGTTCCGTTTGAAAGATTAAGAATACAACAAACTCTATAAATCATTACAAAAGAGGAAGATGGGTTGTCAGAGGGAGCCTAGTCTTCCTTTTTTGTGGGAAACTTGTCTTTCTTGGAAATTTGGCGTTGATATTTTCTTTTCTCGTGATTGCGTATGAAAAGAGAGTGTGATATAATGATTTAGATTCTGGGCAGATGCACACAACCGAGACCACTGAAAAGGGTATTGCAGGTTTTCAGTATCTTTTTCAGTAGTTTCGGTATCTTCTGCCCCAAAATATCAGAAAGAGGAGAAGAATATGTATAAAAAGTATGAAATGGAACTGGCTGGAAGGAAGCTTTGCGTGGATGTTGGACGAGTGGCAAAGCAGGCGAATGGTGCAGTGTTGATGCATTATGGAGACACTACGGTCCTGTGTACGGCAACTGCATCTGAGAAGCCAAGAGATGGAATTGATTTTTTCCCGTTGAGTGTGGAATACAACGAGAGATTGTATTCTGTGGGAAAGATTCCAGGAGGTTTTAACAAAAGAGAAGGGAAAGCCTCTGAAAACGCAATTTTGACCTGTCGTGTCATCGACCGTCCGATGCGCCCACTGTTCCCAAAAGATTATCGAAATGATGTGACGCTTGAGAATTTGGTGCTTTCAGTGGAGCAGGATTGCTCACCGGAGTTGACGGCTATGCTTGGTGCAGCGATTGCAACCAGTATTTCTGATATTCCTTTTGACGGCCCGATCTCCACGACACAGGTTGGACTGGTGAATGGGGAATTTGTATTCAATCCTACAGCAGCCCAAAAAGAAGTATCCGACTTGACACTGACGGTTGCTTCCACACGGGAGAAAGTCATCATGATTGAAGCCGGCGCAAATGAAGTGCCAGAGAATCAGATGATTGACGCTATCTTTGCAGCACATGAATTGAATCAGAAAGTGATCACTTTTATTGATACGATCGTGGCAGAGTGTGGAAAACCGAAGCATACTTATGAAAGTTGTGCAGTACCGGAAGCACTTTTTTCCGCGATCAAAGAGATCGTACCGCCGGCTGAGATGGAGGAGGCAGTATTTACCGATGAAAAGCAAACCCGCGAGGAGAATATCCGTAAAATCACAGAGAAATTGACCGAGGCATTTGCAGAGAATGAAGAATGGCTTGCGGTGCTGGGAGAAGCTGTGTATCAGTATCAGAAAAAAACGGTTCGTAAGATGATTCTCAAAGATCATAAGCGTCCGGATGGGCGTGCAATTGATCAGATCAGACCACTTGCAGCAGAAATTGATCTGATCCCGCGTGTACACGGTTCTGCAATGTTTACCAGAGGTCAGACACAGATCTGTACGATCACTACACTTGCGCCGCTCTCGGAGGCACAGAGACTGGATGGGCTGGATGAAGCGGAGACTTCCAAACGGTATATGCATCATTATAACTTCCCATCCTATTCCGTAGGAGAGACGAAACCATCCAGAGGCCCAGGACGCCGGGAGATTGGACACGGAGCATTGGCAGAGCGCGCATTGATTCCGGTTCTTCCAACAGAAGAAGAATTTCCATATGCGATTCGTACCGTGTCTGAAACCTTTGAATCCAACGGTTCTACCTCACAGGCAAGTATCTGCGCATCCTCCATGTCCCTGATGACCGCTGGTGTTCCGATCAAATCAGCAGTAGCAGGTATCTCTGCAGGATTGGTGACGGGTGATACGGATGATGATTATCTGGTTCTGACCGATATCCAAGGATTGGAAGACTTTTTCGGCGATATGGATTTCAAAGTGGCTGGTACTCACAAAGGAATCACAGCGATTCAGATGGATATCAAAATCCATGGTCTGACACGTGCCATCGTGGAAGAAGCAATTGCAGCAACCAAAAAAGCGAGAACTTATATTTTAGATGAAGTGATGGCCAAGACAATCTCTGAACCGAAGCCAGAAGTCGGTCCATATGCGCCAAAGATCATGCAGATTCAGATTGATCCACAGAAGATTGGAGATGTAGTTGGTCAGCGAGGAAAGACAATCAATACGATCATAGAGCAGACCGGCGTAAAAATTGACATCACGGATGATGGCTCCGTTTCTATTTGCGGGGTTGAAAAAGAAAGCATGGAAGAAGCGGCGAAACTCATCATGATCATTACAACAGATTTTGAGGCAGGGCAACTGTTCGAGGGAAAAGTTGTCAGTATCAAAGAGTTCGGGGCATTTGTTGAATTTGCGCCTGGAAAAGAAGGAATGGTTCATATTTCTAAAATTTCCAAAGAAAGAATTCGGAAAGTAGAAGATGTACTGTCCGTCGGACAAAAAGTGAAAGTAGTCTGCCTTGGAAAAGATAAGATGGGTAGATTCAGCTTCAGTATCAAGGATGTAGCCGAATAAAAAGAAAAAACATACGTCATATTTTTAAATTCACTCGCATATATTGTATATGGAGGTGAATAAAAGTGGCGGAATCGAATCAGATACAAAGAAGGAAAAGCCAGATTTTACAGGTGTTGGCAAAACCTGTACAGGCAGTGTTGCAAAAGGAAGATATCGCATTTGATGATCTTCAAGAAATTCGTATGCGGATTGGACAACCTCTGATCATTACGAGTGGAGGCCATGAAATTATTCCTTCACTTTATAATGAAAATGAGCATATTGTAACAAAAGAAGAAATCCGGGAAACACTGGAGTATATCAGCCATTATTCTCTGTATGCATATGAACATGAGATGAGACAGGGATTTATAACAATCGAGGGAGGCCATCGGGTCGGTGTGTCTGGAAAAGCGATTATCGAGGGAAATAGCATCAAAAATATGCATTTCATTTCTTCGATTAATATTCGAGTCTCTCATGAGGTCATCGGATGCTCCGATCAGGTCCTTCCTTATATCACGGCAAACAAGATGCTTTGTCACACATTGATTGTCTCGCCTCCAAGGTGTGGAAAGACAACTCTGATTCGAGATTTAATCCGTCAGATTTCCAATGGAAATGATTACATCAAAGGTTGTACGGTCGGTGTGGTGGATGAACGTTCGGAGCTGGGTGGCTGCTATATGGGGGTAGCCCAGAACCAGCTTGGAATGAGAACCGATATCCTTGACTGTTGCCCCAAAGCAGAGGGGATGATCATGTTGATTCGTTCCATGTCTCCGCAAGTGATCGCCGTGGATGAGATTGGTACTCCACAGGATGTGCATGCCATTGAATATGCCATGCATTGTGGTTGTAAAATGCTGGCCAGCGTGCATGGAGACTCTATGGAGGAGATTCAAAACCGGCCGGTAGTCAACCATTTAATGAAACAGAGACGTTTTGAACGATATGTTCTGTTAAGCAACCAGCCCAGTGTAGGAACGGTGAAAGCCGTTTTTGATGAGCGGGGAAGTCTCCTGTATGGTACGGAAACCAAAGCTTCAAAAAATACGCAGGAAGGGTTGCTTTTTTCAGAAAGTTATGCTAAGATATCACGAAATAAGGGAGTAGTCGGCGCAGAAGCGTGACAAGACCAACATACTGGAAGGAATTCCTGGTTTTGTATGAAATGACGAGACTTATCTGTCAGGGACAGGTAGGTCTTTTTTTCGTGTATGCGCCAGGAGGACGGATTCCGGTCATGTCAGCCGGCAGCGCTCCATGGCCGGAATCCTGAATATGGCTAATCACTAAAATTGGCGGATATAGATATACTTCCTGTTTAACAGAAAAAATATTTCACAACGTATATCCGGCAAATTGCATGGTATGTGTTCGGAAGCGCGACTGCGTAGAATCTTAGTGCTTCTTACATGTTCTGTCAATTCCCAGCAATTCGGCGGCAAGGATGCCACCGAAAGCCCGATCTGTGCCATGGACGGCGCATTGAGGGCGGTTGCGTCTCATTGCTATACTTTTCATTCAGAACATTCTAGAAGCACTTAGATTCAAAGCTCGGAGCAATTCCGAACACATACCATGCAATTTGCCAACAACAATGTAAAAAATTTTCTATTCAACTCAAAAACAATAGCAGAAGTAAAGGAGAAAAATCATGGCATTATGGGAACTTTTTTTGATTGCAGTGGGGCTTTCTATGGACGCCTTTGCAGTGTCCATCTGTAAGGGACTTTCCCTCCGAAAGATGAGTATCCGACATTCCTTGATTGCAGGAGCCTATTTTGGAGGCTTTCAGGCGTTGATGCCCTGGCTTGGCTACCTTTTGGGGGTGCGGTTTCGGGCCATTATTGTCAGTATTGATCATTGGATCGCATTCATTCTACTGGGAATCATAGGATGGAATATGGTAAAAGAGTCCTTTCAGAAGGAGGAAGAGTCTGTCAGTGCAGAATTTGATTTTAAAACCATGTTTCCACTAGCCGTTGCGACAAGTATTGATGCGTTGGCCGTCGGGGTTACATTTGCGTTCCTTCAGGTAGAAATCCTTCCGGCTGTCTGTTTTATTGGAAGCATCACGTTTCTTCTATCGGCAATTGGAATACGGATTGGGAATGTATTTGGCATGAAATACAAGTCAAAGGCAGAGTTGTTTGGAGGTGCAGTCCTCATCCTGATGGGCTGCAAAATTCTGTTGGAGCATCTTGGATTTCTGCCATGATTTCCAGATGTTTATGCATATCTACAGTCTTGTCCTCATATATTGAATAAAAATAAGGACAAAGGTGGGAGTGAGATGCAGAAACTGATCGGTTGTATCCTGATTTTTCTTGCCAGTATGGGTACAGGCTTTCTATATGCCGCAGATTATCAGAAATATTTGGAAAATTTGATTTATCTGCAACAATTGATTTATATGTTGAAGGGAGAAATGGAATACACACGGGCGCCACTGGGCGAGCTGTTCGGTCGTGTTTCGGTAAGAGTGCAGGAGCCGTATCATTCCTGGTTGAATCGTCTAGAGCATGAAGTGGAAGCACGCCGAGAAGCTTCCTTTCCTGAGATTTGGAATCAATGTATGGAAGAAGAACTCGCCGTGCTACATTTACGGGCAGAACATATCATAATCCTAAAGGAACTTGGAAACAGTCTTGGACAGATGGATACCAGAACGGGAACAGGTACATTGCATTTATATATGAATCGAATGAATCTGGAAATTGAGAAAACGAGAGAAGCTCTGAGCAGTAAAAAAAGATTAAGTAGCTGCATGGGAATTCTGGGAGGGCTGTTCCTTGTAATTGTTCTGATATAGGAGGAGCTTATGACAGTGAATTTAATCTTTAAAATTGCCGCGGTGGGAATCCTGGTTTCGATTTTAAGTCAGGTTTTGAAACACAGTGGCAGAGAAGAACAAGCTTTTTTGGTCAGCTTTGCCGGATTGATTTTGGTTCTTGGATGGGTGCTTCCATATATTTATGATTTGTTTTTGACCATACAACGGCTGTTTTCGTTGTAAGAGAAGTTCTTGGATCGTAGATGGTTGAGTCAAGGCAATTCGCATATCTGTTTGTGTTGCAAAGTGCACACAGAATGGAGGAAAACATGAATATCATACAAATTGCAATGATCGGTGTACTTGGAGTTCTGCTTTCCATTCAATTTAAGAGTGGCAGGGCAGAGTATGGGATCTATATGAGTGTAGCGGTGAGTATTCTTTTGTTCGGATGCATTGTGGAACGATTGGGCGCTTTTGTAAGTATGTTTCAGGAGATCCAAAGTTTTATGAAAATAGATGCCTCCTATTTATCTACTTTGCTGAAAATGGTAGGGATTACATACGTCGGTGAATTTGCTTCCAGTGTCTGTAAGGATTCTGGTTATCAGACGATCGCATCTCAGATTGAGTTATTCAGTAAATTGTCGATATTGGTGTTGAGCGTTCCGGTATTGACCGCACTTTTACAGACCATTCAGGAATTTTTGACATGAGACGGCGCAGGACAAAGTGGATCGTTCGGATGATATTATATATGGTTGTATGCTGGTTTTTCTGTTGTTCGCCGGTGAGGGCGACATCTCAGATGGAAGAAGATTCTGAAATCGAAGAAAAGATTCTTGCTCAGTTTGATTTCACAGAAATTGATATGAATCTTGCAGAATTGTTTCCCGAAGAAAAATTGAACTTTGCGGATACCGTTTCCGCACTCATTCACGGGGATCTGGAACCATCCAAGGAACTTTTTGTACAACTTGTTCAAGATCAGATCAGCTACGAGTTCCGCTATAACAAAAATGCGCTGGCACATATTCTTATCATTTCGGTATTTGCTGCAATTTTTTCCAATTTCTCCGGTGCATTTCAGAATAAACAGATCTCGGAAATCAGTTTCTATATCTTGTATCTGTTGCTTTTGACAATCTGTCTGAATTCTTTCCGTCTTGCGTTGGAAGGGGTGGAGACCCATATTCAGACATTGCTAGAATTTATGCGGATATTGGCCCCGACCTACTTTTTGGCGGTTGCGGCAGCCTGTGGGACAACCAGCTCTTTGGTATTTTACAATATCGTGTTGCTGTTAATCTATCTGGTGGAACTAATCGTTATGAATATTTTACTTCCGCTGGTCCATATATTTATCATGGTTCAAGTGATGAACTATCTTTCCAAAGAAGATTACCTCTCACAGTTCACCGATCTGATTCGGAAAATCATTGTCTGGTCCTTAAAAACGTTGTTGGGATGCATCATTGGACTAAATCTGGTACAGGGAATTCTCTCGCCTGCAATCGACACATTGCAGCGCAGCATCGTGACCAGAGGCGCACAGTCACTTCCGGGCATTGGAAATGCGATCGGTGGTATCACCGACGTTGTTCTGGGGACGGTCCTTGTGATCAAAAATAGTATCGGGATGGCGGGCGCAATTGTGTGTGCTGCGATCTGTGCGGTTCCTCTGTTGCAAATGGGAACTATGGCGCTTTTGTACAAACTTGCAGCGGCTGTGGTGCAGCCGGTCTCCGACAAACGGATTGTTGGATGTATCGACAGTATCAGTGAAGGGGCGGAATTACTACTGAGAGTAATTCTGACAACCGCGATCTTGTTTTTGATTACAGTGGCAATTGTGGCGGCATCTACCAGTTAAACAGTGTCAAGAAAAGGGCGGTGTATATATGTTTCAGTATCTATATGAATGGATGACGAATGCAGCATTTTATCTGGTGATCTTCACCGCAGTGATTCAGCTACTCCCAAACGGTTCTTATCACAAATATGTTCGCTTTTTTACGGGACTGATTCTGATTTTGTTGGTGTTGACGCCTGTTTTTAAGATTTTTGGTATGGAACAGCAATTCTGGGATTTGTACAGCAGTCGCCAATACGAACAGGAACAACAGGAAATCGAAAATTCAGCACAATTTCTCAGCGAATCGGAACTATTTGATTTTTTGTCGGAAGAAGCTCAGACAGGAGAATTGTCGGGAGATGAAAGTGTTGCAGAAATGCAGGACGAATCCAAGGAGGGTATTCATGTGGAAGAAATTCGGATTGGGGAATAAGTGGGACTGGAAAGATCTAACCAAACTTCCAGATAAAAATAAAATGCTGATTCTTCTTTTGATCGGCATTTTGCTCGTAGTCATTGCACTTCCCACCTCTCGTGAAAAAGAACGTACGGATGATGGGGGTGTTGATGATGCAAGTTTTTCGGGAAGTCCGACAGGATATGAGACCTATGAAGCAAATCTGGAACGAAAATTGGAACGGGCGTTGGAACAGGTGGAAGGAGTGGGAAAGGTAAGCGTCATGATTACGCTGCGCTCTACAGGAGAAAAAGTAGTGGAAAAAGATGCGCAGTCGGATAGCCAGACGGTCGAAGAAAGCGACAGTACAGGCGGAAACCGCAAGACACAGAATAAAACTTTGGATCAGACGAGTATCTATGAACAGTCTTCCGATGGGACCCAAAGTCCTTATATCAGCAAGGAAATGACACCGGAAGTAGAAGGCATTGTCATTATCGCACAAGGTGGAGATAATCCGGTTACGATTCAGAACATTACCGAAGCGGCACAGGCATTATTCGGAGTGGAAGCGCATAAGATTAAAATAATGAAACGAGAAGATTCATAAAAGGAGGAGTCGAGTGAAACGCTTTTTCAAAAAGAACCAGATTATTATTACTACATTGGCAGTTATGATTGCCATTGCCGGATATTTGAATTATTCCGGAAAATTGTTCCCAGGCACAGAAGATGCCGCCGAGGAGACGACTGCGGACCTGGCCAGTCAGGAACTTTTGGACATCTCAGAAGAAGATTTGGAAGCCAATAATGGAGACATTGAAAGCAACGATTCCGATGCAGACGGCGACGTGGAAGGAACTCCTGGAGAAGCAGTGTTGACGAATTCAGAGGCGGCCGCAACTGTGGCGGAGGCAAAAGTATCCAGAGAGCAGGTTCGTTCCCAGAATCGGGAAGTTCTGCAAGGGATCATCGACAATGAGGGACTCAGCGACGATCAGAAACAGGATGCGGTTGCGCAGATGGTAAAAATGACAGAACTCTCAGAGCAGGAAATGGCAATTGAAACACTGCTTGCATCCAAAGGATTTTCTGAGACTGTCGTCAATTTGACGGAAGAGTCCGCAGATATCGTGGTGGAGAGCTCTGAACTGACGGATGCGAATCGTGCACAGATCGAGGATATTGTCACACGAAAAACAGAAATATCTCCGGAAAATATTGTAATTACTCCGATTCACCCATAAACGATTTACATCTCCCCTTTACGAAAAAATGGAAAGTTGCTATACTACATATGAATGCCGCCGGTGACTGCATAAAGAAGAGATCGCTGGCGGCAGTAAAACATCAATTACAGGAGACGAGAGGCATGTCAGATATTACGAATGAAATAAAGAAAAGAAGAACCTTTGCGATTATATCTCATCCAGATGCTGGTAAGACGACACTGACAGAAAAATTTCTGCTTTATGGAGGTGCGATCAACCAGGCCGGCAGCGTAAAAGGAAAAGCGACGTCAAAACACGCGGTATCAGACTGGATGGAGATTGAGAAAGAAAGGGGAATCTCTGTGACTTCTTCGGTGCTTCAATTTCAGTATGATGGATTTTGCATCAATATACTGGACACGCCAGGACATCAAGATTTCTCGGAGGATACCTACCGTACACTGATGGCGGCGGATTCTGCGGTCATGGTGATCGACGCATCGAAGGGAGTAGAAGCGCAGACACGGAAACTTTTCAAAGTTTGTGTGATGCGCCATATTCCCATTTTTACGTTTATCAATAAAATGGATCGGGATGCAATGGATACTTTCGATCTATTGGATGATATCGAAAAAGAACTCGGAATCGCAACCTGCCCTGTCAATTGGCCCATTGGGTCCGGCAGGAATTTCAAAGGGGTATACGACCGCCAGAAAAAACATGTGGAGCTGTTTTCTGACACAAAAAAAGGAACAACACAGGGAGATGTACAAACCATAGATATCCGGGATGAAAATATCCAGAATATCCTGGGAGAGGCCGCCAAGTTGACGCTGGAAGAAGAGATTGAACTGATGGACGGCGCCTCCGCCGAATTTGATCAGAAGCTGGTAAGCAAAGGGGAACTTTCCCCCGTTTTTTTCGGTTCTGCACTGACAAATTTTGGCGTCGAGACGTTTCTGAAACATTTTCTGACGATGACGTCTTCCCCGCTTCCGAGAATGTCGGATCGAGGAGAAATTGATCCGATGACAGAACCTGATTTTTCAGCGTTCGTGTTCAAAATACAGGCCAATATGAACAAGGCACACCGGGATCGGATCGCATTTATGAGAATTTGTTCCGGTGCTTTTGAAGCTGGAATGTCTGTCTACCATATGCAAGGAGAACGAGAGGTAAGGTTGTCCCAGCCGCAACAGCTGATGGCTAGCGAGCGTAAAATCATAGATAAAGCTTACGGCGGCGATATTATTGGTGTATTTGATCCGGGAATTTTTTCCATCGGCGATACATTGACCACGGTAAAAGAACGATTTTGTTACGAAGGAATCCCTACCTTTGCCCCAGAACATTTCGCAAGGGTGCGTCAGGTGGATACCATGAAGCGCAAACAGTTTATCAAGGGAATTAACCAGATTGCACAGGAAGGTGCCATCCAAATTTTTCAGGAATATAATACCGGAATGGAAGAAATCATTGTGGGTGTGGTCGGAGTATTGCAGTTCGATGTTTTAAAATACAGACTGAACAACGAATACAACGTGGAGATTCGCATGGACAATCTTCCCTACGAGCATATTCGATGGATTGAAAATGAAAATCCGGATCTGGAAAAGATCACTGGTACCTCCGATATGAAAAAAATCAAGGATTTGAAAGACCGACCACTTCTTCTGTTTGTCCATGAATGGAGCATTCGTATGACGCTGGAGCGAAATGAGGGCCTCATCTTGTCTGAATTTGGACGATGAATGAGATTTCTGCTTTGCATTTGACACTGGATTTGCTATAATAGGAACATATATGAGACAACAGGAGGTTTATGATATGGCAAAAGACGAGAGAAATACGTATACAATACAGAATGACCCGAATATGGGAGAGATTAAGATTGCAGATGAAGTGGTGGCGATCATTGCCGCGCTTGCTGCTACGGAAGTGGAAGGCGTTGTCTCGATGGCCGGAAACATTACAAACGAACTCATCAGCAAATTGGGTATGAAAAATCTATCCAAAGGCGTAAAAGTAGATGTGCTGGAAGGGGTCGTTACCGTGTCATTGGCTCTGAATATGAAATATGAATACAGCATTGTGGAGACATCCGCCAAAGTGCAGGAAAAAGTAAAATCAGCCATTGAGAACATGACAGGGTTGGAAGTGGCAGACGTGAATATCAAAGTGGCTGGTATTGTGATGGACGAGGAAAAATAATGGTCAGATCCGAACTTAGAGAACATATTTTTAAGATGTTATTTCAGGCAGAATTTCATGCAATGGAAGAAATGCCGGAACATTTACGGTTGTATTTTGAGAATCTGACGCAAGCCAGAGAAGAAGACTTAAGCTACATTCGGGACAAATACCAAGCAGTTTTGGAGAAAATCAAAGAGATTGACGCTTTGCTGAATGAAAAGACGACTGGTTGGAAAACAGGGCGAATGAATAAAGTGGATCTGACGATTCTGCGTCTTGCCGTATATGAGATTTTGTGGGATGAGGAGGTGCCGCACGGCGTAGCAATCAATGAGGCGGTGGAACTGGCAAAACGTTTCAGTGGTGAGGATGCTCCTTCCTTTGTCAATGGAGTACTCGCGAAGTTCGTATAATTGTGGGCGCTGTAAAATATACACAGAGTGGGGACAACATGAAAAATGTATACTCGGTCAGGCAGGTAAATTCCTATATCAAAAATATGTTTACACAGGATTACATGCTGAACCGTATCTATGTAAAAGGCGAGGTGTCGAACTGTAAGTATCACACCTCCGGCCATATCTACTTTTCTTTGAAAGATGAGTCCGGAACCATTGCCTGTGTGATGTTTGCAGGAGCCAGGTCGGGGCTTTCTTTTCGTATGCAAAACGGTCAGCAGGTCGTCGTGCTCGGAAATATCAACGTATATGAGCGGGACGGAAAGTATCAGCTTTATGCCAGAGAGATCCTCCTGGACGGAGCTGGACTTCTGTATGAACGATTTGAAGCGTTGAAAAAAGAGTTGGAGGAGATGGGGATGTTTGCCGCACAATACAAACAACCCATTCCATATTATCCCTCCCGTATCGGAATCGTGACGGCACCGACGGGAGCCGCCATACAGGATATCATTCACATCGCCAGACGACGGAATCCCTATGTCCAGTTAATTCTTTACCCAGCGCAGGTACAGGGGGACGGGGCTGTACCCAGTATTATCCGGGGGATTCGCATGTTGGAAGAGAAACATGTGGATGTGATGATTGTGGGACGCGGAGGTGGTTCCATTGAAGAATTGTGGGCTTTCAATGAGGAAGCTGTAGCGAGAGCGATCTTTGCGTGTAGCGTTCCGGTTATTTCCGCCGTAGGACACGAGACGGACATTACCATTGCCGATTACGTGGCGGATCTGCGCGCACCGACTCCTTCCGCGGCGGCAGAGTTGGCTGTTCCAGAATATGAAGCGCTATTCCAACATCTCTTGGACAGGCAGGCTCGAATGAAACAACTTATGGATTGGCTAATCGAGACATGGAAGCGCAGAATGGAGCAAACGGCTTTGAAGCTTCGATATATGCATCCCAGACAACAGCTCAATGAAAAGCGGCAATACGTTGCAGATCTGGAAGTAATGCTTCGGCAACTGATGACAGATCGTCTGAAGGATTATCGGTATCGCACACAAATTTTGATTGAGAAAATGCGAGGACTTTCTCCACTTTCCAAATTGGAAAAGGGATTTTCTTTCGTGCAAAATCAGCAGAAAGAAGCCTTAAAGTCCGTGCAAGCCATACAGCCAGGCGATTTATTATCCGTCTATATGACGGATGGAGTGGTCCTGGCGGAAGCAAAGGAGATCAGGAAGGAGACCGCTTATGACGGAAGAAAATACCACACAAAAGGAAGCTTCTCTGGAGGAGATGTTTGATTCTCTGGAGAAGGTCATCGAGCGAATGGAAACGGAAGAAATTTCTCTGGAAGAATCGTTTACATTGTACCAAAATGGTATACAATTATTAAAAAAATGTAACGACACACTCGATGCTGTGGAGAAAAAGGTCCAAATACTGGATGAAACTGGAGAATGTCATGATTTTTAATGAAGAACGCAAAGAAAGAGTGGAGGCGATCGAACAGATCCTTCGAGCATTTCTTCCACAAAAAATGGAATATCAGAAAGTAATTGCAGAGGCCATGGAATACAGTCTGATGGCTGGGGGCAAGCGGCTTCGTCCGATGTTGATGCAGGAGACCTATCAATTGTATGGAGGCGATAGTGCGCTGGTTTCACCGTTTATGGCAGCTATTGAGATGATTCATACGTATTCCCTTGTGCACGATGATCTTCCGGCGATGGACAACGATGCCTATCGCAGAGGACGGAAGACGACTCATATTGTCTATGGCGAGGACATGGGGATTCTCGCGGGAGATGCACTCCTGAATTATGCTTTTGAGACAGCCTTTACCGCTTTTTCTCAATATCCAGATGACAGCAAAACGATTGGAAGAGCCCTACAAGTGCTGGCAGAAAAATCCGGAATCTACGGAATGATCGGCGGTCAGGTCGTGGACGTAAAAGAGAGTGGACATGCAGTTTCTGGTGAACGATTGCATTTTATATATAAATTGAAGACAGGAGCTCTGATTGAAGCTTCCATGATGATCGGCGCCATTCTTGCTGGTGCGCCGGAAGAAGAAATACAGCGCATGGAGCAGGCGGCTTCGGATATCGGAATGGCCTTTCAGATCCAGGACGATATTCTGGACGTCACCAGTACACAGGAAGTCCTCGGGAAACCGGTGCTGAGCGACGCCCGCAATGAAAAGACGACGTATGTCACTTGGAAGGGACTGGAAAAGGCCAAAGAGGAAGTGGAATGCCTTTCCAACCGAGCCGTGGACGCGATACAGTCGGCTCCCAGGAAGAATCCATTTCTCGAACAATTGGTGCTGGAGCTGGTGAACCGGAAGTCCTGAATGCATGCCACTTGTTTGGCAACGGACCTTCATAGTAAATTATAGGAATGAATAAAATGAAAGAACGATTGGATGTATTGCTTGTAAAAAGAAATCTTGCGTCCTCCAGGGAGAAGGCGAAAGCTGTCATCATGTCTGGAAACGTCTTTGTGAACGGACAGCGGGAGGATAAGGCCGGAACAGCTTTCCCGGAAACGGTACAGATTGAGATCAGAGGACATACACTGCCTTATGTAAGCCGCGGTGGGCTGAAGCTGGAAAAGGCAATCGCTGAGTTTGATATTTCTGTGAAAGATAAAGTCTGTACGGATGTCGGATCTTCCACCGGCGGATTCACAGACTGTATGTTGCAAAATGGTGCAAAAAAAGTTTTCGCCATTGATGTGGGGCGAGGGCAATTAGACTGGAAACTTCGGCAAGATGCACGCGTCGTGTGTATGGAAAAAACAAACATCCGCTATGTGAAGCCGGAAGACATTGGTGAACCCATCGCATTTTCTTCGATCGACGTTTCTTTTATTTCTCTGACGAAAGTATTGGAACCCATTCGAAATTACCTAATTCCCGACGGAGAGATTGTAGCACTGATCAAACCACAGTTTGAGGCCGGACGTGAAAAAGTTGGAAAAAAAGGCGTGGTCCGAGAAAAAAGTACACACATAGAAGTCATTCACAAGATTGTAGATTATGCCTGTTCCATTGGATTTTTGGTTCAGAATATCACATTTTCTCCGATCAAAGGGCCGGAGGGCAATATCGAGTATCTTCTACATTTAAAAAAATGTTCGGATTCTCCAGGCAAGGTTTTTCTGGAGAATCTGGATTTTGTGCCGGATAGAGCCTTTGAGGCACTGACATAGTAAGGAGATCCTATGGAGCGATTTTACATTATTACAAATGAAATGAAAGATCCTGATTTTCAGGTGACCCACCGTATTTGCGATTATATTCGATCGTGCAATCGGGAATGCATTCTGGCACAGAAAGACACAAAAGGATATATTTTACCGGAGTCGATTCCTTCGGATATTGATTGTGCACTGGTATTAGGTGGCGATGGAACCCTGATCCAGGCGGCAAGAGAATTGCGGGGAACCGGTATTCCTATTCTTGGAATCAATATGGGGACGCTGGGATATCTGGCGGAGGTGGAAGTAAATAATATCGAAGAGAATCTTTCCAGATTATTTACAAATAATTATTATATGGAATTTCGCATGATGATGCAGGGAAGTGTCAATGGCGCCCCTCCAAAATCAGCGGTAAACGATATCGTGATTACCAGAGAAGGATCTCTTCGCATCGTACATTTTGATATTTATGTAGACGGGGAACTTTTGAACAGTTACAAGGCGGACGGTGTCATCATCTCCACACCGACAGGGTCCACCGGATACAATCTTTCAGCGGGAGGGCCGATTGTAGAGCCCACGGCACAGATGTTTGTCATCACGCCAATCTGTCCACATTCCTTGAACACAAGCAGTATTGTGTTATCGGCGGAGGACCGGATTGAAATTGAAATCGGCAAAGCAAGGTATGGTGGAACGGAACAGACTTCTGTTTCTTTTGACGGAAAAGAAGGGATTTCTCTGACCACCGGAGATCGAATCCGAATCGAACGAATGGGAGAGTCCGCAGGATTTATTAAATTAAGCAACGAAAGCTTCCTGAAGACGATGCGCAGGAAAATGAAAGGAAATTAGGAAAATGAAAGTCAGCCGTCATGCAAAAATAGTGGAATTGATTGGGCAAAACGACATAGAAACGCAGGAAGAGCTGGCAGAGCTTTTGAATCAGGAAGGTTTTAAAGTGACGCAGGCCACGGTTTCCAGAGATATTCGCGACTTAAAATTGACAAAAGTACAAACCAATACTGGAAGACAAAAATATGTGATTCTTCTGCCGGAGGAAAATACAATCAGTGAAAAATATCGCAGAGTATTGCAGGATGGATTTGCGGCGATGGATATGGCACAAAATATCCTTGTCATCAAGACGGTTTCCGGGATGGCGATGGCTGTAGCCGCTGCAATTGACAATATGAAGTGGCCGGAAGTGGTAGGCTGTATCGCCGGCGACGATACGATTATGTGTGCGATTCGCACGGTGGATGATACCATTTTGGTGATGGATAAAATACGGAAGATTATTGACCGGTCTTGAGAAAGTGTTGCGTGGTTTACGTATATTTTTCAGATGTGAGAGAACAGGAGAAAGGGATGTTACAGAATTTACACGTGAAAAATCTGGCTTTGATTCGGGAGATTGAGGTGGATTTTGGGCCGGGATTGAATATACTGACCGGAGAAACCGGAGCAGGTAAGTCGATCATTCTGGGGTCCGTAGGACTGGCTTTGGGCGGAAGATATACTGCGGATATGCTTCGAAATGAAGCGAATTTCGGATTAGTGGAGCTAACTTTTACGGTGAATGACGAGAGGTTGGTGAAACGCTTGGAGGAAATTGATATTTTCCCGGAAGACGGACAGGTTGTACTCAGTCGAAAACTTATGGAGGGTCGCAGTGTCAGCAGAATTAACGGAGAAACCGTCAGTATGGGGCTTCTGAAAGACGCCGCCAGCATTTTGATTGATATTTATGGGCAGAATGAGCACCAGACACTTCTGAATCGAAAGAATCATCTGGCAATCTTGGATCTCTATGCAGG
>JAAVXR010000039.1 GCA_022790755.1 Hespellia sp. | reverse complement strand
TCTGTGAGGTCATGAATCAGATGATGGGCGCGTCTGCGACAGCTTTATCAGAATTTCTTGGCGAGACAGTGAATATTTCCACACCTATATCCTATGAAGTGAAATCTGAAGAGGAATTTGTGGAGAAATATTTTACCGATGATATGCCAAAGGTAATGGTTGCATTTACCTTGAGGATTGCAGACAAATTTGAAAGTGAATTTTTCAATGTTATGCCAATGGAATTGGCAAAAGGTCTTGTCAAAGGATTTCTTCCGGAAGAAGATATTGTGGATATCAGCAGTGTTATGTCTGACTCGTCTTCAGGAGCGGAATCAGTGGAAAGTAAACCGGCCGCATCTTCAGGCGGTATGATGTCTCAGGAAGAGATAGAAAAATTGCTGCAGGGCGGTGTTGGAGAAGAGGTGGCAGTGTCACAACCAGCATCGGTTTCGGAGACAGTGGTTCAGCCAGCGGTGTCGCCGGCAGAGGCAACGCCACAACCTACTATGACAACAGGAACGGTGTCACAGCAGCCAGCGATGGCAGCAGATGCAATACCGCAGCAACAGCCTATGATGGCGGCACAACCGATGATGTCACCGGAAGTATCTATGATGCAGATGCAGATGATGCAGCAGATGATGCAACAGATGCAGCAGATGCAGGCGGCACAGCAGCAGATGATGGAAAACAAAAAAGAAGTGTCGTCAGAGCCAAAAATGATTCGTGCGCATGCGCCTTCTACGCCGTCGTTAAAACAGGATACCGAAATAGCTGGCGGTCAGGAAGAGAATATGGAACTGATTTTGGGAGTTCCGTTGGAGATTTCTGTGGAAATCGGAAGAACGAAGAAGCTGGTCAAGGACATTTTAGATTTTACAAAAGGATCATTGGTTGTTTTGGATAAGCTTGCCGGTGAGCAAGTAGATCTTTTTGTGAATGGACAGTGTATCGCAAAAGGTGATGTCGTGGTTGTGGAGGATAACTTCGGTATCCGAATCACAGAAATTATGAAAGTGAATTTTACAGCACTGGAATAAGGAAGGGGTTATATGTGGAGAGTAATCGTCACGTTTGTCGTGGTAGTTCTGATTATTTATCTGAGTTACCTGGCAAGTAAGTACATAGGAAAAGGGCTGAGCAGGAGTAGCAGTTCCACGTATATGAGACTTGTTGACCAGATAACACTTGGGCAGGACAGACATGCTGCAATTGTGCAGGTTGGTAGTAAATTTTTACTGATCGGAGTTACCGCGGGACAGATTCAAGTCCTTACAGAACTTACAGAGGAGGAGCTCCTTCCTCTAGGACCAGGGCCGGAAGACGACGAAAAAATGCCCCTCGATTTTCGTGCAATTATGGAAAAATTGGGGAACATGGGAAATAAGAGGAGGTAAGACTTAATGTATGACTCACTGATCAATGTAAATGGGAATCAAGTCCCTACATTGAACATCTTGTTAATACTGACGCTTATATCAATTCTGCCGTCTCTCCTAATCATGGTGAGTTCTTTTGCAAGAACTGTGATTATTCTTTCCTTTTTAAGAAATGCAATGGGAATTCAGCAGACACCTCCCAACATGGTTTTGGTGGGAATTGCTCTTTTCCTGACATTGTTTATTATGGATCCGGTAATTCAAGAAATCAATACCGAAGCCTACACCCCATATATGGAACAACAGATCAGTACTGAGGAAGCGTTGGATCGGGCGCAAGCACCATTGAAGCGCTTTATGCTCCGCAATACGGAGCAAAGTTCTCTGGAATTGTTCACAGAGATCTCGAATACTGAGGAAGTGGAAGATGTACAGGAACTACCGTTGACAGTAGTCATTCCTTCTTTTATGACGAGTGAGTTAAAAAGAGGATTTGTCTCAGGATTTCTGTTATATATTCCATTTTTGTTGATAGACATTATTGTGTCCAGTACATTGATGTCTATGGGAATGATGATGTTGCCACCGGCAATGATTTCGTTGCCGTTTAAGTTATTGCTCTTTGTGAGTGTAGATGGATGGGAATTGTTATTCTCGACAATTGTAAGCAGTTTTAATCGTTGAAGGAGGAATGTAGATGGCAACCAGTGTATTGGAAGGATTGATGTATGATGTATTCTTACTGGTGATAGAGCTTGCAGGGCCACTTTTGATTATCAGTATGGCTGTTGGTATTATCATTTCTATTTTACAGGCGGCGACTCAGATTCACGAGCAGACGATTACGTTTGTTCCGAAGCTTTTGGTGATTGGTATGATATTGGTATTCACTGGGAGCGGAATGTTAAAAACATTGCAGGATTTTACCATCAGAATATTCACATTGATCCAACAGGGATGATGTGATATTGGGGGAGTGGTAGTATGCTGATTAACGATACCGCACAGTTGACTTTGTTTTCCCTGATTCTGATGAGAATGGCTGGCTTTGTATTGCTGAATCCAATCCTGGGAAGAAGTAATATACCAATGCACATAAAGTCAGGCCTTACTATGATCTTGACATTGTTGGTCTATTCTTTTTCATCGGATAAGGCATTTGTGACGGCGAATTCGCTGGAACTTGGATTTCTCTTGGTCAAAGAATTTGCAATAGGATTCCTTCTGGGATTCATCATGCAATTGTTTTTTTTTATCATAACTTTTGCAGGGTATATCATTGATTTTAACTTAGGTCTGTCTATGGCTACCGTTTATGATCCACAGAGTAACGCGCAGCAGCCGGTGACAGGAAGTCTTCTGCAGGCTTGGTTCGTTCTTCTTTTTTTGGGAGTGGATGGGCATCTTGCTCTGATGAAAATTCTAGTAACGTCTGCAGAAATTGTACCATATGGGGGTGTGGTAATTACTCAGGGGCTTGGGTTGAGAATGATTGATATCTTTTTGGAATGTATAGAAATGGGGGTAAGGCTTGCCATTCCGATTGTAGCGGCAGAATTTCTGGTGGAAATTGGAGTCGGAGTTTTAAATAAGGCAGTGCCGCAGATCAGTATATTTGTAGTGAATATTCAGATGAAATTAATCGTTGGTATGCTCTTGTTGCTTATTTTATTTTCGCCGATTGGCGAATATCTGGAAAAGATTTTGTCGACAATGATGAAGACAGCTCAGGGAATACTAACATTTATATAAATCTACTTTTTGAAAGAAAGAGAAGTGAACGCGGTTGGCTGCAGATGACAAAACCGAAAAAGCCACACCTAAGAAGCGAAGGGATCAGCGAAAAGAGGGTAATGTTGCCACTAGTAAAGATGTGATCGCGGTCGTTTCGCTTGTAGGGTGTTTCTATTGTTTGCGGATGTTATTTCCGATGATTTATGAGACAGTCCGGAATATGTTTGTATTTCAGATTACTTCTATTGAGAACATTACAGAATTGTCTCTGGGAAATCTTCAACAGATAGGTATGAGAACAGTTGTCGCGATTGCGAAATGTGTGTTTCCTTTTGCATCAATTGCAATGTTGTTCGGAATACTTGCTACTGGAGTTCAGACGAGATTTCTTTTTACTATGAAGCCGACAAAATTCAATCTATCGAAACTGAACCCGTTGAAAGGGATCAAAAATCTGTTTTCGGGGAAAAACTTGGTAGAGCTTTTGAAATCGGCGCTGAAGATTGTGGTACTTGGCGTTATTATCTTTCAGCTTTTGAGAGGTGAGATTGTAGTCATTGCCCAGATGATAGATATGGACCCGATTGCATCTTCAGAATATACTTTGCAGGCTGTTATCCGATTAATTCTAAGGATTGGTATGGTTTTTGCAGCAATTGCTGGTTTTGATTTCTTTTATCAGCGCTGGTCGTATGAGAAAAAGATCAAGATGAGCAAACAGGAAGTAAAAGAAGAGTATAAACAGATGGAAGGTGATCCGCAAATAAAAGGAAAGATCCGAAGCAAGCAGCAAAGTATGGCGAGATCGCGTATGATGCAGGCTGTACCGGATGCGGATGTGATTATTCGTAACCCTACGCATTTTGCGGTGGCTCTTCGATATGATATTGATCACGATAATGCGCCTATTTTGATCGCAAAAGGTCAGGATTATGTCGCGTTGAAGATTGTGGAAATTGCTGAACAAAACGGAGTCATGGTAATTGAAAATAAACCTCTTGCCAGAGGAATTTATGCATCCACTCCGTTGGATGGCGAAATTCCGTCCGAATATTATGGAGTAGTGGCCGAGATTCTGGTCAAAGTATTCCGTATAAACAAAAAGATGGAGTAAAATATGAAAAGAATATTCGAGAATGCGGTATCTTTGATCGTAGTAATGATTGTATTGCTTCTGATTATACCGCTGGACTCATTTTTAATAGATGTTTTAATCATATTGAATATTGCGGTATCCATGGTTATTCTGCTTATCAGCATGAATATCAAGGAGTCTTTGGAATTTTCAATTTTTCCTTCTCTGCTTCTGATTACGACTTTGTTTCGTATAGGAATCAATATTTCTACCACTAGAAGTATTCTGAGTAATTCGGGTACGGCCGGAGCAGTGATTCGTGCGATCGGGGATTTCGTACTCCAGGGAAATGTTGTTGTCGGGGTAGTTATTTTCCTGATTATTGCGATGGTACAGTTTATCGTTATCACAAAGGGTGCAGAGCGTGTCGCAGAAGTTGCGGCAAGATTTACATTGGATGCGATGCCTGGTAAACAGATGGCGATTGACGCGGACTTGGGAAGTGGTTTGATTACAGAACAGGACGCGAGGGAACGCCGTCATAAGCTTCAGAAGGAAGCGGATTTTTACGGTTCCATGGATGGTGCCACCAAG
>JAAVXR010000038.1 GCA_022790755.1 Hespellia sp. | reverse complement strand
GAGGATACTGCGCTGCAGGTTCATAGAAGGGAAGACATTGAAAGAGCTGGGAGAGACGGAAGGAGCGCCACAGAGTGCGATTCGACAGAAACAGGATAAAGCCCTAAATGCACTCAGGCTTCCCAAGAGGAGTCGAAAGTTTAAGGCGTATTATGAAGAGTATCTATCCCCGGCACCGATTCATCATGTGGGGGTAGGGCGGTATATGCAGACTTGGATCAGTGAAGTGGAGCGGGATGCGTTAGGGTCGTGAAGATATTTAGAATATTACCAATCTATTACCACGAAAGTATAACGAAAGCCAAAAACACTGATTTCTCAATGTTTCTGGCTTTTCTCTAAGCAGATAACGGGAATCGAACCCGCCTCTCCAGCTTGGGAAGCTGGCGTTCTACCGATGAACTATATCTGCATGCAAAATATTATACTACGGTTTGTGTAAAAAAACAAGTACAAAAAGCGGTCAAATATTTTGAAAAATTTCAGTTTTTTGCACAAAAATATGGAAAAAAAACGAAAAAAATTGTATAATATCATATGAGTAATTATAGAAAGAGAGGACTCACTATGAAGCAAAATAATATGTTGGCAATGATTTTGGCTGGTGGTCGGGGGTCCCGATTACATGATCTGACCAATAAAGTAGCAAAGCCGGCTGTTTCGTTCGGGGGGAAGTATCGAATCATTGATTTCCCGCTCAGTAACTGTGCGAACAGCGGAGTTGATGTAGTTGGTGTTTTGACGCAGTATGAATCAATCCTGTTGAATAGTTATGTTGCGAACAGCGGGCGTTGGGGACTGGATGCCAAAGAGAGTGGTGTATATGTACTTCCACCTCGTGAAAAAGCAGATTCGGACTTAGACGTTTACCGTGGAACAGCGGATGCTATTTCACAGAATATTGATTTTATTGATACTTATTCCCCGGACTATGTCTTGATACTCTCTGGAGATCATATCTATAAAATGAATTATGAAAAGATGCTTGCTTATCACAAGGAATGTGGCGCGGATGCGACGATTGCGGTGATTGAAGTGCCATTCAAGGAGGCGAGTCGTTTCGGAATTATGAATACTGACGAGACAGGGCGTATCGTAGAGTTCGAGGAGAAACCGCCGCAGCCCAAGAGTAATCTCGCGTCTATGGGAATTTACATATTTAATTGGAAATTACTACGCAAGATGTTGCTTGCAGATATGAAGAATACAGAATCCAATCATGATTTTGGAAAAGACATTATTCCTACATTATTGAATGACGGGAAATCGCTTTATGCATATAAATTCAAGGGTTACTGGAAAGATGTAGGAACGATTGATTCTTTGTGGGAAGCGAATCTGGATCTTTTGAATAAGAATAATGAACTGGATTTGAATGATCGAAGCTGGAGTATTTATACGGAAGATGTTACGACTCTGCCGCACTATGTAGGGCCGGACGCCAATATTCAGGGTGCGTTCATTACACAAGGATGCCTGATTGAAGGGGAAGTGAAACATTCTGTATTGTTTACCGGTGCAAAAGTCGGTGCCGGCGCAAAAGTAATTGACAGTGTATTGATGCCGGGAGCTGAGGTGGAAGAGGGAGCAGTTGTGGTGCGCGCACTCGTTTCCGACGGGATTCGAGTTGGAAAAGGCGCGAAAGTCGGGGACGCCGCAAGCGAGAATATTGAACTTGTTGCAAAACATGTAAAGGGGGTAGAGTAATATGTATAAAGCATTTGGAATCATTAATTCTTCCGGAAAACATATTTGGGTGGAAGGAATGCAGACATACCGTCCCATCAGTGCATTTTCATTTCTTGGAAGATATCGTGTGATTGATTTTCCTATCTCCAATTTGAGTAACAGTGGCATTGATCGTATACAGGTTTATATCCGCAGGATGCCACGTTCCCTGGTAGAACATGTCGGTACTGGACGGCATTATAATATCAATTCAAAACGAGGCAAACTGCAACTCCTCTTTTCTGAGGATAGCACAGAACATAGCCTTTATAATACGGATATAGAATCCTATCTGGAGAATCTGGAATGTATCGAGACGATGCGGCATCCATATGTGGTGATTGCCCCGAGTTACATGGTATATTCGCAGGATTTCGGCGAGTTGCTGAATCAGCATATAGAATCTGAGGCAGATATTACGTTGTTGTATCACTCTGTGGATAATGCGAAGGAGTCATTCCTGAACTGTAATTTCCTGAACTTGAATCGTCAGAAAGGGGTATTGTCTATAGAGAGGAATCAAGGAAGCGTGAAGAACAGAAATATTTTTATGGATACTTATATCATGAAAAAAGAATTGTTCCTTGAGTTAATTCGGAAGGCAAAATCGCTTTCTTCTATGTACACACTTTCTGATATAGTGAATGCGGTATGTGAAGACTTGGATGTACGTGGCGTTTCACATCGCGGATATTTTGCATCCCTTACAGATTTCAAGAGCTATCATGATGCGAATCTTTCCTTGATTGATTTCAAGACGGCGACGAGTCTGTTTGACAATAATTGGCCGATTTATACAAGGACCAACGACTCCTGTCCGACGAAATACTTTGAATCATCAAATGTTAAGAATTCTGTAATATCAAACGGCTGTCTGATTGAAGGAACCGTTGAGAATTCAGTTATCGGACGCGGCTGTATCATCAAGGAAGGGGCTGTGGTAAAAAATAGTGTGGTACTTCCAACGGCTGTAATCGGTAAGAATGTAACGATAGAGAATCTTGTCGTGGACAAACATGCACAGATTGTACATGCAAAGGAAGTGATTGCAGATCCACAACATCCGGGATACATTAAACGGGGCGATATTATGTAAAGGGAAAAGCGTCTGAGAGCCGGGGAATTCCCCGGCTTGACTTTGTCTATATCAATTTAGAAAAAGTGGCTTTTAACACTCTAATCTTACTCGCTTAATATGGAGGTTGAGGTCAAAAGAGGCTCTGATATGCTGTGAAATGTGCACGAAATGGAGGAAAGTATGGTATGTTGGTAATAGGTACCCATATGTCAATTGCACAGGGACTTGCAAAAGCGGCTGAAAATACGGTTGGTATTCGAGCAAATACAATGCAGATATTCAGTCGGAATCCCAGAGGTTCTACTTACAGAACTTATACAGAGAAAGAAATTCAGGAATTTCAGGCGATTCGAAGAGAACATCAGCTGGGACCAATTCTGGCACATGCACCTTATACCATGAATTTGGCTAGTGGACAGGAAAAAGTATATGAATTTGCGTGCACAGTCATCCGGGAAGATATTCAGCGAATGGACGCTCTGGGAATTGAGAATATTGTGTTTCATCCGGGGAGCCATACTGGGATTGGCGTGGAAGCTGGAATACAGAATATTATCGCCGGGTTGAATCAGGCCATCACGAAGCAGCAGCAAATCATAGTTCTGTTGGAAACCATGTCAGGGAAGGGAACAGAAATAGGTGCTGTATTTGAGCAATTAAAAGAGATTCGGGAAGGCGTGAAGTATCCGGAAAAGGTTGGAATCTGTCTGGATACTTGTCATGTGTTTTCCGCAGGGTATGATATAGTACATGATCTGGATGGAGTGATAGAAGAGTTTGATCGTGTGCTGGGACTAGATTTGCTGCGAGCCATTCATCTGAATGACAGTATGATGGCTTTCGCATCCCATAAGGATCGCCATGCTGTATTCGGGGCTGGAGAGATTGGAATGGAAGCTTTAGAACGGGTGTTGAATCATCCAGCTTTGAAAGATCTCCCTTTCTATTTGGAGACACCGCTGGATGATATGGGACACAAGGAGGAGATCTGTATGATTCGGAACAGAATTGACAATCCATAGGCCATATGCTACAATTTATCCATAAAAAGGGTGATACATTTGTGCTGATAGATTCTGTTGATGGTCTGCAGAATGTTATCAGCATTTTTACTTTGAAAGTTCGCTGCCAATTAGGCAGCATAAGTTCAGGGATGCCAAGTGCGCCAGCATAATTTTCGTGTATGGAGGTATGCTCCTTATGGGCGCATGCAGGTTTACTGCGAAAGTCCGTCGTTGGATAGGGGGTACGTATGAAAAATCTTTATCAGGTCACAGAGTTTTGCCATGATTTCATAGAGCGACAGGTTCGCCCAAGGGATATCTGTATTGATGCGACCGCGGGCAATGGTAAAGATACGGAGTTTCTCTGTTCGTTGACCGGAGAGAAGGGGAAAGTATATGCTTTTGATATCCAGGAGAAAGCGCTCAAAAAGACGAAAGAGCGGTTGGAAGCCGTTGGAATGACTGCAGAACTGATTCTGGATGGACATGAGTATATGGAAAAGTACGTTTTGGAGGTGGGGATGGTCTCTTGTATTGTGTTCAACTTCGGATATTTGCCTGGAGGAGACCATACTGTGGCAACAAAAGCAGAAACCAGTGTTGCAGCAATTCAAAGTGGACTGTCTCTTTTGCGAAAGGGAGGTCTGATGAGTTTATGCATTTACAGTGGAGGAGATACCGGGAATCAGGAAAAAGAGGCCATATTGGGCTTTTTAAAAACGTTGGATACAAAACAGTATCTGGTGATTGTCAGCGCTTATTTTAATCTGTCAAATCATCCGCCAGTACCTGTACAGATACGAAAGCTGTAAAATATAAAAAATAGGGAGATAGAAATGGAAGAGAGATTTGCCTTGTTGATTGATGCGGATAATGTGTCCGCGAAATATATCAAGCCGATTTTGGATGAATTATCCAAGTATGGAAATGTAACATATAAGCGAATATATGGAGACTGGACAAGCACACATAATGCCAGTTGGAAAGAGATACTTTTGCAGAATTCCATCACTCCAATTCAACAGTACAGTTATACGCAGGGGAAGAACGCAACTGACTCCGCTATGATTATTGATGCGATGGATATTTTATATACAAGTAGTGTGGAGGGCTTTTGCCTGGTATCCAGTGACAGTGATTTTACAAAGTTGGCCAGCCGGCTTCGGGAAAGTGGAAGAAAGGTAATCGGAATGGGGGAAGATAAGACTCCAGTTCCATTTCGAAAAGCCTGTGATATCTTTACAACCTTGGAACTGTTGTTGGAGGATAATTCCATGGATACCTCCAAGGTGATTGGGAATGCGCCTATTTTTGACCAACCAGCGAAGATAGAAGGGAAACAAAAAGAACCGGATATTGTGAGCAGAGAGCAGATTGAGGCGGATGTAATTAAAATCATTACCGAAAATCAGAATCATGACAGGGAGACCAGGTTGTCCGAGGTCGGGAATCGGCTGGTAAAATTATATCCAGATTTTGATGTGCGTCGCTATGGATACAGTCTTCTGTCGAAATTTTTAGAGACGTTTTCGAAGCTAAAATTGATTCAAAAAGGAACAATTGTTTCAGTAATGTTATATGAAGACGAGGACCGAAAAGAAAGTGTAGAAGAATATATCATCAAGCAGGTAAAAGCGGGAGGAAAACAGGGTGTGGATTTGGGCGCATTGGGGAACCGTATTCATGGAGAATTTCGGGATTTCAAAGTGCGGGATTATGGATATTCACAGTTTAAGCAATATGTAAGGAGTATACAAGGTATCCGACTGGAGGAAGAAGGCGAGCAGATTCGCGCATATTTTCAGGGAAAAAACAGCTAGATCCGAGGTGCATCTATGATAAAGAATATGAAAGTGTGGTTCTGTATTTTCCTGGTGTTATGTTGTTTGAGCGGGTGTCAGAGAAAGGAAAAGGAAGTTGCTCAGCCAGTCGGCGGAGAAATATCGCGTTATCTGCAGAGTACAGAAGTAGAACATGGACGAAATCTGTTGAAGGAGAAGACAGAGGAAATGCGGGTGAAAAAAGAGGAAGAGGAAAAAGCAGCGGAAGAAGCGCAAAAAAAGGCGATGAAAGCAGAAAGACTGGTGGCCATTGACGCGGGGCATCAGGGAAAAGGGGATTCTGCACAGGAGCCGATTGGACCGGGGGCATCCGAGATGAAAGCAAGGGTATCCTCGGGGACTTGCGGTGTTTCTACAGGAATCAATGAATTTGAGTTAAATTTGACAGTGTCGTTGAAATTGCAGCAGGAGTTGGAGGACAGAGGGTATCGGGTAGTGATGACCCGTACCACACATGATGTGAGTATGAGTAATGCTGAGCGGGCGGCTATTGCGAACGATGCGCAGGCGGATATATTTGTTCGTATTCATGCCAATGGATCGGAAGATTCGTCCAGAGAAGGTGCGCTCACAATGTGTATGACGCCTCAAAATCCTTACAACGGTAACTTGTATACACAAAGCCGTCAGCTCTCGGAAGTGATTTTGGACGAGATCTGTCGTGCGACACAGGCACAAAGAGAATCCATCATTGAGACGGATACCATGTCTGGGATCAATTGGTGCGGCGTTCCGGTGACAATTGTGGAGATGGGGTATATGACGAATCCCGAGGAGGATCGGAGACTGAATGATGAAGCGTATCAGAAGCAGATGGTGATGGGAATTGCAAATGGCATTGATCGGTATTTTGATACGTTCTAGGTACTGGAAGGAAGAAGCAGGAAAAGTGGATGTTTTCGTCTGGGGAGACATGGGGATATCGAGGAAGGTAGAGGAGATCGTATGAAATGGAATAAATTTCGTTTGCAGACAACGGTGGAGGCAGAAGAAATCGTGAGCAGTATGCTTATGGATTTAGGAATTCAGGGCGTAGAGATTGAGGATAAGATTCCGCTTACGGCCAGAGAGAAAGAGCAGATGTTTGTCGATATTATGCCGGAAACGGAAGTGGATGACGGAATCGCATATCTGAACTTTTATCTCGAGGTAGAAGAAGACAAAGAATCCATGTTGCAAAAAGTACGTCAGGAGCTGGAGGAAATGCGTTCTTATCTGGAGGTTGGCGAGGGTACAATCGAGGAGTCACAGACAGAAGATGTTGACTGGGTCAATAACTGGAAACAGTATTTTCATCAGTTTTGTGTGGATGATATTTTGATTATTCCATCTTGGGAGAAGGTGAGCGCAGAGGACCAGGATAAAACAATTATTCATATAGATCCAGGTACTGCGTTTGGGACAGGGATGCACGAGACGACGCAGCTCTGTATCCGACAGATTCGGAAATACCTGAAACCAGGCGCACAGATTTTGGATGTGGGCTGTGGCAGCGGGATTCTAGGAATGTTGGCATTAAAGTTTGGAGCCGGCCATTCAGTCGGGACAGATCTAGATCCCTGCGCGATTGATGCGACCCATGAAAATATGGAGGGAAATGGAATTCTTCGGGAACAATATGATGTAATAATTGGGAATCTGATCAACGATTCTGTTGTGCAGGAAACCGTAGGATATGAGAAATACGATATCATTGTTGCGAACATTCTGGCAGAAGTGCTGGTGGAACTGACCCCGGTAGTGGTATCGCATTTGAAACCAGGGGGGATCTACATTACAAGCGGCATCATTGATGAAAAAGAAAATGTGGTGGCGGGGGTGATTACTCAGACTGGTATGGAGATCCTGGAAGTGAATCATCAGGGAGAATGGGTCAGCATCACGGCAAAGAAGCAGGAGAATGTATAATGCATCATTTTTTTGTGACGAATGAACAGGTGGAAGAAGATCAAATTCATATCAATGGGGCAGATGTCAATCATATATGCAACGTTTTACGTATGCAAACGGGGGATGAGTTGGAAATCAGCGACGGAACAGGACGAGAATATGTCTGTCAAATCCGGGAGATAGCCGGAGAAGAAGTTATTCTGACGATCTTGCAGAGACGAACAGCGGTTTCAGAGCTACCTTCCAGGGTTTGTCTGATACAGGGGCTGCCCAAAGGGGATAAAATGGATCTGATTGTACAAAAGGCTGTGGAACTGGGTGTTTCAGAGATCATACCGGTGGAGATGAAGCGGACGGTTGTGAAGCTGGATGTAAAGAAAGCGGAAAAGAAGAAGATTCGTTGGAATCGTATTGCTGAGGGTGCTGCCAAACAATCCAAACGGGGAATCATTCCAAAGGTAGAGGAGGTTTTGTCCTTTGCAAAAGCGCTTGAGCGTGTAAAAGAGATGGAAGTGTTGTTGATTCCATATGAATGTGCGGAAGACATGAAACAGACAAGGAGGGTGATGGAGGCAATTCGGCCTGGCGACTCGATTGCCATCTGGATTGGCCCGGAAGGTGGATTCGAGGAGGAAGAGATCAGGCAGATGAAAGAGCATGGCGGGGTGCCGATTACGCTTGGACACCGGATTCTTAGAACAGAAACAGCAGGACTTGCGATGTTGTCGATTCTGATGTATCATTTGGAAAGATGAGCACATAAAGTAATAAGAAAGAGAATATGGAAAGGACAGCAGTTATGGAGGTTTATTTGGACAATTCGGCCACGACCAGATGCTACGATGAAGTGGGGGAACTGGTACACCGAGTAATGTGCCAAGATTACGGGAATCCTTCTTCTATGCACCGCAAAGGTGTGGAGGCAGAACACTATATAAAAAGTTCCAAAGAGAGTCTCGCGAAGATATTAAAAGTCAATGCAAAAGAGATTGTATTTACATCGGGAGGAACAGAGAGCGATAATCTGGCTTTGATTGGAGCGGCCCGTGCGAATCGACGTAGAGGAAAACATCTGATTACGACAGCGATAGAGCATCCGGCAGTTTTGAATACGATGCAATATCTGGAAGAGGAAGGATTTCAGGTGACGTATCTTCCAGTAGATTCGGATGGCAGAGTAAAACTGGACGCTCTGAGAGCGGCATTATGTCCAGAGACAATTCTGGTGTCTATAATGTATGTAAACAATGAAGTGGGTTCTGTACAGCCTATACAAAAAGCAGTAGAAATTGTGAAAAACTATAATCGGAATATCATCTTTCATTCGGATGCAGTTCAGGGATTTGGAAAATATTATATCTATCCAAAACGGATGGGAATTGATCTATTGACGTTCAGTGGGCACAAGATACATGGGCCAAAAGGGATTGGTGCCCTTTATATTTGGGAACGGGTGAAAATTCGTCCGATTTTGTTTGGCGGAGAACAACAAAAAAATATACGTTCCGGAACGGAGAATGTTCCCGGGATAGCAGGACTTGGACTCGCATCAGAGATGATCTACAGGGACTTGGATATTAAGGTCGCACATATGCGGGAGTTGAAAGCATATTTTGTGGAAGGGATTTCCGAACTGGAGAACTGCAAAGTACATGGATTGACAGGCGAGGATAGTGCGCCGCATATTATCAGTGTGGGGATCGCGGGAGTGCGCAGCGAGGTATTGCTGCATGCTTTGGAGGAACAGGGGATTTATGTGTCTTCTGGCTCTGCCTGCTCGTCCAACCATCCGGCAGTCAGCAGTGTGTTGAAGGGAATCGGAGCATCCAGAGAGTATCTGAACGCAACACTTCGATTCAGTATGTCTGAATTTACAACAAAGGAAGAAATTGATTATACATTAGAAGCGTTATATCATGTAGTGCCAATGTTGAGGCATTATAGGAGACATTAGAAAGGATCATATATGAAGTTTCATTCATTTCTGATAAAATACGGGGAAATTGGAATCAAAGGAAAGAACCGATATCTGTTTGAGGATGCGCTTGTGCGCCAGATCCGGTTTGCGCTGGAAAACGTAGAGGGTACATTTGAAGTATACAAAACACGTGGCAGAGTCTATGTGGACTGTGTGGGGGACTACGATTTTGAAGAAACAACGGAAAGTCTCCAGAGAGTGTTTGGAATTGTGGGAATCTGTCCGGTGGTACGGCTGGAGGATCATGGTTTTGAACAGTTGGCAAAGGATGTTGTTGCTTACGTGGATGAAATGTATCCGAATAAGAATCAGACCTTTAAAGTGGAGGCGAGAAGAAGCCGAAAGAATTATCCGATGAATTCCATGGAAATTAATTCTGAGCTGGGGGGAGCGATATTGGACGCTTTCCCTCAGATCAGGGTGGACGTGCACCATCCGGATATTATGCTTCATGTGGAAATTCGGGAAGACATTTATCTGTATTCTCAGATTATTCCTGGACCGGGTGGAATGCCGGTCGGAACCAATGGCAAAGCGATGTTGTTGTTATCCGGTGGTATTGACAGTCCGGTGGCAGGATATATGATTGCAAAACGTGGTGTGGGATTGGAGGCAACGTATTTTCACGCGCCGCCATATACAAGCGAGAGAGCGAAGGAGAAGGTGGTGGACCTGGCAAGACTGGTTTCTCGATATTCCGGTCCGATCAAGCTGCATATCGTGAATTTTACGGATATCCAGTTATATATCTACGATCAGTGTCCACATGAGGAACTGACGATTATCATGCGTCGTTATATGATGAAAATTGCGGAATACTTTGCTGAGAAGGATCAATGTCTTGGATTGATTACCGGAGAAAGTATCGGCCAGGTGGCGAGTCAGACGATGCAGAGCTTGGCGGTGACAAACGCAGTTTGTACGCTTCCGGTGTATCGGCCGTTGATCGGCTTTGATAAACGGGATATTGTAAAACTTTCCGAAGAGATTGAAACCTATGAGACTTCGATACAGCCATATGAAGATTGTTGTACGATTTTTGTGGCGAAACATCCAGTGACAAAACCAGATCTGGAAAGAATACAGAAATCAGAAGAAAAGCTGAAAGAGAAAATCGACGAATTGTTTGAGGAAGCAATCGCGACGGTAGAAACGATAATAGTAAAATAAATCTGCATTCTGCTTTTTCGGCGGCAGACTTTTACTGGTAATGATAAACAGGACTGACGCCCTGAGGCTGCAGTCCTGTGTCAATATCATTGTAAAATAACAGAGCATCCAAAATGTATGCTCTGGGGCTGGCAGACGACATTGTCGTCCGTCAATAGATGTAAGGTTGAATGTGCTACTAGATGCTGTAAGGCTTCAATGCCTCGAGAACCTCATCAATGCCTGAGTCTGCATGAATGTTCAGGTCGATTGGCTTGGAAAGATCCAAACTGAAAATTCCCATGATTGATTTGGCATCTATGACGTATCTTCCAGATACTAAATCAAAATCGTAATCATACTTTGTAATTTCGTTTACAAAAGATTTTACTTTGTCGATTGAATTCAAAGAAATTTTAACGGTTTTCATATTTTAGTAATCCCTCCTTTTTTGGATTAAGGTCTCAACCTTATCGCTATTGTACGGGATAGAAACTGAAAAGTCAAGAAACAAGATGGAAAATTTAAGAAGTAGCAGTAGAGATAGGGAGGAAACATATGAGGAAGGCGGCGCTGCATAATCTGGGTTGTAAAGTGAATGCGTATGAGACGGAGGCTATGCAGGAGATGTTGGAGCAGAATGGGTATAGGATCGTTCCGTTCCAGGAAACAGCAGACGTATATATTATCAATACATGTACGGTGACCAATATAGCGGATCGCAAATCCAGGCAGATGATACACCGGGCAAGGCGGCAGAATCCGAAAGCTGTGGTGGTAGCGGCAGGCTGCTATGTGCAGAAAGAATGTGACCAGGATGGCTTGGATTCCGAGATTGATATTGTAATCGGAAACAATAAAAAGCAAGAGTTGATTTCGATTTTGGAGAAATATTGGACAAGAGTTGAAACGGATGACAGAACAAAAGAGAAATCTTTTGAAGATGGACGGTGGCAGTATCGGGAAAGTATTGACATCAATCACACAAAAGAGTATGAAAAATTGAAACTTACCAGAACTGCGGAACATACCAGAGCATACATTAAGGTGCAGGATGGATGCAACCAGTTTTGCTCGTATTGTATTATTCCTTATGTCAGGGGCAGGGTGAGAAGTCGTAGGCCGGAAGATGTGATGGATGAGATAAAAGATTTGGCAAAGAATGGATATCAGGAAGTGGTATTAACGGGGATCCATCTTTCTTCTTATGGAATAGATCTGGAAGATGGAATAGATCTTCTGGAATTGATTGTGAGGATTCATGAGATTAAGGAGTTAAAACGGATTCGCCTGGGTTCCTTGGAACCCGGCATAATTACAGAGAAATTCGCGGCTACACTTGCTTCGTTGCCGAAATTCTGCCCACATTTTCATCTTTCCTTGCAGAGCGGGTGCGATGACACGCTAAAACGAATGAACCGGAAGTATACGAGTGGAGAATTCTATGAAAAGTGTCTTCTTCTGCGAAAATATTTTGGACATCCGGCGCTGACGACAGATATTATCGTTGGTTTTCCAGGAGAGACACAGGAGGAATTCGAGAGTACGAAAGCATTTATAGAAAAAACAAATTTTTATGAGACGCATATTTTTAAATATTCCAGACGGGAGGGAACCAAAGCCGCTGACATGCAAGGCCAGGTATCAGAAATGGAAAAAGCGGCGCGCAGTAACGTATTGATTTCAATGGGAAAGGAACATCAGAGAAAATACGAGACATGGTTTTCGGGGAAAATGGTGGAAGTATTGATAGAAGAGAAGATATCTTGGCAAGGGAAAGAGGTATGGACAGGACATACAAAGGAATATATAAAAGTTGCACTACAAAGCAACGAAAATTTGCAAAATTGTATAGTAAAAGTGGAAATTGGCGACGATTGCCAAATTATTGATTGAATTTCACAGTGGTTTATATTAAAATTAAAATAGAATGATCGTGAACGGAGGAGGACAAATGGCAAACTTACAAAATACACAATTCTTCCAGGTAGAGACCGGTCCTCAGGTCCAGGCAAGAGAGGTCTTAGGCATTGTTTACAAAGCATTGAGGGAAAAAGGATATAATCCGGTAAATCAGATTGTCGGTTATATTATGTCAGGAGATCCGACCTATATTACCAGCTATAATGGAGCTAGGAGTCTGGTGATGAAGGTAGAAAGGGATGAATTGGTAGAGGAAATGCTCAGAGAGTATATTTTCAATAATTCATGGGAATAATATACGATGAGAATCATGGGATTGGATTATGGTTCCAAAACTGTTGGCGTTGCAATTAGTGATGCATTGGGCTTGACAGCCCAGGGGATAGAAACGATTTCGCGCAAAGAAGAAAACAAGCTGAGGAGGACGTTAGCCCGTATAGAATCTTTGATTGCAGAATACGGGGTGGAGAAGCTTGTTTTGGGGTATCCAAAGCATATGAATAACGACATAGGCGAACGTGCAGAAAGATCTTTGGAATTTGCCGAAAAGTTGAGACGTCGCACTGGATTGGAAGTCATCATGTGGGATGAGCGACTGACGACGGTAGCTGCGGAGCGCACATTAATTGAAACGGGAGTAAGACGGGAGAACCGTAAGAAATATGTAGATACGATAGCAGCAGTGTTTATTTTACAGGGATATTTGGATTCGCTGTATCTGGATCGTGCAGAGGTATCCAGCCAGTTGCTGGATGAATGAATGCGGGCAGGTTTGCTGTACATGGAAAGCGGGGTGCAGAAGATATCGCATTGTTTTGCTGAAAGCATAGAAGGGAAAGTATGGAAAAAATTAAATTTATGATAGAAAATACAGGAGATGCGGAAGAATTTTTTGTATTAGAACAAACGAAAATGCGAGGAGAGACGTACATATTGGTTACGGATTCAGATGCGGATGATGCGCAGTGTCTGATTTTAAAAGATATTAGTTCTTCTCAAAGTCAGGAGAACCTCTATGAGATTGTGGAGGATGAAACAGAACTTCTGGCTGTAGCGAAGGTGTTTGAAGAATTGTTGGAAGATATTGACATTGAAATATAATGTCCATATAGATACATGGTGTCTGCCCAGAGGTGTGTAATGACAACGGAACAGGAGAGATTACAGAATTTATTAAAGAAAAGACTAAAGGAAAATGGTCTGAAAGTGACGCAGCAAAGATTGATTGTGTTGCAGACTCTCGCTGAAAACCGGGACAAACATATGACGGCGGAAGACATTTATGAGGTAGTGAGAGAGAATCATCCGGAGATTGGACTTGCTACAATTTACAGAACGATACAATTGTTGCTGGAGATGCGGTTACTTGATCGGATTCATTTGGATGACGGTTGTGTGCGCTATGAGATCGGACATCTGTTTACAGGTGATATGCGGCATAATCATCATCATTTGGTATGCAAAATTTGTGGGAAGGTGATTCCTTTTGAGGATGATCTTCTGGAAGAATTGGAGG
>JAAVXR010000037.1 GCA_022790755.1 Hespellia sp. | reverse complement strand
GTATACGCTCCTGCAAAACGGATTCGTAACATGGCCATAATCGAAACAATCAATGAATTGTAAAAAGAAGAACAGGCAGGAGATCACGGCCTATATTGAGACGTGGTTTAATGGACGGGGATTAAAAGAATATGGAATGAGATTATAGCAGCGAATAGTGACAAGCTTGTGTCTCATAAAATACCGTAAGAGATGGTGGTGCAGTGGAAAAGGATATGTAACATGGCCAGAACATCAAAAAGGGTGGAAAGAAAAGCTGAGAAAAAATTGTCTCAAAAACAGGCGATGGAGGCTCAGAAGCCTATATGGAGAGCAGGGATATATACTCGCTTGTCCGTAAACAGTGATATTCGAAAGAAAGAATCCATAGACACGCAAATCGAGATCGCGAAGGAATTTATTTGCCGGACAGATGATATAAAATATGTAGAATGTTATGCGGATATAGGAAAAACGGGCATGAATTTTGAACGGGAAGGTTTTGCACGTATGATGACGGATATACGTCAAAAGAAAATTAACTGTGTCATTGTCAAGGATGTTTCCCGGTTTGGCAGGAATTATATTGAAACGGGGAATTACCTGGAGAAGATATTTCCCTTCCTCGGGGTTCGCTTTATTTCGGTCACTGATCAATATGACAGTGAATATAGCGTTGGGGATAACGTCTGGTTTTCCGTAAATTTAAAAAATGTGGTGAACGAACTTTACGCAAAAGATATCGCGCAGAGGGTAAAGTCGGCAAAGAGGTTGAAACGGGAAATGGGGAGTTATATTGGAGGAAAACCGCCATATGGATTTCGGGTGAAAAACTGTGGTGAGAGAAGGGTGCTGTATCCGGATGCGGATACGAAAGACATTGTGATCCGGATTTTTCAAATGTATACGGATGGGGCCGCCTGCAGGGAGATTGCGGAGGAATTGTATCAAAAGAAGATACAGCGGCCTTTGGCGTACTATGAGACAAAGGAAGTATACTGTCCGGAAGGTGGAATATTGCAGTTCTGGTCATGTGATACGATCAAGCGTATTCTGACGAATTCGGCTTATGCAGGAACAGCGTTTACACAGGAGCCATTGATTTCGAAAGAGATGTTTGAACAGGTATCGCAGCGCCTGTAAATCTTTTATGGATGGTGGTGTGTTTTTTATGGGGGCAGGTAGGTCTGTTATGAATCACGCACGGAATGGAAAGAAAATGATCGATCTTGCAGGAGGAGAGTATGTGAATACATATTACAAGATTGCGATGTATCTTCGTTTGTCAAAAGAGGATGGGGAACAATCGGATGAGAGCAACAGTATTACAAATCAGAGACTTCTGCTAAAAGAGTATATCAGAACGAATTTCAAACAGTATGAATGGAAAGAGTTCTCAGATGATGGCTATTCTGGAACAAATTTTTTGCGTCCCGGTGTTACGGAGATGTTAGAACAGATACAAAATGGTAAAATCAACTGTGTGATCGTCAAAGATTTCTCAAGATTTTCCAGAGACTATATGGAACTTGGCTCATATCTGGATCAAATTTTTCCGTTTCTCGGAGTGCGGTTTATCTCGCTGAATGACGGCTATGACAGCGCAGAGCATTCGGGAAGTACGACGGGACTTTCCGTCTCCTTCAAGGGATTGTTGTATGATTTGTATACAAAGGATTTATCTGTTAAAGTGAAATCTTCTCTGCACATCCGAAAGGAGCAGGGGCAGTATGCCTGTGCAAACGTATCTTTTGGATATGCCAGGGCGAAGGAAGACCGGCACCGACTTGTGATTGCGGAGGATGAGGCGAAGATCGTTCGCAGAATTTTTTCTCTGACACTGGAAGGAAGAACCTCGTCGGAGATTGCAAAATTGTTTAACCTGGAAAAGGTTTGGACGCCAATCATGTTTAAGATTGAAAAGGGACAGGTCAGTCGAACGCCGCTTGGAACCACTTTCCAATGGGATCACCGTATGATCTGCAAGATTCTGAAAAATCCCGTCTATACGGGAGACATGGCCTATGAAAAGTATGATAGTGAGGAAGTCTGTGGAAAGAACCGTTTGAAGCCCAGAGATGAGTGGAAAATATTTAAGGATCATCATGCAGCGATTGTTTCGAGAGAGGATTTTGAAAAAGTGCAGAAAAGACGAAAACAGGTAGGGCGAAACAAGCAGAGAGACGGTAGACAGAGCTATCCTTTACAGGGGAAAGTACTCTGCGGAGGTTGCAAAAGGGCGATGACATTGAGAAAAAGAGGTTCGCATTCTTATTTTTACTGTAGTCAGAGGTATGTGTATGCGGGAACAGAAACATGTGTATGTAATGTCAATCTCTTATTACTGGAACAAATGATTTTTCGAGAGATAGGGGCGAACTTGTCTGTTCAGAAATATTTAAAAGGTGTAAGAAAGAGAGAAGAAATGGAACTTCTGGAACAGATGGATCACCTGAAGAAAGAGAAAACAAAATTGGAGAGGGAGAAAGCAACTTGTCTAAGAAAAAGGATGAAGGATTACGAAAGATTCGTCTTCGATGATGAATATAGATTTTGTACAGAGGATACTTCTATAAGTCAAATGGAACAGAGAATTAGAAAGGTTGAGCAAGAGGTTGACCGACTGCAAATAGTTCTCTCTACTTATGAGGAGGATTCTGCAGATTTTTTTGGATACAAAAAGGACTCTGCCGTTTTTTCCCGGGAAGGAAGGATGGCAGAGCCGGTAATGAAGCTGATCGCCCCAATCATTCGAAATATAGTAGTTTATGATAAAGAAAACCCAGAAATAGAATGGGATTATTCTGCCTTGACGTCCAACACGGAACCGGTGAGATCTTCCAACTGAATCATTTTATAGGCGGCTTGTGCTTTGGCTCTTTTTACTTTCAAAGCTTCTGGTGTCGTCTCAGCTTCCATACGGGTCGGTTCCCGTTTGTCGGAGGTAGGCGTTTCGCTTTTGGATGCGCTGTTTTCCGCCAATTTTTCTGTAGATGCGTCGGCGAAAACCTCGTGGGAATCGGTCTCTTTGGAGTCCTGTTCTTCGGCTTTATCGGCAGGTTCCTGGATATGAAGTTCGGCTTCTTTTGCTTCTTTCAGCTCTTTCTCTGCCTCTATGCGTTCTTCTTCTGTCGGCAATTTTGCATATTTTCCACTTTTCACAAATTCTTGAGTGGTCTTTTCCAGAGCGGCATTTTTGCGATGTTCGTGCATGATCAGTTCGAACTTCTTTTCCTCCGGAATAACAGGATTGTTTTTGATGCTATTCACAGCATTTAGGGAGGCAGCAGTGTGAGACATTTTTACCCGCTGTACTTCCTCTTTTGTTTTGCATCGTTTTAATTCCCGTTCATAGCTTTCCTGCTCTGCCTCGATGGATTTTATTTTCTGATAGGTTTGAGGGTCCTTTTTCCGCAGATATTCCATCTCTTCCGCCGTCAGCTTTTGACCGCTGTTCAGCTTGAGATCAATCTGCTTATCGAGTTTGGCAGAACCGTCGTTTTGTGCTTCGCGGATCTCTTCAGCTTGCTGGCGAACCCAGTCTACTTCCTTTCCATCATCTTTGGATGTGAGATCGCCGGATGCCTTTTTCTTCTGCCAGTTCATTTGCATTTCCATATTTTTGGTATAAGAATTCAGAGATTGAATCATGTTAAAATCTAAGCTCATCGGGGATACCTCCTTTTACAGAAATAACCAAGTATTCTGGGCATAAATAAATCCGATCTGTTTATCAGTCCTTATGTATGTTATATCGGCGGGATATCTGAAAACTTAAATTTTAAAGAAAAATGTTATGTTATTTCTGACGTTTGGACAGAAGCAAATAGGACAAAAACCATCCTGTACAGTGAGCCATAAGGATCAACAAATCTTTGCCTATCGTTGTCATACTGCCGTTCGCCAGATCCATAATCCCCTCAAAAGTTGCGCTGGATGGGATAAGATAGCAAATGTACGAGAGCATTTTGTTTTCAGCAAACGCCAGATACTTCAACAGTGGAACCGCCATAAATACAATCATCACAATTTTAATATAAACGACACCCACCATTAGACCGTCTGAAAAACGACCAACCAGCAAGCCGATCAAGGCGGCTACAAAGGCCGATAAGACAATTAGAGCCAGCATGGTTGTCGCTCTGACAGGAGAAATCTTGAAACAAATCGCTGCCGTAACAATTGCGGATAAGCAGCCAAAAATAAAACCGATGAAGATCTTCTGAAGGATATATTGTCTGGGTGTTATTGGTAGGATTTCATTAATCAGCGCAACGCCGTCTTCTTTTTCGGAAATAATGTTCATTGCATTAAAGGTACAACCCATGAACATTGCAACTATCAGTGTCATTGCCATAAAGATATGTTGAATTCCCGCCAGCACGTCAGGACGTTTTAAAGTTTGTATATGGATTTCATTGGACATATCACGTTGTTCATAGAGTGCAGGAAGCGTGGCCGCTGCTTGCTGCCATAACGGTAATTCATCACCAGATATAATTGTTTGAATACCATTTCCATCCATTTCTATGCCGATCAGGTTGGTAGAGGGTTCGTTGATTGCCGAAAGAAATTCTTCTCTTGTCTGGCAGATTGTAAGAGTGCCGTACCTTGTAAGCCAGGTTTCTGTTTCTGGGGTGACGTCGTCGGTGACAATGCAAAAATAATATTCTCCCAAAGAAGAAAGATCAATGGAACCGGCGAAATTCAACACGATAGCTACCACGATAGGAAGGAGAAATGACAGGATACAAAACTTATCTTTTCTAACACTTTTCAATTGATAGATCAGTCCTTTCACGGTCAACCCTCCTTTCCCATTTCTTTGTCAAATGCTACATAGACAATGCCAAAGAGTAGGATAATAATACTCGCTGCGCCGATGTAGTAAGCCAGGTTTGTAACAGGTATACCGAAAAATGCGTTTTTCAGTCCCATATATACATGGTAAAATGGATGGTAAAGGATCCATTTCATTTTAATCGCCGTGTTGGCTGACAGGAAAACCGGAGTTGCCGTAAAGAGTGCAATCACCAGATATACCAATGAAAATTGTTTGAAATCCTTTAAAAGCATCGTACAGCCGAAACCTGTAAGAACCATAATCAGTGACAGGATTGTAGTCTGTATCAGTATAGCAGGCAAAATATTTCTTGTTTCTTCCGGTCCGATATTGCAGATGGTGATCAGAGCTGCAAAAGCCAAATCCGTCAGCAGAAAGAGAGAGACTTTAGAGAATATAAACAGGCTTTTCCGAAATGGCATAATGGCATGGACACGGATTACTCCCATCTGTTTCTCTTTAAATAGTACAGATGCGATCCCCAAAAAGCCTACGGCAACGATCTCGATGAACAATAGTTCGCAGGTAATCTCTCTGCGTTGCTTCATTTCCGGAGTATTGTTGCCTGTTATTCTTGGAGTGTATTCGCTGCCGGCGTGCAGCAGCGACAGCGCATAGTCTGCCCTATGATGGTCAACCTTTTCTGTTCCCGCATAAAGTATGACATTTGGTTTGCCATTTATTATGTGAATTCCAACACCGTTACCTGTATCTTTGGCAAGTGCCTTGCTTAATTCTTCTGCAGAGGTCACCAAATGGATGAGAGGCGAAACATGGTTACACGTTCCTGCCGGGTCATAGAGGTAGACATTGTAGATATTGGCGTTGGCGTTCATAAAGTGCAGATAACCGAAATGAATGAACAGTGAATAAAGTAAAAGTGATCCCAGCGCCACAAAGAAGAATTTTCCTGACACCATCATTTTGTAATCTTTTTTGAACAGTGAAACCACGTTAAGACAGCCTCCTTCCCGCATATTGGATAAAGATATCCTCTAAAGTGGGTTCTTGAGAGTGAATGCTGATCAACTCATCATATGCAAAGGGAATCCCTGATTTCAACTCTGAGACTGAGATTATTTGTTCCTCTCGTTTGCCCTGATACAGGTAGTCAACAGTAATGCTGTGATTGCTGTTTTGTTCTTTCAAATTTCTTGGTGTATCAAGGGCTACAATGTACCCGTTTGCGATGAAGGCTACTCTGTCGCAGAGTAGGTCAGCGTCTAGCATGTTGTGAGTCGTCACAAATATGGTTGTTCCCTTTTTCCGTTCGTTTTCTATAATTTTTCGAAAGAGGACGGCTCCGGTGGGGTCTAGGCCACTGGTCGGTTCGTCCAGGAACAAGAGCTTGGGGTTGCTGACTAAGGCCCTCGCCATGCTGACTCGTTGACGCATTCCTTTGGAGTAGGAGGACACCGGTTTTCTTAGAAAATCCCGCTTGAATTCCAGTTCGTCAAGCAGTTCTTCCGCATCCCGTAACTGCTCCCTGGGATAGAATGAGGAAAAATATTTCAGATTGTCTAATGCACTTAAATTGGTATACAAATAAGGAAATTCGAAGAGGACGCCGATTTTTTGGAAAAAATCCTGTGCGTGTATGTTTCTGATGTCTTTTCCAAATACGGATGCCATACCGTGATGTCCTTTCAGAATACCGGTCAAGATTTTTTGTGTTGTAGATTTTCCAGAACCGTTGGGTCCTAAAAAGCCAAAGATTTCTCCCTCTTCTACCGTGAAATTTAAACCATGTAACGCTTGTTTCTCTTTCCCGTAAGAAAAAGTTAAGTCCTTTACCTCAATCATTCGTCATCCCCCCATTTCCCGTGCTGTTCTTTTTTCTTATCTTGCTCCCGCTTACTCCACCATTTCATAAATTTTATTTTAATCGGGATCGCGATAACCAGCGTTGCCAGAATCATAAGCCACCAGTACCATTCAAAACCAAAAAACATAATCGTTACCTCCTTTTGTGGACAACAAGTTAAGATGAAGTAAGATTAAAAGAGTGCGTTGAAGTTCATGTGAAATCAAGGTGAGGTTGGTGTGAAATTTTTCTATATAAAAAGAAAAAGCTCCAATTTCTTTTCAGAAATCGAAGTCTTTTTATGGGAATTGATTTTTATTTTACAGTGGGAATGGAAAAGTAGAACATCACTCCGTCAATCTCATTTGTGACACCATACGTGAAATGCTGCATGGAAAGAATCTGTGCGACAATTGCAAGGCCAAGTCCGGAGCCATTGTATTTGGTATTTTTGTCACGATAAAATTTCGTCCAGATTCTGGAAAGATTTTCCTTTGGGATAGGAAGTCCTTGATTATAGATGGAAAAATCCAGCATACAGTCACGTTTTTTCAATGAAAGTTTTAAAATACCGCCCGGTTGGATATTTCTTTTTGCATTCACGATCAGATTGTTAAGTACTTGTTCCATTCGGCTCTTATCGGTGTTGATATAGACGGGCATCTCCGGTAATTCATATTGCAGGTTAAAATCAGCATCTGGGGTATCTATCAACAGCCTTCCGGCAACGGTTTCCAGAAATTCAACGAAGTCAAAGCGCTCCGGGACAAGTTTCGCAGCACCATTTTCTAGCGCGGATAGATCAAGCAGAGTGGTAATCAGATGGTTCATACGCTTTGTTTCCGCTATGATGACATGGGAATAATTTTGCTTTTTTGTTTCATCTGTGATATTTTGCAATCCTTCCGCGTAAGCCCGGATCACACCCAGTGGAGTTTTCATTTCGTGGGAAAGACTGTCCACCAATTCTTTCCGTTCAGTCAGCAAAAGCTTTTTTTGTTCCACATCTTGTTCCAGCTTCCTGTTCACGTGTTCTAGTTTTCCAAATGCCCTTTGTAAACTTTCAGCCATGGCGTTCAGGCTTTGGGATAGTTCTCCGAATTCGTCACAGCCTGTCACTTTACAAGGATGGGAGAAGTCTAAGTTTGCCATGTTCCGGGCGGCGTCATTCAGCTCAGATATGGGCTTTGTGATAAAACGGGACATCCAGAAGTCGATGGCACAGATCAGAGCAACAACAAAAACAAGCCAAATCACAAGGGAAATGCTTGGGGTTAGAGGCAATCTGGTGGAAAACACATAAGACAACACCAGGATCATTCCCATCAACTTGGACGCCAACAGTATTTTCTTTCGAATGGTAAAAACAGTCATGTGTTCGTTTATTTTCATGCCGTCACCTCAAATTTGTATCCAGACCGGATAAGTGTAACGATATGCTTGCTCTCGTCACCTAATTTCTGTCGGAGTGTTTTGATATGAGTGTCTACCGTTCGGGTTGTACCCTCAAAGTCATATCCCCATATTCGGTTAAGCAACTGTTCTCTACTGAAAACCTGTCCGGGGTTTGACATAAGAAAGGAAAGTAAACCATATTCCTTGTGGGTAAGTGTAATTGCTTGTCCATCTAGAAAGACCTCATGTGAGGCCGGAATGATTGAAATTTTTCCGGCATTTATGGTGTCTAATGGAGAAAGGGAAGAACGACGTAATATAGCATTTGCTTTTGCCAGCAGTACTTTCGGGCTGAAAGGTTTTGTTATGTAATCATCCGCGCCGAGGCCATAGCCTTTTAGCTTGTCATCTTCGCTGCTTTTGGCGGTCAGCATAATAATTGGGAGGTCGCTTAATTCTCTTGCTATTTTGCAGACAGAGAATCCGTCAAGGTGGGGTATCATAATGTCCAGTATCATCAGATCCATAGGATTATTTTTCAGCGTTAGCAGCGCATCCATGCCGTCGTCCGCCGTAAAACAAGTGTGGCCGCCATGTTGCATATATTCGACGATAATTTCTTGCATATTCTTTTCGTCTTCTACAATAAGAATCTTCGACATTGTGTGGCGCTTCCTTTCATAAATTGAAAATTAGAAGGATGCATGTATAAAGTCACATTTCTCCATATATTTTGTATTATATCGGGCCATCGTTTAAATGACAAGAATAAAATATGCGAAGTGAAAAGATGCAAATGTTTATAATGTTTGGAAAAACAGTATGTTCATTTTCGGAATTGTAGTATAATACAATCAAAACAATCCGGAGGAGAAAAGCATTATGGATAAAAAATATTTTTTCTTTGATATCGACGGTACTTTGACGGACAATGCGACAAAAAAGATGGTGCCGTCGGCGCTGGAGGCCGTACATAAACTGATGGAAGCGGGGCATTTTGTTTCGCTAGCGACCGGGCGCGCGAATTATAAAGCAGAAGGTTTTCGTGCAAAATATGATTTTCCGAATATGGTGTGCAACGGGGGTCATGGAATTTTTTACGATGGAGAGCTTCGGGAGAACCGGCCGATTGATTATGACAAGTCACTGGCGATATACCGGCAGGCTTTGGATTTGGGATATGGCGTGTTGGTAGCGATTGACGATTCGGAGAAAGTCTATGCCAATAGTTTTCGCTTCTACGAGACAGCCGGGATTCGAAAAGAGGCCACGACGTATATTATCAATGAAAATTTTGATCCCGCGAATGAGGAACATATATTCAAACTTTACGTTGCGATTCCTAAGGAGGACGAGCATCTTCTCACGCTGAAGGACACGGTCGGACATCTTCGCTTTCAGAATGAGTATTTAATGTTCCAGGCAGATGCAAAGAAGGAGGGAATCCTCAAGATGCTGGAATATGCCGGAGGAAGTCCGAAAGACGTGGTAGTCTTTGGCGATGATTACAATGATCTGTGTATGTTTGATGAGCAGTTTTATTGTGTAGCTATGGGAAATGCCTGTGATGCTTTGAAGGAAAAAGCGGACTTTGTGGCGGAAAAAAATGTGGAAGATGGAATCTATAAAGCGTGCGAGAGCCATGGGTGGTTCTGAATAAAAGGATAGTTTTTATCATAATAAGCAGTCAGGAAATGTTTGGTTTGCGGTGTATTGTATAAATAGCTATAAAATGCGGTGATACATGACCCAAAACAGCATTTCCCAAATGCTATATGTTTATCGTTTTCTTTATTCATCATTCAACAGATAACAAATAATCGGCAACTTCATCGTCGGTGATCAGGACATTGATGTATTCTTTCTTTAAAACAGACAGGATCGAATCTTTTTTGTTCATGCCGCAGGCAACACCTACTCGAATGGGAATCTTCATGAGATCGTCGAGATCCAGGCTGATGACACGGTTCTCGAAATCGTCCTGAATCAAGTCTCCATTCCGGTCAATAATGTGTGACAGCAATTCTCCGACGCCGCCTTTGATGTGGAGATCCTCAAACTGCTTTTCGTCTAGAAGACCGGAGCGTACCATTGCGGAATGTTCATCCACGGAGCCGATTCCCATAATCGCTGCATCCGCATGCATTGCTATGTTAAGCGTCTCTTTTACCGATTTTTCGCTCATAAAATGTTGCTTCATTTCTGCGTTTTCGACGTATTGAGGGGCTAATAGATGGTAAGTTCTTCCATTTAGAATTCTTCCGACTTCGTCAATCAGAAAATTAGAATAGATCAGACGTTCCTCCCGAGTTGCATCTACCGGAAGGTTGGTGGCAGCCATCAGCGTGACGACATTGATATCCTTCAATTTCATGAATTTTAAACGCATATCGTTTGATAGGCAGGACACCATTTTGAATAGAGTATTTCCACGGCACATTGCAATCGTCATGTGGTTTCTCAAGATTCTGAGAAGATAATCTGCCGCATAGAATCCAACTTCGTCTTCGATTTTTTCCCCGGGTTGAGAATAGGCAATAGAAGCTTCTTTTAGATGAAATTTCTTTTCCAACCTTTTTTCTTTGCTGACCACAGTACCCTCGGGATAATTAATTTTAATTTCTACATATCCTTCTTTGCGGGCTCGCGTCAGTACACGGGATACCGTAGTCCGAGAAACATTCAACTGCTGTCCGATTTCTACCTGAGACAGCCCTTGTTTATAATACATTTCCACAACTTTAATAATAAATCTGTCCTCCCTCACAAACAATTGCCCCCAATCCATAATCACTTTCTATACTATAGATATCACAGAATTTATAATTTGTAAAGAATTTCTAAAGGGGCATTTGAAAAATAAAATCTGAAAAAAAGAGATAGAAAAGATGCTAATTTATATAATTCACACACAGAATCGCGGCGCCGAGAACTGTCAGAACAACGCCTGTCGCTCGGTTAAGAGTGGCGGCGCTGGCCTTATTCGCGAACTTTGCGGCGATTCTTGCCCATAGCAGTGTGGATGCCACGCAGAAGATCAGATATCGCAGGTCGGGCATGCCACCGATCACGAAATGGCTGAGTGCCCCGGTGAAAGCGGTAAATGCCATGATGAAAACGCTGGTTCCGACCGCCGTTTTCAATTCATATCCTAACACGCTGGTCAGGATCAACAGCATCATCATACCGCCACCCGCTCCAATGAATCCACAGATAAAACCGACAGCGATTCCACAGATGATCGACTGGACGATCCGTTTTCTTCCGCTAACCGCTTCCATGGATTCCTTTGTCGTCATGACAGGTTTTACAATAAACTTAATGCCGAGTAGTAATGTCATAAAGACGGAAAAGCTTCCCATGGTAGTGTTTGGAACCAGGCTTGCGATAAAACTTCCTACCAATGTAAACAGCAGGACGGAAGCCATCATGACCAGTCCATTTCGGATATCCAGGTTCTTGTTTCTTCCATATGTATAGGCGCTGATGGCGCTGGCAAGAACGTCGCTGGCCAGTGCGATTCCGACTGCCTCATAGGCTGGAAGTCCCAGAAAAGTAATCAGCATGGGGCTGATGACAGCCGCCGCGCTCATGCCTGCAAATCCGGTTCCAAGGCCAGCGCCAATTCCTGCAATAAAACAGATGATAAATGAATACATTATTCAGTTTCCTCCTTTAAGTAAGTATGAATGTTTTGCCAAATACGGGCGTTATACTGTTGTATAGTGTTGATCTCTTCCTGTGAAAATCCTTTCAGCATGAGGGAGAGGAATTTTTCTTGTGCATATTTTCCGTCATGGATGATATTCGCGGCCGGTCCGCAGATCCGAAGATGCGCTGTTTTTCGATTGTGGTCGGTGTATTCTTTTCGCAGGAAGCCTCGCTGTTCTAAAAGTTTAATAGAGGCGGAAACCTGTGATTTTGACAGATAGCGGATTTCAACGATGTCTGTCGCGGTATCAAATAGTGGATTATTTGCCAGAAAAAGCAGAATATCCAGTTCCATTCTGGAAATGTCATGTTTGGTGCAGATTTCTCCTACGCAATTTGCGTAAAGCGTCTTAATGGAATTTTGGTGTTCCCATGGATTGAGAGGAATCATGAGCGTCTCCTTTTTGTTCTTTTTAGAACTATTTTAAAGCTATTTTACAGCAAAAAATTGATTTGTCAAGATTTATTTTTGTATGATATGATGATGTTGATATCAACTGTTGAAATAGGAACTATAAAGGGCACGCCACCATACATGAAAGTTGTGAAGGCGCATCGGAAATGTCTGGAAAACAAAGTGAGAGATAAGAGGGAGAAAGAAAAACATGAGTATAAATTATTTGGATGCATATGCAAAAACATATAGAGAAGGGGAATATGTGGAAGATTTTTCAAATTCATAAATGTTGATGAATAATTATATTCTAATTATAATATAATTAGAAAGGGGAATGATGCTTTTGGAACAATTAAAATTCGAGTGGGATGAGAATAAAAACAAAATTAATAGGAATAAACATAAAGTTTCATTCGAAGAAGCTTAAACTGTATTTTATGATGAAGAAGCACTTGTAATTGATGATCCGGATCATTCTGAAAATGAAGAAAGATTTATTATTTTGGGAGAGAGTTACAAAGCAAATCTTTTGGTAGTTTGTCACTGCTACCGCGTATCAGATACTGTTATTAGAATTATATCTGCGAGAAAAGCAACGAAAGAAGAAACTAGACAATATTATGATTTTTAGGAGGTGCTGAGTATGAGAGAAGAATATGATTTCGGGAATGCCAGAAAAAATCCATATATACAGAAAGAAAAGAAACAAATTACTATTAATTTAAGTACTGATGTAGTGGACTATTTCAAACAACAAGCAGAACATTCCGGTATTCCATATCAGACACTTATTAATCTGTATCTAATCGATTGCGTTAAGAATAAAAGAGAATTGCAATTGTCTTGGATTTAGACGGAGCTGTTTTGATGTTGAACGCTTCGATATTCATATTCCGGTACCCATCAAGGTTTATTCCGTACAGGCAAAGAAATCTCCAGATCTTCTTTGGTTTTGATCTGGAATACCATTCGCCATC
>JAAVXR010000036.1 GCA_022790755.1 Hespellia sp. | reverse complement strand
GAGCCGTCCGGGTATCTTTATGGAGGTAAATGTCTATGGCAAAACAAGCAGACCGCCCGGCGCAGAGCCGGAACAAAAAGATCCCCAGTTACTTTCGTCAACTGATTATAGTCGGCAAAATCCACAATCTGTAATTGTCCAAATCTCTGCAATCCATTTGCACTCGTGATATTCCCCAGACCATCAATCGTAATATCATCTGTTGTCAGCCGAATTGGACCATTGGTTCCCTGTACGCGTCCAATTCCCTGCAAAATAATATATCCCTCCTGATCCAGACTAAAAGACCCATTTCTTGTGTATACGATACCATTACCGGACTGTACTGCAAAGAAACCTCTTCCGGTCAACCCTACATCCAAGGAATTCCCTGTCTCCCTGATACCGCCCTCGCTATAGTCCGTCACACGCTCATCTGCAACATTCATGCGGGAAACCGGACCAACTTCTGTTTTTCCTTCTTTATCATAGCGATAAATCAATTCCTCCCGGAAAGTACTCTCCATCATCCGGTCGGTCTTATAACCCGGCGTGGAAACATTTGTCATATTATTACTGATGACATTCATAACACGATTCTGTGTTATCATATTTGAAGCTAAATCATAATATCCCTGAAACATTTCCAATCTCCTTTTCTTCGTTAAATTTCTCCATAAATTTTCTCAGCTTCCTGACTGCATTTGAATGAATCTGTGAGACTCGTGGCTCACTCACCTGGAGTACACTCGCAATCTGCCGCATATTTAACTCATCTATGTAGTACAACGAAATAACCAACTGCTCATTTTCCTTAAGTTGACTGATTCCTTCTGCCAAGACCTCTGTCAATTCTTTTTTTAAAAGTTGGCTTTCCGGTTGATCCTTTACTTCTCCTCTGGGAAGTTTGATTCCCATTTCATTTTCCTGTGCCTCCGCCAATACCATATCCAACGAAAGGACATTGAACAGAGAAGACTTTCTCATCGTTTCTTGATATTTTTCAAACGTTATATGCAAATATTCTGTCACTTCCTGAACAGATGGGTGATACCCTAACTTATTATATAACGTTGTCACCGCTTCTTCAATATCTCTTGAACTCTTTCTGGTACTTCTCGGTACCCAATCTTGCTTTCTTGCCAGATCAATAATCATGCCTTTGATTCGTTTGGAGATGTATGTCTCAAACTTTACATTTTTTTCCATATCATATTTATCAATGGCAGACATAATCGCGATAACACCTTCGTTAATGATATCATCAACCTGCGAAAAACTCAAATAAACATCCCGCATTTGTAATGCAATACTTTTCACAAGATAGATATAACGCATGACGATCTCTTGCTTAACCTGCAGACTTCCTGTCTCTTTATATAATTGTAAAAGCTCTTCATTCGTCTTTTCTCTGTTTTCTGACTGCATATACATATTGATGTTTCACAATCCCTTCCCCATCTATTGGGTAATATTTCCTATTGCCTGTATTTGAACATTATTACTGATTTCATTAAATGAAAGTACGTAAATCTCTGGAAAGAACTGTTCTATCAAGCGATAGAAATGAATTCGCACCACCTGACTCGTTAAAATAATCGGAGACTGCGACAATTCGTGGAACTTTTTCAGCTCCTCTGACAACTGTGTAATCACGCTTTGCATAACATCCGGACTAAGCGCAAGGTACATACCATGTTCGCCGGAAGTAAGACTTGTGATAATACTCTTTTCCAACTCAGCGTCCAATGTAACTACCTTCATACTGCCGTTCTCGCAGAACTTTCTTGTAATTGTACGTTTCAGCGCCACACGGATATTCTCTGTAATCGTATCCAAATCCTTCACCGTTGCAGCGGAGTCGATAATGGTTTCCATGATGGTTTCCATATCCTTGATCGGAATGCCTTCTTTTAGTAGATTCGTCAAAATCTTCTGGAAATTTCCATAAGATATAATAGATGGAATCAATTCTTCAACCAATTCCGGCGTTTGCTTCTTCATATTCTCCAGCAAACGAACAACTTCCTGCCGATTCAGCAATTCATACGCGTGTTTCTTCACCGTTTCTGACAAATGTGTCAGCATAACAGATAGCGGATCAATGACTGTATATCCATAAATCTCCGCCATTTCTTTTTTATCCATTGTGATCCATTTACTGGGGATTCCATAAGCCGGCTCAATCGTTTCAATTCCATCCAGCTCTTTCACTGGATTTGGAGGTTCCAAAGCCAAATAGTAATCTACCAAGATCTCACCTCTGGCCACCTCTTCCCCTTTGATCTTAATGACATATTGGTTTGTATTCAGACTGGAACTGTCGCGCAGACGAATAGACGGAATCACCAACCCCATTTCCTGCGCATACTGCCGACGAAAGATGACGATACGATCAATCATCTTTCCTCCGCTCGCCTCATCCACAAGCGGAATCAAACTATATCCAAACTCCATTTCAATGGGTTCTACGGAAATCAGTGAATAGACACTGTTGATATCTTTGAAAGCGGCTTCCTCTTCCGCCTGCATCGCCTCAGCTTCCGCCGGAGACATACCCATAGGACCTCCCGACGCCGCTTCAGGCTCCACAATACCATCCATCTGCTGCATCAACCGCCATCCGCCAAGCATCAGTGCCAGTGCGACTACTGCAAGCTGAAATTTCGGCATTCCCGGAACTGCTAACAGAATCGCAAGAACACCACCTGTCATCATGATTGCTCTGGGCTGCGCCTTAAATTGGCTCGTCACGTCCGTATTCAGACTTCCTTCTGAAACCGCACGGGTAACAATCATACCCGTCGCCGTGGAAATCAGAAGGGAAGGGATCTGTGATACCAGACCATCACCCACTGTGGCAAGCGAGTATACCGACAACACTTCTGAAAAGGACATTCCTCCCTGCACCATACCGATGACGCATCCACCGAGAAAATTGACCGCGGTAATAATCAAAGACATTACCGAATCACCTTTTACGATCTTGGTGGCACCATCCATGGAACCGTAAAAAT
>JAAVXR010000035.1 GCA_022790755.1 Hespellia sp. | reverse complement strand
GTTCGCACATACTGTATGTAAATGGTGCTTACCGTGGAGATACGCCAATCGGGAGGTTGATGCATGACTTCTCCTGCACAAACGCGGCGGATATGTATTACGGGGCATTGGCAGACAGGGTGAGATTTTTCAAAGAGAGCAAGGAGGGAATCGAGATTATGTGTCGAGCTATGGAAGATATGAGGAATCAGACATTGAAAGAGGGAGCAATCAGTTCTGCAAAAAGAATGCTGGCAGATGGGATTTTGACGCTTGAAAAGATTGCGGAATACGCAGGACTTCCACTTGATGAAGTGAAAAAATTGAAAGCAGAGCGGACGGTATAGTAAAGCGGTAGGTCAGGAAACTAAAAACAGGTTCCTGGCCGTGTTTTTTGTCCTTTACAAGTTGGCAATGAAGCGAGGACAGGACATTGAGTTGTTGGAGCGCGTGATTGCTGATCTTGCCATGGGAATTCCACTCCCGGAGAAAAGCAGGGACCACGCACTGTCTGGAAACTGGGTCGGACACCGTGAGTGCCATGTACTACCCGACTGGCTGCTTATCTACCGCATTGATGGTGATGTTTTGGTGCTGACTTTGTCCCGAACTGGGTCATACAGCGATCTGTTTGGAAAGTGATTTTTATCTATTGCCGTATGGGTTGTTCCTTGTACGGCATTTTTAAGCAAGTGAAAATCCCACGATTTTCTGCGAAAAACCTTGACGTTTGATTGCCGTCATGTTATCATGATGGAGCGAATGGAAGTAGGTCTTTTTTTTATGCCTAAAATTAGATGGATCGCATCCATCGTGTAACTATGAAAAAGTAGCATAAAGTGAGGTGGAAGTTGTGCGCACAAGAATTACATTGGAATGTACAGAATGTAAGCAGAGAAACTACAACATGATGAAGGACAAGAAAGCTCATCCGGACCGCATGCAGACGAAGAAGTACTGTAAGTTCTGTAAATCACACACACTGCACAAAGAGACGAAATAGCTGTCGGAAGGAAGTGGACTATGGGAGATAAGAAAGAAAAGACTCAGAAGAAGAGCTTCTTTAAAGGTCTTCAGGCAGAGTTTAAGAAAGTTATCTGGCCAGATAAAGAAACACTTACGAAGCAGACAACGGCGGTCGTGGTTGCGTCTGTGCTCCTTGGAGCCCTGATTGCCATAATTGATGTCATTCTGAAATATGGGATTGATGTGATTGTGCAGTTATAATTGTAGAAAGGTGATTTTATGTCAGAGGCAAAATGGTACGTGGTTCATACCTATTCAGGTTATGAGAACAAAGTAAAAGCGAACATTGACAAAACAATTGAAAACAGGCATCTGGAAGATCAGATTTTAGAGGTCCGTGTTCCAATGCAGGAAGTTGTAGAATTGAAGAACGGTGTTCAGAAAGCCAGTCAGAAGAAGTTGTTTCCGGGCTATGTCATGATTCACATGCTGATGAATGATGATACATGGTATGTAGTACGTAACACCAGAGGCGTGACCGGATTCGTCGGACCTGGATCAAAACCCGTTCCGCTGACAGAAGAGGAGATGCTCCCTCTCGGCATCAAACAGGAAAATATTGTCGTGGATTTCAAAGTGGGAGATACCGTGACGGTAACCAGAGGTGCATGGGAAGGAACGGTCGGTGTCGTTCAGACGATGAACGAACAGAAGCAGAGCCTTTCGATCAATGTCGAATTGTTTGGTCGTGAAACTCCGGTAGAGCTGAGTTTTGCAGAAGTCAAGAAAATGAGTTAACAAGTCAAACGTGGGAGGAACCCATGGTTCCGCCAATACCACAAGGAGGTAATGAAAAATGGCAAAAAAAGTTGAGGGTTATATCAAATTACAGATTCCAGCTGGAAAGGCTACACCGGCTCCACCGGTTGGCCCAGCTCTTGGTCAGCATGGTGTGAATATCGTTGAATTTACGAAGCAGTTCAATGCAAGAACCGCAGACCAGGGAGATCTGGTGATTCCTGTCGTTATTACTGTTTATAATGACAGAAGTTTCAGTTTTATTACAAAGACACCGCCGGCAGCAGTTCTGATTAAGAAAGCTTGCAAGATTCAGTCCGGTTCCGGTGTTCCGAATAAGACAAAAGTTGCAACGATTACGAAGGCTCAGTTGCAGGAGATCGCAGAGACAAAAATGCCAGATCTCAATGCAGCGACGGTAGAGTCCGCGATGCGTATGATCGCAGGAACTTGTCGATCCATGGGAGTAACAGTAGAGGAATAGGCCGAGTAATGAAGTTGAATAGAGTGGGAGGGGCTTGATCCCGCCAATACCACGAGGAGGTTAATAGAATGAAACGAGGAAAGAAATATATCGAAGCTGCGAAACAGATTGAAAGAGGAAATCTTTACGAAAAACAGGAAGCGATTGCTCTGGTAAAGAAAGTTGCAGCAGCTAAATTTGATGAGACAATCGAAGCTCATATTAGAACCGGTTGTGATGGTCGTCATGCGGATCAGCAGATTCGAGGCGCAGTTGTATTGCCACATGGAACAGGAAAAAAGGTTCGGATTCTCGTATTTGCAAAGGGACCGAAGTTGGAGGAAGCGCAGGCTGCCGGAGCAGATTTCGTCGGAGGAGATGAATTGATTCCGAAGATTCAGAACGAAGGCTGGCTTGATTTTGACGTAGTGGTTGCCACTCCAGATATGATGGGAATCGTTGGTCGTCTTGGACGTATTCTTGGACCAAAAGGTCTGATGCCGAATCCAAAAGCTGGAACTGTTACGATGGATGTCACAAAGGCAATCAATGATATCAAAGCTGGTAAGATTGAGTACAGATTAGATAAGACAAACATTATCCATGTTCCGATCGGTAAGTCTTCTTTTACGGAAGAACAATTAGCGGACAACTTCCAGACGCTTATGGATGCAATTATGAAAGCAAAACCGGCAGCTGTAAAAGGTCAGTATTTGAGAAGTATTACGCTGGCCTCTACTATGGGACCGGGAGTGAAAGTGAATCCGATGAAGCTCGCTTAATATTGCATTAACAATGTTAGAATGATATAAAATACCCTGTATTTCGGATGGTCGTACTTTAGACTTCCGGGAGCAGGGTGTTTTTGATTTGAGGAGTTCGGTTGTCAAAATAAGTTTTGAATCTAAATACCTCAAAAGTGTCATCATATAATTGCAAATGTAATCAATATTTGTTATAATGAAAATATAAAATTTCCAAGAGGAGGGTATCATTATGGCAAATACGCTGGTTCAATTCCGTACTGAAGAAACTGCTCGTATCAAAGCAGTAAGCATATGTGGAAAATTGGGCATTGACCTGCCGACGTATCTTCGGATGTGTATATCACGTCTAATTCAGGAAAACGGTGTTCCTTTCAGTATGAAAGTGGATGATATTTCTGAAAGTAGGGGTGTGAAAGCCATGAAAACAGCCAGTCGTATCGCGGATGAAAACGGTATAAGTGATATGACATTGGAGGAAATTAATGCGGAAATTTCAAGTGTAAATCTTGACAAATAGATTTAATGGTGGTAATCTACCATAGTAAATGACTGCCGAAGACAGCAGGTGCCGTTTGGCATAAGGATGAAAACGCCTGCCGAGGAAGAACAGATTCGAAATATTGAATTGATGTGCCTCTGTGTCTTTTTCAGGATATAGAGGTTTTTATTTGCGAAAAGTTTTTCGGCAAATGAAAATTAGATGCAGTCACCAAATCTAATAAGGAGGTGTACCAGAAAGTGGCAAAAGTAGAATTGAAACAACCAGTCGTACAGGCTATCGCAGAGGATATCAAAGATGCGCAGTCAGTGGTTCTCGTCGATTACCGCGGATTGACAGTTGCACAGGATACCGCGCTTCGTAAGCAGTTTAGAGAAGCTGGAATTACTTATAAAGTTTATAAGAATACCATGATTAAGCGTGCTTTTGAGGGAACTGAATTCGAAGGTCTGCAAGAGTATCTGGAAGGGCCGAGCGCACTTGCAATTTCGAAGGACGATGCGACAGCGCCGGCAAGAATACTCTGCGAGTTTGCAAAAGGCGCGCCGGTTCTTGAGTTAAAGGCTGGTGTAGTAGAGGGCAATGTCTATGATATTGCTGGATTATCAGAGTTGGCGAAGATCCCGTCCCGGGATGTACTGCTTTCCAGATTGCTTGGAAGTATGCAGTCACCGATTACAAATCTTGCTCGTGTATTGAATCAGATCGCAGAGCAGGGGGATGGCGCAGCTGAGCCGGCGGAAGAGGCTCCGGCAGCGGCAGCGGAAGAAGCACCGGCGGCTGAATAAGTAGGAAGACAAAATGGCGACAGAGTTACTGCCGCAAAGGAAAAATAATAAATTGAATGGAGGAAATAAAAATGGCTAAATTAACGACAGCTGAGTTTATCGAAGCGATCAAAGAATTATCTGTATTAGAATTGAATGAATTAGTAAAAGCATGTGAAGAAGAATTTGGCGTATCCGCAGCAGCAGGTGTTGTGGTTGCAGCAGCAGGTGGAGACGGTGCAGCGGCAGCAGAAGAGAAAGATGAGTTCGACGTAGAGTTGGTATCTGCAGGATCTTCTAAAGTTAAAGTCATCAAAGTGGTTCGTGAAGTGACAGGACTGGGTCTGAAAGAGGCAAAAGCTCTGGTTGACGAGGCTCCGAAGGTAATCAAAGAGGGTGCTTCCAAGGCAGAGGCAGAGGAGATCAAAGCGAAATTAGAAGGCGAAGGCGCTGAAGTAAATCTGAAATAATTCCGATATTCGTATATCGTAGGATAAGAGTGCAGAATAAAAGAACAGACATTTGAGAAATGGAATGTCTGTTCTTTTTGTTTGCGCGCCATGGATAATTGAAATTATGCAGAAAACCAATGAATAAATTCTTGAAGAAATGCGTATTTTATACTATAATAATTTTGAAGAAATGCATAGTTTATAGAAGGTCGGAGGTGAAATATGTATTTTAAGAGAAAGGTATATGAACAGTTGTTGGAATGGAAAGAAAAATATGCTGATAAATACGCAGTATTACTTGAAGGGGCAAGACGAGTTGGTAAATCTACGATTGCGGAACAATTTGCCATTAATGAATACAAATCATATATTTTAATTGATTTTTCGAAGGCATCGGATGAAGAGATGGCATGCTTTGATGATATCAATGATTTGGATATGTTTTTTTTGCGCTTGCAGGCAGTAAGAAGGATTGACTTATATGAACATGAATCGGTTATTATTTTTGATGAGGTCCAGTTATTTCCGAAAGCAAGACAGGCAATTAAGCATCTGGTGAAGGATGGAAGATATCATTATATTGAAACAGGCTCTTTAATATCCATTAAAAAAAATGTGAAGAATATATTGATTCCATCGGAAGAAATGAAAATTCAAGTGTATCCTATGGATTATGAAGAATTTTGTGCTGCAGCGGGAAATAACTACTCTTTGTTAGAAAAAATTTATGGGATGAAAAAAAAGGTTGGACAGCAGGTAAACCGTAAACTTATGCGTGATATCAGAATTTATATGGCGGTCGGCGGTATGCCTCAGGCTGTAGAAAGCTATGTGAATGGTGATAACTTCTCCATGATTGATCAGGTGAAACGGCAAATTATTAGATTGTATGAGGAAGATTTCAAGAAATTAGATCCATCAGGAAAGTTGTCTGCAATTTATCATTCTATTCCGGCACAGCTTTCAAAAGATGGGAAACGATATCGTTTATCCGCTGCAGTTGGAAAGAGAAAGACATCCAAAGATGAAAAATTGCTATATGAATTGATTGATTCGAAAACTGTGCTGCCATCTTTCGACTCTACGGATCCAAGGGTAAGTTTATCTCTTTCAAAGGATTTGGATAGCTATAAATTATATATTGCAGATACAGGTCTTTTTATTACTTTAATGTTTATTGACAGACCGGTTGCAGAAAATGAAATATATGCGAAGCTTTTATCGGATAAGTTGCCGGCTAATCTTGGATATTTGTATGAAAATTTAATTGCGCAGATGATTACAGCATCCGGGCGGGAATTGTATTATCATACATGGGAGAAGGAAGCAAGCACACATTATTATGAAATTGATTTTCTGATATCTCATGGAGCCAAAGTATCTGCCATTGAAGTAAAATCTTCTGGAACTGGAAAGCATGAATCGCTGACAGAATTTGGTAAAAAGTATTCGAAACATATCAAAGAGAGTTTTATTCTTTCACAAAAAGATATCGGGAAAGAAGGAACTATTAAGTATATACCTATATACCTGACTTCCTTTTTGTGTAAATAGCAAATAGAGATGAGGAATATAACGAATTTCAGTTACTTTATCACAACAAATATGGTATAATTTTTAAATAAGCTGCCGATATCGTTGTTGCCAGGAGAACGGACTTGTTTGCAAAAATTTTCTGTTTGGTGAGAAGAAATTGTGAGAAAAGAAAAGGATATGGGGGATGAAAGGTATGGGATTCAAAAATCAGAAAATGAGACTATTGAGTATCCTGCTTGCGGGAATTTTGTTGTTTGAAAACAGCATGTTCTCCTACGCACAGGAACCGCCTGTACAGACGGAAGTGACTCGACAGGAGGAAGGGCAGGAAGTAGAGCCCGTGATGGGAGATACGGGTGAGGCGGAGCAGTCTACCGAGCCTGCGGAGAATTCAGATGGAGTTGGGGAAGCTTCGTTGACCGGAGAAGATTCTGATGATGCGAGAGATCCGGGGACGTCGGACACGCAGGATACGGCGTTGCCTTCTGAGGATACCACAGAAGATCAACAGGAAAATACAAATCCTACAGATACAGAACCATCAGACACTGCAGAAGCGCCGAATGAGGAGGAGATAGCTGCCGCTGCAGAAGAACGGGAAATGTCCGTGGAAGAATTGGGATATGTACCCGGAGAGATATTGATAGCGTATAAAGGGGATGTATCGGAAGCGGAAATCTCGCAAATGGCGGAAAAGAAAGATGGAGAGTTCGGAGAAACCATTGCAGAGGTGGGAGATGAGAGTATAGCGGTCGTATCCATCTCAGATGATACGACGGTGGAAACTGCAGTGGAAGAGTATATGCAGGACCCAAATGTGGAGTATGCAGAGCCAAACTATATTATGGAGCTTTACGATGATGAAGTTGGCGCGGCTGCAGAAAGTACTGCAAATCAATGGTATCTGAATTATGTAAAGGCACCGGCGGCGTGGAATGAGCTGGCGAACTACAATGGGAGTACAGTACGAGTTGGAGTAATAGATACTGGAGCGAGGGTGAATCATGAGGATCTGACTCGTGTGATTAATAAAGAGAAAAGTATTGAACTGATATATACGGAATCAGGGAATTCTTATCAATATTATCAAAGAAGGTTGCAAGGTGACGGATATTTGAACGGAAGTTCCTATCAGAATTCTAGAACCACCCATGGAACGCATGTTTCGGGTATTATTGCAGCAGAGTCTTGTAATAACGTAGGAATTCAGGGGACGGCAAGCGGTGGAATGACAGGAATTAGAAATAGCATGGTAGAATTGGTGGTAATTGATGCATTCACTCGAATGGATTCCAGAGGAGAAGACACCGCTACTGTTTTGGATGTTATTCATGCATTGTTGTATGCGGAAGACGTAGGATGTCGGGTAGTGAATCTGAGTCTTGGAACGTTGCAAAGAAGTGATTCTTTGGAATCAGTGTGTCAGGCCGTTAAGGATGCGGGGATTACAATTGTGTGCGCGGCCGGAAATGAGTCGACCACCGCCCCATCGTATCCTTCGGATTATGCCTCTACAATCAGCGTGATTAATATAAATGAAAATGGGACGAAAAGTAGCACTTCAAATTATGGAAATGCGAAAGATATTTCGGCGCCAGGAGTAAATATTTATAGTACAATGAGTGCTGGGATCAATTCTTATGGAATGTTGAGCGGGACTTCTATGGCTGCTCCGATTGTAACGGCAGCGGCAGCTATGATACTGTACAAGAACCCTGGATTGTCGCCAGATCAGGTGAAGAGTATTCTTTGCAGTACGGCGAAAGATTTGGGTACGCCCGGAAAAGATATCTACACAGGGTATGGTGCATTGGATATTGCAGCCGCGGTGAATAAGGCGGGCGGAATGTCGCCGCCTGTTGCAAACGATAAGACAGGGGTTACATATCGTGTGCATGCGCAGACCTACGGATGGCGTGAATGGACAAGTAACGGCAAAACGAGCGGAACCGTCGGTGAGGCAAAGCGTCTGGAAGCGATTGAGATTCGGTTGACAGATCAGGCTTATCCAGGAGATATAGAGTATACGACGCATGTGCAGACGAAAGGTTGGGCGACGCCATCTAAAAATGGGATGTGGAATGGAACAGTTGGAGAGGCAAAACGCCTAGAGGCCATTCAGATCCGTCTGACTGGAGAAATGGCCCAGCACTATGATGTATACTATCGAGTACATGCGCAGACGTTCGGTTGGATGGGATGGGCCAAGAACGGAGCGTCAGCAGGAACTGCGGGATATGCGAAACGTCTGGAGGCCATAGAGATTCAGTTGGTCAAAAAAGGTGGTAAAGCGCCAGGGGATATGAGTGGTTCGTTCCGACATCCTCTGGTACGATATCGAACCCATGTACAGACGTACGGTTGGCAAGGTGCAAGGCAAGACGGCGAGATGAGCGGAACGACAGGAGAAGCGAAGCGTCTGGAAGGAATCTGTATTGAGTTGCCGAGCCAGGATTACGCAGGAAGTGTTCAATATCGAACCCATGTACAGACCTATGACTGGCAGCCCTTTGTTGAAAATAACGAGATGAGCGGAACGTCCGGGCAGGCGAAACGTCTGGAGGCCATCGAGATCAAGCTGACAGGCGATATGGCGGTACATTATGATATCTATTACCGAGTGCATGCGCAGACATTTGGCTGGCTTGATTGGGCCAAGAATGGGCAGCCGGCGGGAACAGCAGGTCTGGCGAAGCGCTTGGAGGGAATTGAGATACGGCTGGTTCCAAAGAATGGGGCAGCGCCGGGCCCCACTTCCATACCTTTTATAGAGAAAGCCTCCTTGGTATCTGGCATGAAGATCAGTAATCATACAAATCAGATTTTACTGGTAAATGCAAATCGGGGAAGTAGCGCTCAGGTGGAACTCTGGTCAAAGACCAACGGCACCTGGGCAGTAACAAAATCAATGAACGGATATGTCGGCTCCTTGGGAGTCGGCGCTCCGCGAGAATATGTACCAAGAACACCCCAGGGGCCTTACACTCTGGGGTTTGCTTTTGGAATGGGACCGAATCCAGGAACAAAGTTAAACTACCGGCAGATTACACCTTACAGTTATTGGATTGGAGACTCTTCCGATCCACAGTATAATACCTGGCAGGAACGTCCGCAAGGTTGTCGAAATAGTGAGCGTCTGATGGACTATCCAGTGGCATATGAATATGCAATTACACTCGATTTTGATAATGGCAGAGGCGGAGGTTCTGCATTTTTCCTTCATGTATCTACAGGCGGACCCACGGCAGGGTGCGTGTCTGTTCCGAAAAATGATATGCTGTATTTGATGCGAACGATTGAAAAAGGCGCGTATATCGTAAATATAAACGACATTTCAGAGTTGAGAAATTATTAGGAATATATTAGAAATAGAAGGTTGACAAGAAAGAAGGCATTGTGGTATATTAAAAAATGCACTATTGTGGATACGTATGCCGTGATTGTGCATGGAAATGCTTACCATAAGGCCTTTTTTGTGCCGAATAATGCAGAAATATGCGCAGACGGCGTTTTTGGTAAACAGAAAACCCGCCAAAAAGTAAATGAGGAGTGAACGTCATATGGAGAAAAACAGAATTCGTCCTATCACAAATGGAAAAAGTTCTCGCATGAGCTATTCCAGACAAAAAGAAGTATTAGAGATGCCGAATTTGATCGAAGTCCAGAAAAACTCTTATGAGTGGTTTTTGGATGAAGGATTGAAGGAAGTATTCGCTGATATTTCTCCGATTGCCGACTATAGTGGGCATTTGAGCCTGGAATTTGTCGATTTTACGCTTTGCGAAGATGAAGTGAAGTACACGATCGAAGAATGTAAAGAACGCGATGCAACTTATGCGGCGCCTCTGAAGGTCAGAGTTCGGCTTTATAACAAAGAGACGGATGAGATCAATGAGCACGAAATATTTATGGGCGATCTTCCATTGATGACAAAGACTGGTACGTTCGTAATCAATGGAGCGGAACGTGTGATTGTCAGCCAGTTGGTACGATCTCCTGGTATATATTATGGAATTGCTCATGATAAAGTGGGAAAAGAACTCTATTCTTGTACCGTAATCCCGAACCGAGGAGCGTGGCTGGAATATGAGACGGACTCCAATGATGTTTTTTATGTACGCGTTGACAGGACAAGAAAGGTGCCGATTACTGTATTGATTCGGGCTCTTGGAATTGGGACAAACGCGGAAATCTTGGAATTGTTTGGAGAAGAGCCGAAGATCCTGGCAAGTTTTGGGAAGGATACCGCAGAGAATTATCAGGAGGGGCTTCTGGAGCTGTATAAAAAGATTCGCCCAGGCGAGCCACTTGCGGTGGATAGCGCAGAGAGCCTGATTACGAGTATGTTCTTTGATCCCCGCCGTTATGATTTGGCGAAGGTGGGACGTTATAAATTCAATAAAAAACTCTCTCTGAAAAATCGAATCACTGGTCACACGTTGGCGGAAGATGTCGTAAGCGAATTGACCGGGGAATTGGTTGCGAAGGAGGGAACGAAAGTCACGAGAGAGATTGCCGATGCTATTCAGAATTCCGCGGTGTCTTATGTGTGGATTCAGGGAGTCGATGAGACTCGCAATATCAAGGTGCTCTCCAACATGATGGTGGATCTGGCCAGCATTGTGGATATTGACCTGAAAGAAGTGGGCGTGACAGAACTGGTTTACTATCCGGTTTTGGCTGGTTTGTTGGAAGAATCTGCAGGTGATGTGGAAGAATTGAAGCATATGATTCGTCGGGACTTGCATGATTTGATTCCAAAACATATTACAAAAGAAGATATTTTAGCCTCTATTAACTATAATATGCATCTGGAGTATGGTCTGGGAAATGACGACGATATTGATCATCTTGGCAATCGTCGTATCCGAGCAGTGGGAGAATTGCTCCAGAATCAATATCGGATTGGTCTGTCCAGACTGGAGAGAGTGGTTCGTGAGAGAATGACGACGCAGGATCAGGAAGGAATTTCTCCGCAGTCATTGATTAATATTAAGCCGGTTACGGCGGCGGTGAAAGAATTCTTTGGTTCTTCCCAG
>JAAVXR010000034.1 GCA_022790755.1 Hespellia sp. | reverse complement strand
CATCATACCATTTCTTTGCTATATCATAACAATCCGGATACCCATAATATTCCAAGAGCCTCCTCACTTCTGTATCTGTAAATCCAAAATACTCATCAAACCGTACATCCGTAACAGAACGTACCTTTAGGTTATTGAGTCCAGTAAAGATACTTTCTTTCGAAATACGAAGACATCCTGTTAACACTGCAAATTTTAAACTATTGTTTGTTTTCAGCGCCTCTCCAAGCAGATTCCGGATTAAAGAAATCATCTGATCATAGTATCCGTTTGCATGGGCTTTTGCCAACGGAACATCATATTCGTCAATCAGTAGGATAACCTTTGTATTATGATGCTTCTCCAACATTTCCGATAATACTCTCAAACTGTCACCCAATATTGCTTCCGTCATATTATCATCCAGAAGTTTCCGATAATTCGCTTTATCTTGTTCATTCAGTGCATCGCTTTCCAATAGATAGTACGCTTTCGAAGCCGCCCTTCTTACAAGCAGAACCGCTCTTTCAAATGCTGTTTCAAAGTTAAGCGCGTCAATTCCTTTTAATGAAATAGATACAACTGGATATTTCCCCATATATTCTTCACAAAGTGATGTTTCTTTTGAAATTTCCAATCCTTTAAAAATACTTTTATCTCCATTCAACGAGAAAAAGTGCTCCAACATACTCATATTCAATGTTTTTCCGAATCTTCTGGGACGAGTGAACAGATTCACTGCTCCCCAATTATGGAGTAATTCAACAATAAGTCCTGTTTTATCTATATAGTAAAAATCTTCTTTCCTAATTTCCTCAAAATTTTCAATTCCGATAGGAAGTTTCTTCTTTCGCCTGTCCATTTCCTTCCACATCCCTTCCATTCACAAACGCTTTTCCTGTAATCATTTATTTCCAAATACATTATAACAACTAAACAGCGGCATTTCCATAAAAATTCCGATGCATAGCATCTCTTTTTCAATCCTTTTCAATCTATCTTTGCCATTTCTCCAATCTTAATAACTCTCCGCCTTCTACCTCCACTATAATCGCCCCATTTTCCTGTGTCGAATATACCTTGCTCCCAACATCCGCAAGCCTCTTTATCGTTTCCTGATGCGGATGCCTATACCGATTCTCTTGCCCCGCCGATATGAGTGCATACGCAGGCTGTGCCTGATGAAGGAATTCTTCGGTTGATGAATTCTTTGAACCATGATGCGCCACCTTCAGAACCTCCCATGTACAATCCAGATACCTTTCTTCTAACTGTTTTGTAAGCTGCATTTCCCCTTCCCCCTCTACGTCCCCAGTTAAAAGCATGTCAAATTCTCCATACCTTACAGCCAATACCATAGAAGCCGCATTACCTGATTCCAGCCCTGTACTGCCCGTCCCCGGCACAACATTCTCCTGCCTTGATTCGGCATTCTCTGATTTTATTTCCATATTTCCCGGCTGTATACATGTAATCACCATCTCCCCTTCCCGGATACTCTGTCCCGGTTCTATCACCACTACACAAATTCCATGATTCCTTGCTTTTTCTGCCAATTCTTCCAAAGCCTCATCCCACACCTCCTTCACCGGCAGAACCAATGTCCCAATCTTCACACCGATATCCTGCCTCTCAATCAGTTCTTCCACACCATTCATATGATCGCTGTCGCCATGGGATATCAACACATAATCAAGCCTGCCGACTCCCTGTGACTTTAAAAATGGTTCCAACCTGTACCGTCCCACCTTCTTCACGTCACTGCTCCCACCGTCCACCAGATAGGTGCCTCCTTCCGGTCCTCTCATGAAGATTCCGTCTCCCTGCCCCACATCCAGAACCACTGTTGTAAGTTCCCCCACCTCTCCAAAACGGGTCGTTAACATCACAATTCCGACTGCCCACAGAAAAAACACGGCAATTTGTTTCTTTTTTCTGTTTTGATCAATTGACACTACATTATTGTCTAAGCTTCCAGATTGACCTTTTCCTTGATTGCCTGTTCTCTTCTGTTCTTCTTGTGTCTTCGCTGATAAGATCATATATCTCAACAAAATCAACCCCAAAAACATAATCCCATAATATACCGCAATCTGCCACATATCAGGTCTTCCAATCACAAGTCTCGCTCCTGGCAGCCCAAGTGATATCTCGCAGCTCATTGTATAAATCCGCAAAATTTTTCCGCACATCCAAAACAATACAGTAGATACAGGAGCAAACCACAGCGCAAACAGGCTTCCTATCAGTCCTAAAAATAACAATACAGACATTAACGGGATTACAAAGAGATTCAGAACAAAAGAATAAAGCGGAAATTCATAGAAATAGTAGAGTAAAATCGGAAGGATAACCAAATTAATACCGGCACTGGCTGTCAATCCCTGCAAAATCGTCTGCCAGGCATACTCCCAAAATCTCCTTAAATATACAGGCAGGGAATCATTTTTCTTCTTCTGCTTCAGAGAACTCTGCAGCCTCCTTGTCTTCACCTGCTGTCTGTTGTTATGCAATGTACACACAGATATGTCTTCCTGCACCACCGGCACCACTACCAGAATTGCAAACACTGCACCAAAAGACAGCCAGAACCCACCGTCATACACACTGAGCGGCCTCCAAAGAAGTACTACAGCTGCCGCTACCGAAAGTGCCGTCGGTGCATCGTAATGCCGTCCCGCCATATCCGCTCCCACACGAAACAAAAACATCACCAGCGCCCGCACCGCAGATACCGTAAGCCCAATCATAAGAATATACAGAACCAAAAATAAGATGCCAAACACTCCGCCAATCGGATAAGACCCTGTAACTCGCCTCAATATTTTATACATTCCAATCCCGATAAAGGATAAATGGAGACCCGAAATCGCCAGAATATGACCAATACCGCTCTGCTGGTACAGCTCTTTCAATTCCGCATCCATTTCCCGGCGTTCTCCCAGAAGAATCGCACACATCATCTGTCCCTGCCGTTCTCCCAGAATGTCCAAAATCTGCCGTTTCCAGGAAAGCCGAAATTTTGTCAAAAATTCTCTGACCAAATTTGTCCGATTATCCAGAATTTCAATTTTATCTGCCCAGACAGCCGCCGCAATATTCTGCTTCTGATAATAAAACTGCTGGTCGAACATTCCTGGATTTGTAGCCGTATCAAACGTCTGTACTTCCCCTGTAATGCGAACTACATTTCCTGTCTGTATCTGAATTGCCAAAGCATTCTCGACGGATTCTCGCTGCGATACCTCTTCTTTTTTCTGATAAATTATCAACCTTATTTTGGATAAATGCTCCGGATTCGAAGCAATTTGAACCTGCTCTAGATCATAGATATGATAGTCTGATGTTTCTTCCCGCCGGCAGACTACGCCGGCACATAAGATTCTACTGCCATCCCTGTTCAGACCTTCCGGCGGAGACGAACCGTCCGTTCGAAACCTCGTCCATCCCACACCGATCAATCGCAACAGTAATAAGAATAGAATCAAACTGCACAATGGTCTTTTCTTCATGTTATTCTTCAGCTTTCTCAATCTTCTCGTTATACTCTAACGGTTTTGACAAATCCAACATCTCCATATACGTAATCTGTGTTTCTCCATTCACGGAAATCTGTACCTGACTTGCCTTCGTACCATTCACAATCGAGTTCACCAGGGAATAGACCGCCACTTCCGGAATGACGTCATAGGTATTGTTCAAAAACGCCTCATCCAGATTCACATAACAGATTCCCTCTTTAATCGTGACACCCAGCACTCTTGTCTCGGGATTCATGACCGGATATACGCCTCGCCCGGAAGGCCCTTTAATCAACTGCTCCACAATCAATTTCTCCAGCGGAATATTACTGCTGTATTTCACATCCACAGTTTCCACCGCCAGAGCATCCCCTTTTTCGTTGGCAAAATGAAGTGCTATCTGCGCATTCTGGTAAGAATACAGCGTCGATCCCGTCGTATTTTGTACAAAGTCTTCCGCGTTCTGATACCCGATCAGTCTTCCCCTTTCATCACAGAGTGGGTCCCCTTCTACGGAAAAACCAACGGCTTCTACTTTGTCAAGCTGTACAAGCGACTGTACGACAGCCGCCCGCATCAACGTCTTCTCAAGCGTCTGCATTTCCTCATAATCGCGACTGAGATCAATTGACAACCGTTCACCAGACAAAGCGACTCCAAGAATATGCACATCTTTGGGAATTGCGCTGCTCTGTTCAATATCTTCCGGCTCCTCTCGGAGCGCATTTAACATATCTTCCGCCTCTTCTAAAACCTCACCGTCCCCTATTGTATACTCTCGCTTCACCAGACCTGTCTCTTCATCATTCATGTAATACAAGAAGGAACCGCCTTCCTCCACGGATTCCTCTTTGCCACAGCAAAACAGACACAAGGAGAAACAGAAAATGAGTAGCAAAGAAATATATTTGTTTCGTTTCACTCTTTTTCCTCCTCTATAAGATATAACTCAACGGAGTCCGCACGGTAAATGTCGTACCATCGCCTTCACTGCTGTACACTTTGATGGACCCACGATGCATAATCACCGCGCTCCTGGTTATCGCAAGTCCAAGACCGGTCCCGCCCACCTCTCTGGAATGAGACTTATCCACACGATAAAACCGTTCAAAAATATGGCTTTGATCCTCCTGAGGAATACCAATTCCAGAATCTGCAACCTTCACATAAAAATACTTATGGTCTGCATTTAAAGTCACGTGAACAAATCCCCCCGGCTGATTATATTTAATCGCATTTTCTACCAGATTCGTAAACGCAAGCGTCATCTTCACCTCGTCTATTTCCGCCGTCACGGGTCTGAAACTTTCCAAAACCAGTTCGATATTTTTCTCGACAGCAAGCGGTTTCAGACGCTTCAAAATCAATTCCAACAATTCATTGACATTCACCGGCTGAATATTCAGATTCGGGGAAGTACGATCCATCTTTACCAGGGAAAGAAGATCCGTAATGATATCATTTTCCCGCTCAATTTCTTCGGTGATGTCCTGCATAAAATCACGGTAAAGCTCATTTGGCACTTCTTCCTGTGCCAACAAGGAGTCCGCCAACACCTTCATGGAAGCAAGCGGTGTCTTTAACTCATGGGAAACATTGGACACAAATTCCTGCCTCGTATCATCCAAAACTTTCAAACGACCCAGCATTTTATTCAGCGCATCCGACATTGCTTCCGTCTCGGTATACTTATTTTCCTGAAACTCCTCTTCCCCGTATCCTTCCGACACTTCAGAAAGCGTCTTTGTAACCTTGCGAAATGGGTTCACCATCAGGGTTGCCCCTCCGAACGCAAGTATAATAACCAATATCGTCGCGATGCCAAAAATCGCCGTTCCTCTGGCTTGAAGTACATCCACCGTATCCGCAATTGTATCGGTAGATACACTGATCAATAAAACTCCGTTCACCTTTCCGGAATTCACTTCCATAATGGGAGCTGTCACCTCTATGTAACGGTTTCTCTTATCGTAAGAACTGGTCGCATTTCCCTTATAACACTGAATCACCCCTTCTGCCACCATGGTTTTACCTTCATCCAGATTATAGGTATCTTTGATGATCGTCAAATTCTTATCTACAATCATCACGCGTCCATTATATATATTTGTAAGCTGTGCTAATTCGGAATTTATCACTTCAGATGAGGGATCATTCAAATATTGATACGTATTCAAATGATTACTCAGAATCGTACATTGATTTTGAATCTCTGCCGTTCTTAGAGAAACCGCCCGCGCTTCATAGCTCTTTAAAATCCCGACAATTAAAACAATTACCGGAAGAATCCATGCCGCTATCACCAGAAGCGCGATACGGAATCGAAGACTTCGAAAAAATTTATTTTTGATTTTCAATTTACCCCTGGAAATAATAACCAACTCCCCACTTTGTATGTACGTATTTTGGCTCGCTTGGATTCATCTCAATCTTTTCCCGGAGCCGTCTGATATGTACATCCACTGTTCTGGCATCTCCCGGATAATCATATCCCCAGATCAAATTCAGCAAATTCTCCCGACTATATACTTTGTTTGGATTCATCGCCAACAATTCCAGGACGTCGTATTCTTTTGCTGTCAAATTAATCTCCTTCTCGCCGATAAACACTCTGCGACTTTCACAGTCAATCCGCATAGCGCCTTTTACTACAAATGTACCGCCGGTCGGCTCCTGCCGCTTCGATGTACGGCGCATGATCGCCTTGATTCTGGCTTTCACTTCCAAAATGTTAAAAGGCTTTGTGATATAATCATCTGCGCCGTATTCCAGCCCCAGTATCTTATCCATATCTTCACTCTTTGCGGTCAACATTACAATCGGCATATCTGAAAATTCTCGAATCTGCTGACACACTTCAAATCCATCCATCTTTGGAAGCATCACATCCAAGAGCACCAAATCATAGTCACAATTTTTGGCCAAAGAAAGCGCTTCCTCCCCATCATAAGCACAATCTACACTCATTCCTTCCTGCTCCAGACTGAATCGTATCCCCTTAACAATTAATTTTTCATCGTCTACCACTAAAATTCTTTTTGCCATACTCCTGCCCTCTTAAGCTTTTTGTTTTACAAACTAATGTATTCTTTTAATTTTTCGTAAGTTCCTTCCTTTATACCTTCTACCTGCATCAATTCTTCCACCGAACGAAAGCCGCCGTTTTTCTCCCGATACGAAAGAATAGCCGCAGCTTTTGTCTCACCAATACCGGGAAGTGTCATCAGTGCTTCCTTCCCAGCACGATTGAGGCTTACCTTTTCGGAGTCCACCTGACCAGCATTCGTCTGATTGACACCCGATCCATCCTGGCCAGAAGATGTTTCCAGTTCTTTTGCCTCCTCCTCGGATGGAACATAAATCTTCTCCCCATCGGTTAAGACCTGCGCCTGATTCAACCAGGTATCCGCAGCAACGTCCGTCATACCGCCCGCAGCGACCAATGCGTCGCAGACTCTGCTGTCTGCTTCCAGTACGTAGACCCCGGGTATCTGAACCTCCCCGCAGACATATACATAAATCTCCTGCGGCTGCAAAGAATCTCTCGTCTCCAAAGTGCCCTGCTCCTGGGATGCCTCCTCTGTAGGCTCTTTTTCTGCCGTCGATTCTTCCATTCGGTCAACTTCCTCAAGTCCCACATCCTGCAATGTCTCTTTCTGTCCGCATCCAAACAAAAGAAACCATGACACAAGTAATATCTGTCCATATTGTAAAATCCGTTTTCTGTCCATACAGCATTCTCCTTTGCCGCCAGTTCTGACTGCAAATCCCCCAAACGCCGGACAGTATTATTGTAGCGAATATTCAGCAAAAAAACAATATATTTTTACAATTCTGTTACAGTTTTATTACAGCTTTTATTCCCACTGAAAAATTGCAATGCCAATTAGGGCAAGTACTAAGCCCCCTACCTTTCTCCAATCCAAAGGCTCCTTATCCACTTGAAACAGTCCCAGTAATTCAATCACATATGCCACAATCAATTGTGCGATTACAATCAAAAGTGCCGCCTTCGCCGGACCAAGTGCTGCCATACTCTTAATCACCGTCCAGGTAATTCCCGCTCCAATCACGCCGCCAAGCAACATATATTTCGGTTCCACTTTTGTCAAAGCCATCACGTTATCCCTGCCGGTTACCAACCACACCACCAGACACAGAGCAAAAGCGGATAACTGTACCCATGCGTTACTCACCCACATTCCTGCCGTTTTTGTCACTTGCGTATTAAATACTCCTTGAACACTCATCAATGCTCCAGAAATCAGAGCTATCAAAAAACCAGCCATTTGTATATACCTCCTGTAATTCTTACAGATTAGTATATCCAGACGGCCGGTCTTTAGTCATACATTTTTATGACAGCGCACGTTTCAACTTTTCAATCATCTCATCCACATGCTTTTCTTCAATAATCAATGGTGGAACAAAACGGATCACATTACCTTCCGCCTGTATCACCAGAAGCCCTTCTTTTATTGTACGCTGGTTTATTTCCGCAATTGGTTTCGTCACGACGATTCCCTGCATCAGTCCTTTTCCCTTGCGGAGTGTCACGCAATCTAATGTTTCTACCAATTCATCCAGACGTTTTTCCAGATAGGGAGCCACCTTATTTACATGACCCACGATATCCTCCCGCTCAAAAATCTCAATCACTTTGCGCACCGCCGCGCATGCCAGAGGGTTTCCACCATACGTAGAACCATGATCTCCTGCGCAGAGGGAATCGTCTGCGACTTTCTGTGTCATGGCAAATGCACCCACCGGGATTCCATTTCCAATCGCCTTGGCCATCGCCAGAATGTCCGGTTTCACTCCAAATCCTTGCCATGCGAACATCGTTCCTGTCCGTCCCATACCACACTGTACTTCATCACAAATCATCAATATATCGTTGTCATCACAAATCTTCCGGATGCCCTCCATAAATTCCTGTGTCGCAAGATTGATACCGCCCTCTCCCTGCAGCGGTTCCAGAATAATCGCGCAGGTTTTATCACTTACCAGCGCTTTCACACTGTCCAGATCATTAAATTTTGCAAAACGCACACCAGGAATTAAAGGTTCAAACGGCTCTCTGTATGCATCATGACCGGTCACCGACACTGCCCCGAAGGTTCTCCCGTGAAAAGAATGTTTCATAGCAATGAACTCAAATCTTCCGCTCTTTCGGGAATACGCATATTTTCTCGCCGCTTTCAGTGCACCCTCCACGGCTTCTCCACCACTGTTGGTAAAGAAAATACGATCCATTCCAGAAACCCGATTCAGTGCTTCCGCCGCCGCCCCACAATTCTCATGATAATACAGATTGGAAGTGTGATATAACTGATCCAGTTGATCTTTCAATGCCTGACTCAGTTCCTGATTCCCATATCCGAGTCCGGACACCGCAAACCCCGCCGCAAAGTCCAGATATTCCTTTCCATCCATATCATACAGATAGACCCCTTTTCCGTGATCTAACGCGATCGGAAAACGATTATAAACATGAAGCAAATTTTCTTCTGCCGCCTGAATTTTACTATTCACCATAATAATACCTACTTTCTTTTCCATTTAATATTGCAGTTCCAATTCCTTTGTTCGTAAAGATCTCCAACAGAAGGCAGTGCGGAATTCTTCCATCCAAAATATGTACTCTGGAAACACCACTTTCAATCGCGTCGACACAGTTCTGGAGTTTCGGAAGCATCCCTCCTCCGATAAATCCTTCCTCCATCAGGTCTCTCGCCTCCGCCACCTCTAATTCAGAAATCAGCGTCTTCGGATCGTTCGGATCCTTATAAACTCCTTCGATATCTGTCAAAAAGGCTAGTTTTTCCGCCTGTACCGCCCGTGCAATTGCACATGCCGCGTCATCCGCGTTGATATTGTATGTATGAAATGATTCGTCCATACCGATGGGGCAGACAATTGGCAGAAAATCCTTTTCCAGAAGATCATAGAGAATATCCGCATTTACCGAACTGACATCTCCCACATACCCAATATCTTCTCCGTCCGCAAATTTTCTCTCTACTTTTAGAAGCCCCCCATCCTTTCCACTGATTCCAATGGCACGCACTCCCAGCTCCTGCACGAACTGAACCAGACTTTTGTTCACCTTCCCGAGCACCATTTCCGCAATTTCCATCGTATCTTCATCCGTCACACGCAGACCATTCACGAAATGCGGTTCCATACCAACTTTTTCAACCCACTTGCTGATCTCTTTACCGCCGCCGTGTACAATAATCGGCTTAAATCCAACCAGCTTCAACAAAGTCACATCCTGGATCACCTGCTTTTTCAATTCCTCGTCAATCATCGCGCTGCCGCCATACTTTACGACAATAATCTTACGGTTAAAACGTTGAATATAAGGAAGTGCCTCGATCAGCACCTGTGCCTTATCCAGATACTGCTGCATATTCTTATTCATGATTTCTATTCCCTCTTTTCTGACCTCTTTCTTCACTATATCCTGTCGGATGCATTTCCCGTTACATCCACAGTATCCACATCATCTTTAGCTGCGATAATCCGCATTAATACTGATATATTCGTGCGTCAGATCACACCCCCAGGCGGTTGCCGTTTCCTCACCTTGTTTGATGTCCGCAATGGCACTCACGGTCGGCTGAGAAAGAATCTCCGTTGCTTTTTCTTCACTGTATTCTACCGCAACACCGTCTGCGATGATTTGCAGCCTTCCCGCTTCACTCTGAAAAAACAGATCCACTTTTCCAGGATCAAACTCTGCCCCGGAATACCCCATCGCACATAGAATCCGTCCCCAGTTCGCATCGTGCCCTGCGATTGCCGCTTTTGTCAGATTGGAACAAACAATAGATTTCGCCAGAAGTTTTGCCTGCTCTTTCGTCGCTGCCCCCCGAATCGTCGCTTCAAATAAGGCCGTCGCACCTTCCCCATCACCGGCGATTGCTTTTGCAAGATAGAGATTTACCGAATGCAATGCTCTTACAAATTTCTCATAGTCTCCGGAATCCAGCTTGATCTTCTCATTCCCGGCTTTTCCATTTGCCAATAACAATACCGTATCATTTGTGGAGGTATCCCCATCCACCGAAATCATGTTATATGTATCCTGCACATCGTCGCTGAGCGCCTTTTTTAGCGCCTTTCTGGAGATAGACGCATCTGTCGTAAGAAATGCCAACATGGTGCACATATTCGGATGAATCATTCCAGATCCCTTTGCCATCCCGCCTATCGTCACGGTCTTCCCATCCGCGCAGGTAAATGTCACCGCAATCTCTTTCTCCCGGGTATCCGTCGTCATGATCGCTTTAGCCGCATCCGTTCCACAGGAAATATCTTCGCTTTTTTCTGCCGAAAGAACTGTGATCCCTGCTTTCAACTTCTCCATAGGAATCTGCATCCCGATCACACCGGTAGAACCGATCAGAACACTGTCCGCAGATATTTCCAACTCTTTTGCCACTGCCAAAGCAGTCTCCTCACAACAACAATACCCTTCTTCCCCGGTACACGCATTCGCAATCCCAGAATTGATCACAATGGCTTGCACTTTCCGATTTTCTTCCACCGCCTCACGATCCCAGATCACCGGAGCCGCTTTTACCACGTTCGTCGTAAAAGTTCCGGCTACCTTACACGGCTTTTTACTATAAATCAAAGCCATGTCCGTTCTGTCTTCGTATTTAATTCCTGCCGCAGTCGCCGCCGCTTCAAATCCTTTTGCCGCGGTTACTCCACCTTTGATAATTTCCATAATCTCCTCCACTACTGTTCGTTGAACGCTGTGATATTTTCCGCATTCAACCCAAAATCATAATAATTCAGATCCAGACGCTGCGTCCACCCAATTGTGTGCCAAAATGCATTTCCAACATCGTTTCTAGTGAATGCAATCAGAGATACTTTGTTGATCTTTTCCTCTTTCAAAGCCTCCATCGCCCTCACCACCATGTCTTTACCGATTCCTCTGCGCCGGTACTCTTCATCCACACAGACATGGTAGAAACATCCCCGTCTACCGTCGTGTCCGCACAGAATCGCACCTACAATCCTCCCATCCTCAATCGCCACCACACTGGTCGTCGGATTGCGTCTCAAGAAGCGTTCCACCCCTCCCCGGGAATCGTCGATGCTGCGCAGACCGAATCCACGAATCCGGGTCCACAATGCATAGACGCCATCATAATCTTCTGCTGTCATTATCCGAATCATTTGATTTTCCTCCATTTTATCTAAACGTTTTCTCGTAGGCGCATGTAGGTCTATGGGAACATCGGCACCAGTTCCAGCCCTTCACTCTCTTTCTGCCCGAACATCAAGTTCATATTTTGAACCGCCTGCCCGGCAGCCCCTTTTACAAGGTTGTCAATCGCTCCCATCATAATGATTCGCCCCGTTCTCGAGTCGATCTGGAAACCAACATCCAGATAATTGCTACCTTCCACCCATTTGGTTTCTGGAAAGACACCCTGATCCAACACGCGGATGAATCTCTCCTTCTGATAATATTGATCGTACACCGCCCGAATCTCTTCCCAGGTAACGTCCCGCGTCAATTTTGCATATTCTGTCGCCAGAATTCCTCGATTCATTGGGACCAGATGCGGCGTGAAACTCAATACCACATCCTTCCCGGAAGCATATCCCAATTGTTCTTCAATCTCCGGCGTATGTCTGTGCGTAGCCACTCCATATGCCTTCATATTTTCATTCACTTCACAGAAAAGATTTGCGACTTTCGCCCCTCTTCCTGCTCCGGAGGTCCCTGATTTTGCGTCTATTATCAACGTGTTCAGATCAATCAGCCCTTCCTTTGCCAGTGGATATGCCGTTAAAATAGAGCACGTTGTGTAACATCCAGGATTTGCCACCAGCCTTGCCCCTTGAATCTGTTCCCGGTTCACTTCACACAAACCATATACCGCTTCTTCGATAAACTGCGGACTCTTATGCTCGATCCCATACCATTTTTCATAGACATTTACATCCTTGATTCGGAAATCCGCGCTCAGATCAATGATTTTCGTCCGCTGTAGAATCTCCTCTTTCATCAAAGACGCACAAAATCCCTGTGGAGTAGCCGTGAAAATCACATCCACAAGAGAGGCAAGTTCCTCCATATTGTCATCCATACACACGGCGTCCACAATCTGAAACAGATTGCGATACACATCCGCATATTTTTGATCAATGTAACTCCTGGAACCATACCAGACGATTTTCACATTTTTATGTCCACTCAGGATTCTGACCAGCTCACCGCCCGCATATCCAGTTGCCCCAATAATTCCAACCTTTATCATAATGAAACACCTTTCCTTTTGTCAATCGCACCAATACGCTGGTATAAGTGGAATACCCCACAGCGAACTGCAGGGCACTTCTCCCACACACAACATTCGGATACTTCTTCCATTATAGATTAGTAATCCTCTGTTGCCTGTGTTGATTACTTGCATAATAATACATCTTTTTTGCATATTATGCAAGTATTATTTTTATAAAATATGATGTTGGGGTCAAAAGGGACTTTCCCAAACTGATATTGGCAAATTGCACAAATTGTATTCTGTTTTGTGACTGTGGAGAATCTTAGAGCCTCTTAATGTTCTGTCGACTTCCAGCAATTCGGCGGCATGGATGTCGACGAAAGCCCGATCTGCGCCACGGATGGCGCATTGAGGGCGGTTGCGTCCGTATCCTCCTTATTTTCCATCAGAACATTTAGAGACTCTTAATTCGGAACTTGGAACAAGGAAGAATACAATTTGTGCAATTTGCTAGCTGCAATTTGAAGAAGTCCCTTT
>JAAVXR010000033.1 GCA_022790755.1 Hespellia sp. | reverse complement strand
CCTTCTTTTCCGATACCCGTGTCATAAAACATCTCCTGAATATCCTTCAGACGACAAATCGCACCATTGATCAAATATTCACTTTCCCCGGAGCGATACAGTTTTCGCGTCACTGTTACTTCCTCATAATCCACCTGCAACTTATGATCGGAATTATCCAACGTGATTGCCACTGACGCATAACTCAACGGTTTCCGGTTTTCTGTCCCGGAAAATATCACATCCTGCATGGTTCCGCCCCTGAGCTGTTTGATCCGCTGCTCTCCGAGCACCCAACGCACAGCATCGGCAACATTGCTCTTACCACTTCCGTTGGGACCTACAATTCCGGTTATCCCATTATGAAATTCAAATTTTATCTTATGAGCAAAAGACTTAAATCCTTGTACTTCAATACTCTTCAAATACATGTATATTTATACTCCCTGATTCTTTCCACGCAGCATTAGTATTGCTCGATAAGCAGCCTGCTGTTCCGCTGCTTTTTTCGTTCGTCCCTTTCCGATCCCACACTCTTTTCCCTGGATTAGAACCCGAACAGAAAACGATTTGTTATGATCCGGACCTTCTTCCCCCAAAAGCTGATAAGATACCGGACCTTCCATCTGCGCCTGCACCATTTCCTGCAAGATGGTCTTGCTATCATAAAAGAGTTTTTTATGTTCCAAATCCTTTAAAATGAATTTTCGTATAAACTCTTTTGCACTAGTAAACCCACCGTCCAGGTAAATTGCACCGATCAAAGCCTCCATAGCGTCCGAAGTGATAGAGTCCCGCTCTCTGCCTCCCGTGGCATCCTCTCCTTTTCCGAGTAGAAGATATTTCCCTAGCTCAATCTCTCTTGCACAGAAAGCAAGTGCCGGTTCACAGACCATACTCGCCCTTGTCTTCGTCAGCTCTCCCTCCGGCATCTGGGGACTTTCCAGAAACAAATATTCACTGGAAACCAATTCCAACACAGCATCTCCCAGAAATTCAAGCCGCTCATTACACTGATATTTCGGCAGACGCCGCTCATTCGTATAAGAACTGTGCATCATCGCATTTTGCAACTTCTTCCGATCCCGAAATTGATATCCGATCCGCTCCTCCAGCACCGCTAACTTTTCCGTCATATAATCATCACCCCTTTCCTATTACTCTCTCTTCACTGGACAAGAGAATTGTGAAACCAATAACCTTGCCGAATATTCTGACAATATGTTCTGTGAAAAGCCATTTTGCGCCATGGAATCAAGACCATAGAAGGCAGGAGGGCCATCCCCGACTGTCTTCTGCTTTATTGGGCTTGATGTAATGTTTGGCGCAGTAGGATTTGAACGGAATATATTGTCAGAATATTCTCACAACTTAAAGTTTCACAATTGCCTCTCTTCTGAAAATGAAAAAGCCCGTCTGGGCTTTTTCTACTGTCTTAATCCACAACGTTTTTAATCTGGTCAACCGCATCTTGTACTGTACGGATCTTCTCCGCATCGTCGTTATTAATCTCAATACTGAATTCTTCTTCAATCTCCATGATGATCTGGAAAATATCCAGAGAATCTGCGCCAAGGTCATCTACAAATTTAGAATCTGGCGTAACATCCTCTTTCGGCATTCCCAATACTGACGCTATAATATCCTGCAGTTTTTCAAATTCCATAGTTGTTTCTCTCCTCTTTGCTTTCTTTAAATTCCTTTTCGGATCTTTTCACCGATATCCTGCTGTTTAAATTGCACGCACTGCAAAATCGAAGTCTTGATCTCTTTTGCAGTGGAACTTCCATGTGCTTTGACGACCAGCCCATTTAAACCAAGCATTGGAGCCCCGCCATATTCACTGGAATCAAAGGCTTTTAACGTCTCCTTCAAAGCCGGTTTTACAAGCAGCGCACCAATCTTACTCCTAAGACTCGTCATCATTCCACGCTTCACTTCTTTGATTAAAGTGGCTCCGACACCTTCATATAACTTCAAAATGACATTTCCTACAAAGGCTTCGCACACGACAACATCCACTTTTCCGGCCGGAATCTCCCGCGCCTCGACGCTTCCGACAAAATGAATGTCCTCACAGGATTTCAGAAGCGGAAACGTCTCCTTAACCAGTGCATTTCCCTTCTCTTCCTCCGCACCGATATTGACAATTCCCACTTTCGGATTTTTGACACCCATCACATGCTCCATATACAGAGAGCCAATCTTTGCAAATTGAACCAAGTGGGACGATCGCGCGTCCACATTGGCTCCGCAGTCAATCAGAAGAGAGACCCCTTTCGCGGTAGGAATCAACGGCGCCAAAGGCGCTCTTTCCACTCCTTTGATCCTGCCAATCAGCACCTGCCCTCCCACCAAAATGGCACCGGAACTTCCGGCCGAAACAAAGGCATCCGCCTCTCCATTCTTCACGAGATTCATGGCCCGCACAAGCGAAGAATCCTTCTTCCTGCGAATGGCTGTCACCGGAGGCTCTGCTGTCTCAATGACCTCCGACGCATGCACGATCTCGATCTGATCTTCCGGATACGAGTAGGCTTTCAGTTCCTGCCGGATCAAGTCCTCCCGACCGGTCAAAATCACCTGAATATCCTTCCGCGCATTTACCGCATCCACAGCGCCTTTCACAATCTCTTTCGGAGCATAATCTCCACCCATTGCGTCCAGCGCAACCCTCGTCATCTCAGACATTTTTCTTCCTCCTCATGTTACTTCTATTCATTCTACTAAACATCAAGGTAAAAATCAATAAAAACGTGGGAAATTCGTTGTGATATGTGTGTTTTTGCGGATGGGGGGACGCCAAGCGAGAGCACCGATGTCTGTTGCAGACGGGGCAATATTCCGGCGAACTAACTGCCAACGGAATCTAAGGCGTTTCAGCAGCGGCTTCACGCCTAAGATTCCGTAAGCAGTGGATTTCACCTCCATATTGAACGCCCCTGCATTGTCTGCAACAGACATCGGTGCTCTCGCTTGGCTGGTTGCTGGCAAAAATTTACATTGCAACGAATTTTCCAGGAATTAGAGGGGTCGGTCGCTCAGTCGGTACACCATCGCATAAGACTTGAAATATCACCACATCACTCTATCCTTGCAGGATTCTGCCGCCATGCATTTGGCGAGTGGAAGCTGCACTGTGAGGGGATGCGGGACGAAAAGAGTCTTGCTCAAACGACTTTTGCACAATGGAGATGAGACTCAGGAAATCGTGGAAGCCTAAGCTGAACACGATTTCTGCTTTCGGAGGCTCATCGCAATGTCCTGTGCAATGGAGTGCGGGCAAGACTCTTTTCGTCCCGCATCCCCTCACAGTGCAGCTTCCACTCGCCAAATGCATGGCGGCAGAATCTTCCCCTCCCCCTCATAAAAATACCGGGCAGTTTCCCGGTCGCCTGCGACCCCGTTCTTCTGCCCGATATTCTTTGCCTATCTTTAAAATTATTTATTAATACATCTTATACGCTACATTTCGATCTACATTTCCGGAGACTCCCGGTACTTGACCTACAGATGTAAACTGCCACATCGTAACATTTCCTGGGCCGGTATAGCCATGACCCAATCCAAAGCTGCGATAGCGGGCAATCCAGATGTCTTCATCCGCGAAATGCTGTGCATCCAACACATTATTCAACCAGTTCAAATTTGTATACAGCATAAATTTGTAACCAGCGTTCTCAATTTCTGCCTGGAAAGCATCAATAATTTGATTCAACTTTTCTTTTCCCAAAACTTGCTGCACGGAATCCTCCACGTCATACGCAACCGGGAAGGATAACGGTCGGCCGTTAAGCGCTCGAAGGACAGATCTTGCTTCCTCTCTCGCCTCTTCCACTGTGGTTGCATATCCGTATTTGTAGACACCTACCCGAATTCCATTGGACACAGCTCCTTTGTAATTAGCCTCAAACGTCGTATCTTTTTGCAAATTCTTGGTCGTAACTCTTAACATTGCAAATTCTGTTCCATAACTTCTCACACTGGACCAAATCACGTTTCCGTTGTGGGCAGAAACATCAATACCATAAATATCACTGATATATGCATCTCTGAGCACACCTGGAGCCGCCAATACTTTCGGTACCATCATAATCTGAACGGCTTCCATTCGTTTTCCAAAATTGGCCGTTCCCGCCGGAGTTCCATCAGCCGCCCATCCAAGCCATCCGTAGGACTGCACGTACGCACGATAATAAATATGATACTTTTCTGCCAGTTCTCCGGTCAGATTGATTTTAACTGCTTCCATCCGCTTTCCGCTTCCCGCAAGGCCAGCTTCTGCTCCATTCTCGACTACCGGATTCCATCCACTGCCCTGCATATATGCCTGGTACTGAATTCCTCCTGAGTATCTATCGTCGGACACAGAAACCTTAAAAGCTTCCAGCCGTCTACTTTGACCCGTTGTACCACATGTGACTCCATTTCCCGCAGACATCCAGCCAATTCCTTCTGCAAACGTCTCTGTTTTCAGATTGTATGCATAGGAAGGAACTGCGGTATTCCCCGGTGCTGCTTTTCCTTTCTCAACCAGACAAACTTTGAAGGACTCGATTCGCTTACTGTTGTTATATGTACCTGCTACTTCACCATTTTTTGCCCAATCCATCCAACCGATACTCTGCACATGCACCTGATAATAAATATCATAGTGTTCTGCCAGTTCTCCGGTCAGACGAATTTTAATGGCTTCCATTCGTTTTCCGCTTCCTTCAGTACCAGTATTTCCTCCGTTGGACGCCTCCGGCTGCCATCCGTAACTCTGTACATATGCGCTGTAAGTCACCCCACCGGAGTATTTCGAATCTACCACAGAAAGTCTCAGCGATTCCATACGTTTAGCTTGTCCGGTTGTTCCACATTCTGCGCCATTTTCAGCCGTTTTCCAACCCTGACCTTCCACGTACGAGCTATAAGACACTCCCTGCAAAATATGATTTGGCGTTCCGGTGCTTCCCGGAGCCGCTCCATTTTTGGCAACCAGCCGAATCTCCAGCGACTCCATTCGCTTATCATAGCCGACGCTGCCGGAGATCTCTCCATTTTTTGTCCAATCCAACCAGCCGTAAGTCTGTGCGTGCGTCCGATAATAGACGTCATACTGTTCCGCAATTTTTCCATCTAATTTTATCCGAATGGCTTCCAGGCGCTTGGACTGACCGACTGTACCGATCGACCCGAAATTATTACTCCAGTCTGTCCAACCTATACCTTCCACGTAACCAGAAAATTGAACATTACCTTCCGTCTCACTCCTCAATGAAATTGTGAGTGACTCCACACGTTTTGCCAAGCCAGTCGTCCCAGAAGTTGCTCCGTCTTTTACTTCCGAAAGCCATCCATAACTTTGCACATGAGTATTATAAGCAATACTGTCCTGTACCCGTTTTGGATTCGCTGTATTTCCCGGAGCCTGACCATTTTTTGGCACCAATTCGATTTTTACAGCTTCCAATCTCTTGTCATAGCCGATCGTTCCGGAAGTTGCCCCGTCCATAGCCCAGTCCAGCCAATCATAGGTCTGTGCATGCGTACAATAATATACATGATACTTTTCTGCCAGCTCTCCGGTCAACCTCACCTGAAAAGCCTCCAGACGCTTGGACTGACCGGTGGTTCCAACTTCTGCTCCGTCGGCGCCCCATTCTGTCCAACCTTTTCCCTCAATAAACGCGCGGTACTGAATTCCTCCCGGCACGTTACTGCTGACCGCAATCTTCAGGCTTTCCACGCGTTTTGCCTCTCCGGTCGTTCCCACGCTCTCGCCGTCTTTTCCCGTCGGCCGCCAGCCATAGGTCTGTGAATGTACCTGATAATTGACAGACACTGCATCTGCCATAGGCTGTACATCCGACTGCGCTGCCGGTTCTGCTTCCGGTTCCTGCACTTGCTCCCCCTGCGTCTCTGCATCCGTTTCCGGCGTTTCTGGAAGATCCTCTTCTGCCGGAACAGGATCTTCCACATTCTCTACATCGCTGTCTCCTGCCTCATCTTCCACATGTGAAGCAGTGTTATCTTCTGTCTTTGTCTGCGTATCTGTCTGCAAAGCGCCCTCACCCTCTTCTGCGAAAACTCTTTCACTTGCCAAACCGGTGCTCATCAACGCTACAATCAGTAATAACGCAAATCCCTTTTTTACATTCAATTTGTCTCCTCCTCCTTATTGTACCCCTGTTATTATTTCTTGATAAAATTTCTTTCTGTATCTCCTGGCGCTGCTCCTCCCTTTTTGACCAGAACGATCTGGATTGCTTCCAGGCGCTTTGCAAGTCCTTCCGTACCTGCGGACTCCCCATTTCTCGCCCAACCGAGCCAACCATAGGTCTGCGCATGCACCCGATAATAGATATCATACTGCTTTTCCATATCTCCTGTCAAACGAATTTCGATCGCCTCCAAACGTTTTGCCTGACCTTCTGTCCCGCTTTTATTGCCTTCACTTGCCCATTCTAGCCAACCATGAGTCTGTACATGCGTACGGTACTGCAAACTGCCGTCCGTCGGCTTATTTGTCATAGAAATGATAATAGATTCCAGACGTTTCGCCTGCGCAGTTGTTCCGCTCTCTGCGCCATCTATGACAAAAGGCTGCCAACCATAGGTCTGTACATGGGTGCGATACCGAACATGTGGAGTCACCCCTTGACTACCGCCAGAGCCATCTTTAAATGCATTGCCCGTGCTACCCGGAGCTGGTTTTCCCTTCTCCACCAACACGATCTGAATCGCCTCCAGACGTTTTGCATATCCCGCGCTCCCCGCATTTTCTCCATTTTTTGCCCAGCCAAGCCAACCAAAAGTCTGCGCATGTACCCGATAATAAATATCATAATGGTTCGCCAATTCTCCGGTCAGAGAAATCCGAATCGCCTCCAAGCGTTTTGCTTCGCCCTCCGTTCCGGACACCTCATTGTTAGAGACACTGTCCAACCATCCATACGTCTGTACATGGGTCTGATAAGATACCGAACCGGGATATGGCGCATTGTTCAGTTGAATTTTGATGGCCTCCAGACGTTTCGCCTCGCCTTCCGTTCCGGACGTAGCGCCATTTTTCTGATATCCTCTCCAGCCATACGTCTGTATGTGCGTATTGTAAGACACTGAGAAGCCGCCTTCATCCACCTGACCTGAAACAACCGTAATGTAATCTTTGCTCGCATAGGCATACATAGAACCAAAATTATAATTTCCAGTGGATGTATTCACCGCAGTTCTTCCCGCATCCAGAACCGGATCACTCTGTATCCGATAGAAATTGCCGGAAGTATCCAAAAGCAAAAACGCATGCGAAGACTGCTGTCCCGTTGCATACAATCTCGTCGACGAGGCGTCTGCCTCTTTCCGTATGCTCAAATCTGTATGCTGGTTGCTCATCAAATCTTTCACGCCAATCGTATATTTCAACTGGTCCTTACGCGCCGAGTCCAGTCCCCACATAATCGCAGCCGCCTTTTCTCCCCAATAAGGGTCCGATGCATAGCTGACATTGATTCCACTGGCTTTGTTTCCAAGAAAACCACCTTTGTAATAGGTATATCCTGCACGCAGATAACGCTTCGACATATAGGTCTCCGCAAAATCTTTGATACAACTCTCCACACTAGCATAACTGTTCGCACTCTGAGAAGGGGATGCATCTATTGCATTGAGACCAAACAGATTATTTTTATTCTGAGCAATACTACTTTTCCCCCAGCCACTTTCGTTCGCAGCAACACTCAAGATTGTCAATGCATTCACCCCATAAGTGTTCTGCATTTTCATCATGATATTTGCTGTATTTACTAACTTTCCGCTGCCTCCAGTTCTACTTTGAATCATAGCGTTTAATTCTTCTGCACTGTAATTACTCTCGCTGCGGAGCGGAAGATACTGAAAATAATTATAATACGGCTGCGAGGCATTGATTGAACGATTCCTGTTCCCATTCTGATAATCTTCAATCATCACAGCATAATCTGTGTAAAAATAATGTCCATCGTAACTGTAATACGTCGCGCCCGTGTTTAGATAAGAAGGCTTTGGACCTAAATTAATCGTACTTCCATATGCCGTACTGTTTAAGTTCGTCGCAATCTTGTGATAAAGATTTGTCTCGTTTGCATAATAACAGCTGACGCTTTTGGCACGATTTTTATCAATCACCTGCACCTGCGATGCATCCACCAGGCCAATCACTCCACTGAGCATAAATTTCACCTTACCGTTCTCTGTTCCCAGATATGCGGCGTCAGCCCCATAAGCGCCACAAATATACCCACTGTAATTCGTATCCTTCTCTTTATAACTCGTCGTCTGATTGGAGGCAACTTCGCTCCCGGACGCTGTCGCACGGAAATTCACGATCTTAATTGTATTCGCATAAGTTGAGAGTTCACCCTCATCTGAATCCAAGTCGTTTGCCACATTCGAATCTTCTTCCACAACAGGCGTCTCCGCATCCTCGAATGGTATCAAATTGCCTTCTTCATCCATCCAAGTGATCTCTTCCTCCTCCATGTACAATCCGTTAGGTTCTTCCGCATTTACAGAGATTGGAAGCAGAAGAGCCGACAACAGAACCCCTGCCAGAAGCAAAGTTCCTAATTTTCTCTCATGTTTCCAGATACTTTTTACTTTGCACATATTTCCATCCTTACATATGTATTATGATTTATTTTTTCACAAAACGCCTTTCTGTGCTTCCCGGTGCACTTTCATTTTTCTTCACTACTTTAATCTCAATTGCTTCCAGGCGTTTCGCCAGGCCTTCCGTACCGGCTTCTTCTCCATTCTTCGCCCAGCCAAGCCAACCGTACGTCTGACTGTGAACACGGTAGTAAATGTCAAATTCATTTGCAAGAGAACCCGTCAGTTGGATACGGATTGCCTCCAGACGCTTCGCCTGACCTTCCGTTCCGGACATCTCTCCATTTGAAACCCAGTCCCCCCAGCCATGGGTCTGTATATGCGTTTTATATTGGATGCCACCGTCCGTACTCACATTTTCCAAATTTATTTTTATTCCTTCCAGACGCTTGGCCTCACCGGTCGTTCCCGCCGTCTTGCCATTTGACACCCATTCCTGCCAGCCATGGGTCTGTACATGGGTCCGATAGGCCACAGAAGGAGGAGTTACTACTGTATTTGTGGTATCCCCTTTTATAAATGGTCTCTCCATACTACCCGGAGCGCTGGCTCCTTTCTTCACCAGAACAATCTGGATCGCCTCCAGACGCTTGGCCAATCCTTCGGTTCCGGCGCTTGCACCGTTCTTCGCCCAATCCAGCCATCCATACGTCTGCGCATGTACCCGATAATAAATATCATAATTCTTCGCCGCACTGCCTTCCAGCTTTATCTCAATTGCTTCCAGTCGCTTGGATTCTGCAGTCGTTCCGGAAAGCGAACCGTTGCTTACCCATTTCATCCAACCATAAGTCTGCACATGGGTCCGATAAGATACCGATATATTTGATAAATTTTTTAAGTTGATCTTAATCGCTTCCAGGCGTTTGGCCGCTCCGACTGTTCCTGCCGTCTCTCCGTCTTTTACACTGAGCTGCCATCCATCTGACTGTACATGGGTCTCGTATTCCACATGCGGATTGGTATCTTCCGCTGCGACCCCATCCACCACTGGTACTCCATTGCCGTTACCACTGGAATTCTGATTCTCCGTATTCACATTCAAACTTCGGTAAACCAGGTAATTGGAATTCAGCTTATAATAATCCACAAAACTCTGCAAAGATTTTCTGGAATTCTGTCCTCCCCAGATGGTCCTGAGCACATACGGCGGCGTCTGTTCGATCGTCGTCACAGACACAAGTTGCCCGTTTTTATAAACAACATCCTCAACCAGCAGTGTGTGACTCCCAGCTTTCAACAAAATATCCCCTACCTGAAGTTTATAGAGAATTTCGCTGGAAGAACCGGTAATCTGTCTTCCTTTTGAAGCCAAAGTTCTTGTAGTATTTCGGGAACCCAGCCCCCATGCCCAGGATACAAACGCACTACAGTCCGAGGAGTAGTAGGGCGCTGTCTCATTATAACTGGAACGGTCTGTATAAAATTTGCTATTTTTGTCTCTCACCGCATTCTGAAACTCTGCAAGAGACGCATCATAAGGAACATATTTTGCATAGACTGGCTGCCCATAAGGAATTCCCTTGTATTTTTTTCCGGATTCAAACGTAAATTCATTTGCCCAGCTTTTTACATTGCTCAATGGAGTCCACTCAATCTGTGCCTGTTCCTCTGCACGCCTTACAATTTGTTGCTGCTCTTTGCTCAGATCCGACATCGCATAGGCGGAGATTCCCCCTTCTTGAGCAGTTCCAGGAGCCGCCTTTTCTGATTCTGCGTACCGTTCTTCCGAATATTCCTTGCTGTTTTTCAGACATTCCTCACAGATTCCATCTTCCTCCACACTGTGGGTCTGAATCTCTTCCTCTGAAACTTCCTCATACGGACATTCTGTAATGTCTGCACTCGAAAAATCCGTTGAAAACAATCGCTCTAAAGCAATCTGATATTCTTTTCCATCCTGCGTATAGACAAGACTTCCCTCTTCCGTGTAATACTGATATACGGAATCTAACAAAAGCTTATCTTCTGCATATAAACTCCACGAAAAAATATCACCGCGCACATACAGCATCCCGTATGGAGTCGGGATTACACTTTGAATGTCACCAGTTTCACGTAGAGACATTCTCTCCCCTGTTTCCTGGTTATAAGAGTACGCATTTCCACTCTCTACAAAGCAAATTGTCTCGTCATTTACTACGAACATCCGCTCAATCGCAGCATCCGACTGGTAAAGCTCCACGCGTTCTCCTGAAACACGGTCCACCTTGCAAATACTGTGTTCCCCGGAGACATAATAGATGTGATCCGGGAAAATATTCAAACTGCTGTAGTTTCCCTGTTCGATTTCATTCATGATGGAAGAATCTTCTTCACTGAAAATCCCTCCATTCAAAATATTCAGGGAACTATTTCCTAAAGTATAATTCTCTGCTAATTCTTCAGCCGATACATTGACCTGCAATCCTGCTGCCAGAATCAAGGACGCCAAAATCCCTCTTATTAGTTTTTTCATGATATCCTCCTTATCAATTTGTATTCGAAAAAAATTTCCTTCCTAATACGTTAGTCATCCCCCGTTTTTTCACCATCTTCCTCTGGAATGTTTCTCACATCCTCTACATTTTCCGTATCTTCTGTGTTTTCCGTTCCTTGCGTATCCTCTGTATCTTCCGTATCCTCTCCTGTTTCTGATGGTGCAGCATCCGGACTATTCTCACTTCCTCCATTCTCCAAAGGCCGATCCGTCTGCACATTATCTTCATCGAAATACTCATCTCTAAGCCCCGATGCATAGAATGCCTGGCCTCCCGCATCCATGTAAGTCCCTTTCGGAACCAGTGTAATCTGAATCGCTTCCAGACGTTTCGCCTGACCGCTACTTCCGGCCAGTTCACCATTCTTCGCCCAGCCAAGCCAGCCATATGTCTGACAGTGTACTCGATAATACACGTCGTACTTTTCTGCAGCCTGACCGGTCAACTCAATCTGAATTGCTTCCAGGCGCTTTGCCTTCCCGGTCGTTCCACTCACCTGATCATCATATACCCAGTCCTGCCAACCGTACGTCTGCACATGGGTACGATAGCGAACTCCACCGCTCACCGTCGCATCCTCCAGTTTGATCTGAATTCCTTCCAGACGTTTCGCCTGACCGCTCGTACCGCTCGTACCACCGTCATAACTTCTGTTCTGCCAGCCATACGTCTGCACATGCGTTGTATAAGAAATCTGATTGGATATTCCGACGTTTGCATTTGCCGTGCTCCCGGGAGATGGACCTCCCTTTTTCACCAGGACAATCTGAATTGCTTCCAAACGCTTCGCCTGACCTGCAGTTCCAGAACCTTCCCCATTCTTCGCCCAACCAAGCCAACCGTACGACTGTGCATGTACCCGATAATATACATCAAACTTCTGTTCCAGTTCACCAGTCAGCCGAATTCGAATTGCCTCCAGACGCTTCGCCTCCCCGGTCGTTCCCGCCTCAGCGCCATTCGCTACCCAATCCGTCCAACCATGCGTCTGTACATGCACCTGATACTGAATATCTCCACTACAGTTTACAAGCTCTTTATTTACCGCAATCTTGATAGATTCCAAACGCTTTGCCTGGCCTTCCGTTCCAGCTCTCTCACCTTCCGTGACCGTGTTCATCCAGCCGTATGTCTGACAATGTACGCTATAGTTTAGCTCTCCTTTCTGTTTCAAAGGAACTGCTGTTTCTCCCGGTGCAGGACCTCCTTTTTTCACCAGTTTCACTTCTATCGCCTCTGCACGTTTCGAGAATCCCAACGTACCGGCCGCCTGTCCATTTTTCGCCCAATCCAGCCAGCCATACGTCTGACAGTATACGCGATAATATACATCCCACTTCTGTGCGGCGGCTCCGGTCAGCTCGATCTTGACCGCCTGAATCATTTTATCCGTCACCGGATCTACCGCCCCGTTACTCTGCCATCCTCTCCAGCCATGAGACGCCACATGTGTGGAATAGCGAATTCCTCCACCACTCTTTGTATTCAATGCCATTTGCAGACGATAAAGTGCCTGTGCTTTATCGTTCGTTCCGCTCATATTTCCGTCCGTCTCCCAGCTTCCCCAGTTCTTTCCGAAAGTACGGTAGACGACATTTTCATTTTGCTTCATTTCCGAAGCATCCAGATAACTTCCACTGCCACCGGCAACCGTATGTTCTCCGCTTCCCAGCTCGACGCTTAAGTATTTTCCTTGCACGTTTCCCGCTGCTACCGCCACTCCATCCACTGTCAACCGTCCACCGGCATTTTCTGAAGGAATGAGCACCCTTGCCCTCGTATTTGCAGGTACTGTCACTTTCGCTGTCAACTGTCCATTTCCATTCAACGTGTACGAAGCACGAATACTACCCTGCAAGGTGGGAACTTTCACCGACGCTTGCTTGACTCCTCCAGGTTGCAGTTTCATATCAAAGGTCCGATACCCTCCAGACGTCGGTGTGATTCCAAATAATCCTCGCACCAGCCAGCTTCCAGGAGCCGAACCCCACGGATGCGCATAAGACATATTCCCCTTCAACGAAAGGTCCCATGCTTCTGTTGTAACAGTTGCACCTACCCGATACATCATATTTGCCCATGTATGTCCGCCGTCATATATACTTGGATCACTCATGATCTGTCGGGCTAGTGTCCCCTGATTGCTTCTGTACAATCCTTGAATCATAAAATATGTAGCATAGACACTCATCTGGTTCAAGCCATCCTGACGGATACTATCTGCAAGCTTGTCTGCCATCGCCTGATCCGAATAGATTCCATATGCTAAAGAAAATGCTGTCGCCTGTTGTGCATAATGTTCCACTCTTGCTCCCGAAGCAGTCATCCCATCTGCAAACCGTCCAGATTCCGCGTTATATAACCTTGCAATCATATTTCCGCGTACCGTATTGGCCAAACTTCGGTACCTTCCCGCTTCACCGCTCTTCCCAAGCACTTCAGCGATTGCTGCCATATCCTCACATGTTCCCGCATAAATCGCATTCAATACAGTATTATAATAGGAACTATCCACATCGTATCCATCTTGCTCGATACTCGGCCAGTCAACCAAAATTGTTTTCGCGGGCTTCACAACCAACCCCGTTCCGTCCACCGAAAACTGTCCCATATGGCTGGTCAATTCATTGTAATGCTTGCTCAGAAAGCTGCTATCTCCAGAGTATAGATAGTATTGCCAAGAGGCTGATACGGAATATAGGAGATACTCCGCCGGCCAGGTAGGATTCTTCAATGCATACTCCAAAGAGTAGGCAGATAGCGTATAATCACTCTCCATGGAATAAGAAGACATCATATTAATATACAGATCTCCACTGTAATTCTGGCGCTCTCTGCTCTGCGTATCCACATACATATTCTGATTCGTCGTCTGAATCGTATACTTTGCGAGATCATATGCATCATTCAGAACAGGATTTGCACTGGAAAAATCTGCACCGTCTTCTGAGAATTCCTGCCGCACCTGCAGACCACGAATATGATTGGTCGTCAATGCAACCGGACAATTTGAAATCTGTACGTAACGAAACGTTTTCATATTGACCCCGGACAACTCCTGACTTCCAGGCTTCAAGGTCCATGTCTCCGCATATTTATTGCCAGTCGCCATTTGATATCGGACGCTGCCGTCATCATTCAGCGTTTCCCCATAATAAACTGAAATTTTCTGCTCTTTGTTACAGTTTACGTTAAGAGAAAGACTTCCGATCATCTCTCGTCCAAAATCCACAATATAACGATTACCAGACAACTGCTTTACACTGGCCGGCGTCACACTATAGCGATTGATATTATCCGATGGGTATGGCTCCAGCTGATAAGAAGTACATCCATTTACCGCCGAAGGAGTATTCCATCCGGTGAGAGAATATTCTGCTTTCAGCCATCCATGCGGATATACTTTACTGTTCATATTCTCCGCAGCCTGCATATAATACCCGCCGCTTCCAACATTTACAGAATTATTACCAAATGCCGAGTCTCCGGAAAGTGCTCTCCAGGACGTTCGATTTGTTCCGGTATTCGTCAACACTTTTTGACTTCCATCTCTGTAATAGGCCGTCATCTGCCCCATAAATGCATGTCCACTCTCGGAATAGCAGATCGCGCCCACAACATTTTGCCCATCCTTTAAATATTCCGTGATATCATAGGTGTTATAATGTAAAACCCCTTTGAGAATTCTCCCCGGACCCATCCCCACACTCTGTCCGTTCACATAAAGATTATAGACATACTGTCTGGTATCTTCCGGTGAAACAGCCGTTGCCGAAAACAGAACTTTTTCGATTTGATCCATTTTGATTTCCTGCTGCCACCTCAAAAAGACATAATCGGAAGAACCAAACCAAATTCCTTGTCTGTTGTTCCACTTACTTCCGACCGCTGTCGAAAATGCCTGCGCCGCAGAATAAGAACTTGTCCTGCCATAATTATCCCGGATCTGAACACTCCAGTAATATAATTGATTTTCTTCCAGACGGACGCCCGGACGAACCCCTATGTTGGTTTCTGACGTCTGCCATCCTGTATCAAAGGTAAAACCACCCTTCCCCTTTTGGGCTTCCTGCATCTGTGCCGATGTTTTTGTGATCACAACACGATACGCCGTCTGCTTCGTATCCTTTCGATCAGACACAACATTCCAAGAAAATTCTGGGGTATCCGCCGGGATACCAAAAGGCTTTTCCAGGCGATTTATTCGAAGCCCTTCCGCTTGAAGTCCGCCTTCGGCCTCTACCCGCATCGGGAAAGCCCCAAAAAGTAAAATACATATTATAGTAAGTATAAAACGTAATTTCAATAAATATCTCAAGTCAATGCTCCTTTATGCTGACATTATTTCATTCTACATAATCAGAACGCATATATCATACCATATCACAAAATTTGCAGGAATGCTACCGTTTGAACCATATTTCCATTTTTTACTCAATCACGTTGTCTTCTTTTTTGCTAAGTGATCTATTTGACTTTCCTCATAAATTGCGCAATAATATCCTCATAACTTTCGGTAACAAACTATCATTTTATGCATTTTTTTGCTTTAGAATTACATAATAGAAAATACACGAGGTTGAGAATATGCGAGACAGTCATAGAAAAAAAGAAGCAACTGCCATTCGGCGTGCGATTCTCCGCCGAAGACGAAGAAGACGACGGCGATTCTTTCTATTATTAGAATTGATAATCCTCCTTATCTTGGTTGGATCGACTTATCTTTACTCAAAATTTGACTTGATGAATTATCAGTCCCTGGAGCACAAAAATCTGGAAGTATACAAAGATACTGGAAATTATACCAATATTGCCCTGTTTGGTCTGGATTCCCGTGAGGGAGAACTGGACGGGGGCGTACGCAGCGATTGTATGATGATTGCCAGCATCAATCATAAGACAGATGAAGTCAAAATTATATCTGTCTACAGAGATACACTTCTCAGGCAATCAGACGGATCTTATAGTAAAGCAAACAGCGCCTATTCTTACGGTGGTCCCGCAGAGGCAATTGCTTTGCTGAATCGGAATCTTGATCTGGATATTCAGAAATACATCAGTGTAGATTTTAACGCAATGGTTGATATCGTTGATGCCTTGGGCGGTGTTGAGATTGATGTTCAGGAAGAAGAAATCATTTATATCAATGGATATTCCACAGAAATCACAAAAGTAACAGGTGTGGATACCCAACCCGTAGTGTCCACAGGACCCCAGACATTGAACGGTGTTCAGGCAACTGCCTATGCGCGCATCCGTTATACCAGCGGAGACGATTTCAAGCGAACAGAACGCCAAAGGCTTGTCCTCCAAAAAATAGTAGAAAAAGCACAACAATCAGACCTGGCCACTTTGAATCAGATCATCAACGATGTCCTTCCTCAGATTTCAACGAATCTAACTGCAAAGAATTTCCTTGGACTTGCCGCCAACGGACTGAAATACAAGATTGGTGAAATGTCTGGCTTTCCTTTTGATGTCACAACATCGGAAAACGTTCGGGGGCTTTCCGGTTCCTACGTAATCCCAATTGGATTGTCTGATAATGTATCTCAATTACATGCATTTTTATTCGATAAGAGCGAATATCCTCCCTCTGATCAGGTACAGGAAATCAATGACGATATCGAATATCTTTCTGGCGTCAATTCCATAAATTAAGGAGACTGTTCTCTCTTCAACAGTCTCCTTTTACTTTCATTTACGGTGGCACGCTCTTTTGTGGACACTTGCACATTCACTCTCCTAGCCCATCCTGTACAATTCCAACCATTTCTCTCAGAGCAATACTTTCATCTTCTCCATCACAGATGATTTCAATTTCATCTCCACTTTTTACGCAGGCACCAAGTACACTCAAGACACTCTTTGCGTTCGCCGCCAGACTGCCATTGCGCGCCTTAAACGTAACCGAACATTGGAACTGCATCGCAGTTTTACAGAACAATCCGGCAGGTCTCAAATGAAGACCAGTTGGGTTCTTGATCGTTACTTTTTCACTTACCATACCTGTTTCACCTCGGTTCTACTTCTCTTTCTTATCCGTTAAAGCCACTTTAATCGTCGGCTGCGTTGCTAATGTAACTGTATCAGGCACTTCCACTTTCACATTTACTGTATACTCCCCTGCCGTGTTGTAATTCTTCAAATCAATCGACACTGCATTTCGAATATCCAAAATATTCAAGGCATCCTGAGCTCCTTTGAACTGAAGTTCCAAATCCTCAACATCCAAATACGATATTTTCAAATCTTCCGACAGATTATTCACTATGATGGATTCCACGGGAAGTTCTATTGTTCTGGCTCCTTCTTGTTCAATGGAGACTGTGACAATGACATTGTTGGCCGTCTCATCCACCAGACTCACTCCCTCCGGTAGATAAGGCATAACATCCACTACTCTTTCCAGCTTTGTCGTTGCTCCATCCAAATTCAATTCTGTTCCTGGAATCTGGATATTCTCTACCTCATTCAAGTCTTCCGTCGTTCCACAGACGTCAATTTTCCCTGGTTCACTCGTAAGCCCCATATAGATATATCCTTCTGCAGGCTCGCCCGAGACATCAAACGTCAATGGCAGACTCTTGGTACTGAGCACTTGCACCGAAACAGAAACGCCTCGATCGCCAAGATTGTTTGCCAGAAGCGTTTGATCCAGCACAATTCCTTCCGCATCATATAAAATCAACTCCGCATTCAGCTCTGCGTCTTCTCCCAGACCGGATATATCCACTCTGGCCACCGCTTTGTCAATCCTTCCGACCAAAGACTCCGCCCCACGAATGGTGATCGTTTCTGGATTGGTCTTTACCTCCCCAAGTACATAGCCGTCCCGAAGCGTTCCGGTTGTACTGACTGTCAGTGGGAACGAGTTTTTCGTCTGATCTTCAATCTTCACCTGAATATTCCGCGGCGACGCTTCCGCAGACTCATATTTCCCATCATATCCCTGCACATACACGGTAAGCGGAACCAATGATTTCAATTCCATTTCACGCATATCAGCAACTGCCACAATATCCTCTGCACTGATTTCTGAAAGAACAGATCGCCGGGCATAGACGATTGCCGAAACAGTCTGTGTCTCTTCTATAATCTGATACGTTTTTCCTGTATTCGTTATAACCTCTTCGTTCGTCACCTGAACTGGTATATTTCGAAACACCATAGAATCGACCGGATCATCTACATTTACAACCACCAGCCAGAGTAATGCGGCAAAAAGAACTGCAGCAACCTTCAGCCCGAGATTCTCCGTTAGTCTAAACTTCATGCTTCTCCCGTCCTTTCCACAACGAAAACTTCTTGACATCTGAAGTTCGATATTGAATTTGGCTGAGACGAGTCGCAAGATACTCTGCCGAAATTCCGCGCGCCAGTTGACCTCCCATGGCAACTGACACCTGACCGGTCTCTTCCGATACCACAATAATCAATGCATCACTCACCTCGCTCATTCCTAGCGCTGCCCTATGACGCGTTCCCAATTCTTTGCTGATTTGCATATTATCGGATAATGGCAAATAACACGTCGCCGATGTAATTCGGTCACCACGTACAATGACAGCTCCATCATGCAGCGGAGTATTATGCTCAAAGATATTCAACAATACCTGCTCTGACAATTTACAATCCAACTCAATACCCGTCATCTCATACTCTGTCAGATGAATCGCCTGTTCCACAACAATCAAAGCACCCGTACAGACACTTCCCATCTCAAAAGAAGCTTTTACCAAATTCTCCAACGTCTCATCTGAAAAACGCTGATTTTCCCTGTTCCGCTCAAATGGCACCAAATTTGCAATAAAATTCTTTTCTCCGAGTTTCTCAAGCGCTCTGCGCAGCTCCGGCTGAAAAACAATCACTGCGGCAACTGCCAACACACTGATCGACTCCTTCGCCAGAAACAAAATCGTATGCATTTTAAAAATAGCGGCAATCAGAATGAAACAACCGAGAACAATCATCCCTTTCATCAACATCCATGCCTTTGTATTCTTAACCCATAACATAATCTCGTATAAGATCACTGCAACGATAATAATTTCAATGATATCAATAAATCGTATGGACGGTAAATAAAAATCGCCAAAATATTTTTCAATGAATGATGCTATTCTCGTTTCCATTCTATCACCTCCTGTTCTGTCGATTTTTGTTCCAGATTTCTTCTCTATTTATGATTATGCTGTATTCCAAGCTCCTTGTGCAGACTTTGTTTCAGTAATTCTTCATCGGTTCTTCTTTCCGATGCTGACAACTCCTCGTGACGTTCATTAATCCGTTTTACAGTTTTCTCAGGTACAGAAACCGCTATCTTAGGGACTGCCTTTACATAATAATAATACTCATCATCTTCAAACTGTATCCGTTGTGTCCTCGAATAATCCACCGAAAAAATGAAAAATTCAAGACAAAACCCAATCAATGCCGAGATCAAACTTCCCACCACTAAAGAAACATATGCCGAACGAACACCGAGCATGATATCCCCCGCAATCACCATAACAATATTGGCGACAATTCCTGAAACAATCGCAATCTTCCATGCATGGTCCGCCGACCTTGTACGGATATTATAAACAAGAAGCAGACAAATTGTCAGTGCTAGCATCATCACTAACATTTCTTTATTCTGAAAAACCTGTTTCGCATAGGACATTAAACTGTCAATCAATCCGTCCGCTCCAGAACTCTTCAGCGCGGCGGATGAAGTCTTTACATAATGCAACATATAATAGATCATTGTCCCACACGCAACGGGAATCACATAAATAGCTGTTCCAAATAATCCAAATGCAATTGGCACCGCATATGGGATTTTCAAAGCAAATGCCACCACTGTGACAAGTATCAACCATGCCTTTTTCGGAGTAAACCGAAAATAGAAAATATACATGAGCAAGAGTATCATGGCCGTCACGATCACTACCGGCAGCGATAAAGAATAAAAATGTAACAATATCAACGCTGATGCCAGAAATGTCATGACAACTGGCGGTAAAAATGCGCAAATCAATGACAATCCCAGTGTAACCACCATGGAAGACGCACTCTTCATAAATCCAATGTTCGAATTGATAAGGCCAAATACAAACAAACCCAAAATAAACTTCAGTACTTTATCGACATAGGAAGCATATTTTCCGTAGAATAACTGTAACTGTTCTTTCCACACAAGTAATGTACTCATCGACTATTTCTCCTTCATATATAACTTTCCAAGACGTGACAAATCGCGATAATACTGTTTCACACGCTGCTTTGCTTTGTTATATTTTCCTCTATAGAAACTGCTGGCGCAGACCCCATAAATTACCACCAGAACAAAATAGGCGCCGACTACAATTGCCCCCAGTATAATGATCTTGTTCATCGTAAGATTCTTCATCACCAGTTCCAGATTTCCAAGTACAACCAAAAGCGCCAATATTGCATATCCTACGGTGATCCACAATATAGTAATCAGTGTATTTAAACTGGTGTAATCTTTCCTATAATAACTGCTGATTCTGATATCCTCTTCTCCCTGGGTACTCTCATAAGCTGCTAATTTTGTCATGAGTCTTACCCGCTCTTCGTTTAGCATAATGTGTCACCTCATAATTTTCCGTCTGTTAACCATCATTTTTAGTATAACATACAGTTAGAGGCCTTGTCCAATGCTAATGGTTAAAAAAAAGACTTTTTGAACTCCAGCTTTTTTCAACATTTTTGCAGCTTTATTGATCGTACTGCCCGTCGTATAGATATCGTCAACGATCAACACCCGCTCTGGCGGAATCCAGCTTCTGGAAATTCCAAACGCACCTTCCAGATTCCAATGTCTCTGACTGTGATTTAATGTTTTCTGCTGTCTCGTTTCACGGACACGCAAAAGGGCATGGGTCTCTACCGGAATATGAACCTCCCGAGATAGCCACTTGGCAAGAATCTCCGCCTGATTATATCCTCTTTTCTTTTTCCGTCGCCAATGCAGAGGAATGGGAATGATCTCTTTCACTCCCCATTTCTTCAACGATTCTCCAAATTGTTCCGCCATCTCATGAGCAAACAGACGCGCATATTCCCTTTGATTTTTAAACTTTAGACGATAAATCGCTTCCGCCACCTCGCCACGATGCTGATACAAACTCCTTCCCTGCTCAAAATATCGTTTATTCTTTCTGCAGTCCATACAATATTCCAGACTTCCGTCTTTTAAAGTCTTTCCGCACCGATAACATCTGGGTTCTCGAACATAAGAGATCTTTCGTCTGCAATCATCGCAGATTCCTTCTCTGAAGATTTTTCCACAAAAAGGACATACTTGCGGGTAAACCAAATTCAAAATTCCCCAATACGCTCGTTCAAACTTGTGTATCGTTCCTGCTCGCTTTTGTTTTGTATCATTTCCTGAAATGTTTCATCACTCCCAACGATTGTAATACATTTTTTAGCTCTCGTCACCGCAGTGTACAACAAACTCCTGTGAAATAAAAGCTTTGGGCCGGGCAACAACGGCAAAATGACCGCCGGATATTCGCTCCCCTGAGATTTATGTATGGTTATCGCATAAGCCAGCTCCAATTCATCTACATCATCAAATGAATAGCACACTTTTCGATGTTCATCAAATTCTACTTCCAAAGTCTCATCATAAGAATGAATCTCTCGAATAACTCCCATGTCGCCATTAAAAATCCCCAGCCCTTTATCCACAACGATCCGGTTTTTCGTGCGGATCTCCCATTCTAATTGATAATTGTTCCGAATCTGCATCACCTTATCGCCAACCCGGAAAATACGTTCTCCAAACTCCCGCTCTGCCTTCTTCTTATCCGGTGGATTCAGATATCTCTGCAGCACAGTATTCAGCCGTTCCACCCCCAGCAACCCTTTCCGCATTGGCGTCAAAACCTGAATCTCCATCGGATCTGCATCCACATATTTCGGAAGTTTTTGCTGAATCAGTGCAATCACCACCCGGATAATCACATCCGCATCCTGTCTTTTTAAAAAGAAGAAATCCCTTCCCTTATTGTCCAACACCACCATCTCACCGGCATTAATTTTATGCGCATTCACCACAATATCGCTCTCTCCCGCCTGGCGAAAAATCTTTGTAAGCTTTACCACAGGAAAACGCTCTGAGCGGATAATATCTTTCAGCACACTTCCTGGTCCAACAGACGGCAATTGATTTTCGTCTCCCACAAGAATCAGACGGGTCCCCACGCTGATTGCCGACAAAAGCGCATGCATCAAGGGAAGATCCACCATCGACATCTCATCAATGATAATCACATCCGTTTCCAGCGGATTTTCCGCATCACGGACAAACCCGACAGCGCTTCCCTCATCTTCCGGTTTTCCATTCACCTCCAGAAGACGATGAATCGTCTGCGCCTCACAGCCTGTAGTCTCCGTCATCCGTTTTGCCGCACGGCCTGTCGGAGCCGCCAACCGAATGTCCAATCCCTCACTCTCAAAAAAACGTATCATTGTATTGATTGTAGTGGTCTTTCCGGTCCCAGGACCTCCGGTCAGAATGAACAATCCATTCTTTATCGCCCCCAGAACTGCTTCATGCTGCTTCGCATCCAGAAGTATTTCCTCCTGTCGCTCTATATTTAAGAGCCGCTGTTCCACCTGTGCTTCATTCACCTTGCAGCGTATATTCAGATCATGGAGCATCGCTGCCGCATTTAATTCCAAATAGTAATAGCGAGAGGGGTATACTCGCACCTGCCCTTCCGCCTCTTTGAGCATCACTTTTTTTTCAATACAAAGATCCATGATATGCTTCTCGATATCCAAAAGCTCTATTCCCAACAGACGACTTGTTCGATAAAGCAGAGTCTCCTTGGGCAAATAAACATGGCCTTCTGCAGTACTCTGCATCAATGTATAGAAAAGACCACTGCGAACTCGAAAATCGGAATCCCTGTGAATGCCGACCCTGGCCGCAATTTCATCTGCGGTCTTAAATCCGACTCCGGAAACATGATCCGCTATCTGATAAGGATTTTCTTCCAATACATGATACACATTCTGCCCATAATGCTGGTAAATTTTCACGGAAAGTGCAAGAGAAATTCCATATTTTTGTAGAAAAATCATTGCTTTACGCATATCTCTTTTCTCTTCCACCTGTTTTGAAATTTCTCGCGCTTTTCTATCACTAATCCCTGATATCTCCGCCAGACGTTCCGGCTCCTCTTCTATGATTCGAAACGTATCTTCCCGAAATTTCTTTACAATCTTACCCGCCATCTTTGTCCCGATTCCTTTGATCGCCCCGGAACCCAAATAACGCTCAATAGATATCAAATCCTCCGGCTCTTTGATCTCGTGAGAAACCACCTTCAACTGTAATCCATAAAGACTGTGCGTGGTATATTCGCCGGACACTTCGAGAATCTCACCTTCTCCGATATATGGGAAACTCCCCACGCAGGTAACTTCCCCATCATCGTTTGTCAATACAAGAACTGTATATCCATTCTCTTCATTGCGATATACAATATGTTCCACGCTACCTTGAATTACTTCCACCGTAACTTCCTCCTATATAAACAGCCTTTACGACACCTTTTATGACAAAACGGAAAGATTACACATCTTTCCGTCCACTCATAAATTCTACAAATTGTCCGGTTCCGATCGCCACCACTTTCATCGGATCTTCCGCAGTCATCGTATTGATTCCCGTCTTCTCCTCAATCAGTTCTTCCAACCCGCGCAGTATCGCACCTCCTCCGGTCAAAACAATTCCTCGATCCAAAACATCTGCAGAAAGCTCCGGTGGTGTTCTCTCCAGTACCCCAATCACCGCTTCCACGATCTGTCCCGTCGCTTCGCGCAATGCTTCCTCCGTCTCCGAGGATGTCACCGTCACCGTCTTCGGAAGGCCTGTCACGAGATTACGCCCCCGGACCTCCATCGTTTCTTCTTCCACCAACGGGTAAGTTGTCCCAATTTTAATTTTAATGTCCTCAGCCGTCCGCTCTCCAATCAGAAGATTGTGCTTCTTGCGCATATATCGTACAATCGCTTCGTCAAAATCATCTCCAGCTATTTTTATCGACGTATTCACTACCGTTCCACCCAATGAAATCACTGCAATATCTGCCGTTCCTCCACCGATGTCTACAATCATATTGCCGCAGGGTTTTGAAATATCAATACCCGCTCCAATCGCTGCCGCCACCGGTTCTTCTATTAAATGTACTTCGCGCGCTCCCGCAGCATACGTCGCTTCCTCCACGGCCTTCTTTTCTACCTCTGTCACTCCGCTCGGAACACAGATACTGATACGCGGTTTTTTAAAAGACCGCTTACCCAGTGATTTTTGAACGAAATATTTAATCATCTTCTCCGTCACCGTATAATCAGAGATCACACCCTGACGTAATGGCCGAACAGCTACGATATTTCCCGGCGTTCTGCCAAGCATCATGCGGGCCTCTTCCCCGATTGCCTTAATCACATTCGTGTCACGGTCAAATGCAACGACAGAAGGCTCTTTCAGTACAACGCCCTTCCCTTTCACATATACGAGAACACTGGCGGTTCCTAAATCTATTCCGATATCTACTGCCATAATACTCTCCTTCCAATCTATATCCTTATCTATTATCTTCTTTTGTAATCATCTCATTCACCATTTGTAAGATATCTTATTATATCCTCATCGGTAATCGACAAAACGTGCGATATTTCGCCCACGAGGACTCCAAAGATGCATTACCAGTATAATAAAAAATGAAATAAATGGAAAGACCTTTTTTGTTATTTTACGATTTCTTAAGGATTTTGCTAATATATTTGCCGGTATAAGATCTTTCATTCCTAGCAATTTCTTCCGGCGTTCCTTCCGCCACAAGAGTACCGCCCTTGTCTCCTCCTTCTGGCCCCATATCAATAATATAATCCGCAGTCTTAATCACATCCAGATTATGTTCAATCACAATCACGGTATTGCCTTCATCTGAGAAACGGCGCAGAATCTCCGTCAGTTTATGCACATCTGCAAAATGCAGTCCGGTTGTCGGCTCATCCAGTAGATATACTGTTTTACCCGTACTGCGTCTGCTGAGTTCTGTCGCAAGCTTGATTCGCTGCGCCTCTCCACCTGACAGCGTGGTGGACGGTTGTCCCAATTTAATATAAGAAAGCCCTACATCATATAAAGTCTCCATTTTTCGTCGGATGCTTGGAATATGTTCAAAAAAATGCAGTGCTTCCTCCACCGTCATATCCAAAACATCATAAATACTCTTGCCTTTGTATTTTACTTCCAATGTCTCTCGATTATACCGTTTCCCTTTACATACTTCACAGGGAACATAGACATCCGGAAGAAAATGCATCTCAATCTTTAAAATTCCGTCTCCCGCACAGGACTCACAGCGTCCGCCCTTCACATTAAAACTAAATCGACCTTTTTTGTAACCACGTGCCTTCGCATCTGGAGTCGCAGCAAACAGATCCCGAATCAGATCAAACACGCCTGTGTAAGTCGCAGGGTTCGACCGAGGTGTTCTTCCAATTGGGGACTGGTCTATACTGATCACTTTATCTACTTGCTTCAATCCGGTAATTCTGCTGTGCTTTCCCGGAATCGTGCGAGCGCGGTTTAACTCTTTTGCCAACTTTTTATACAGAATCTCATTGACCAGAGAGCTCTTCCCGGACCCGGAAACACCTGTCACACAGGTCATAACACCTAACGGGAATCCAACGTCAATTCCTTTCAGATTATTTTCTTTCGCCCCGCATACCTTGAGCCACCCCGTCGGTTCTCTCCGAATCTTCGGAACCGGAATCTGCAATCTGCCACTCAGATAGGCTCCGGTGACAGACCTCTCATTCTTCATCAATTCTTCCGCTGTCCCGACTGCCACCACTTCACCGCCATGCTCACCAGCCCCAGGCCCTATATCCACAATACAATCAGCCGCAAACATCGTATCCTCATCATGTTCCACGACAATCAGAGAATTCCCCAGATCCCGTAAATGTTTCAACGTATTTAGAAGTTTATCATTGTCTCTCTGATGCAGGCCAATACTCGGTTCGTCCAAAATATAGGCCACTCCTACCAAGCCAGATCCAATCTGCGTTGCCAATCGGATTCTCTGTGCCTCTCCGCCTGACAAGGTCGCCGTTCCTCTGGCAAGCGTCAAATACTCCAGTCCCACATCCACAAGAAATTTCACTCTTGCCTTTACTTCCTTTAAAATCTGACTTCCAATCATTTGTTGCGTTTCATTCAAACGCAGTTCTTCAAAGAAACTTTGCATCCTTTCAATCGACAATGTCGTCACTTCATAAATATTCTTCCCGCCCACGGTCACTGCCAAAGCTCCTTTTTTCAACCGCTGACCTCCACATTCACGGCAAGGAGTAATCCGCATAAACGTCTCATACTCAGCCTTCGAAGACTCTGATGCAGTTTCCCGATATCGGCGTTCCACACTCCGAACCAGACCTTCAAAGGTAATATCATAGACTCCAACGCCTCGCTGGCCTTGATAATGTACCTTCACAGATTTACCGCCGGTCCCATAAATCAGAATATCATGAATCTTTTTCGGGTACTTCTCAAAGGGCGTATCAAGATCAAATCCATACTCTTCACAGAGCGCATCCAGTATCGCTCTCGTAAAACTCCCCTTGTCCGCACAGGACTGCCATCCAAGAACAACGATCGCCCCCTGATTGATGCTGAGAGAAGGGTCTGGTATCATAAGACTTTCGTCGAATTCCATCTTGTATCCAAGCCCCACACATACCGGACATGCTCCGAAAGGATTGTTGAAGGAAAAACTCCGCGGTTCAATCTCGTCGATACTGATTCCACAATCAGGGCAGGAGAAGCTCTGACTAAAATTCATCGGTTCTTTCCCGATCACATCTACAATCAGAAGCCCTTCCGCCAGCGCAAGAACACTTTCCACCGAATCTGTCAGACGTTTCTCGATTCCTTCCCTGACTACCAACCTGTCTACAACAATTTCTATGTTATGCTTGATGTTCTTATCTAATGAAATCTCTTCCGAAAGCTCATACAGATTCCCATCAACCCGCACTCGAACATATCCACTGCGTTTTGCCCGCTCCAATAATTTGGCATGCGTTCCCTTTCTACCCCTCACAACCGGAGCCAAAATCTGGATTTTGGAACCTTCCTCCAAATTCATGATCTGATCCACCATCTGATCGACAGACTGCTTCTTAATCTCTTTCCCACAATTTGGACAATGTGGAATCCCGATTCTGGCATACAATAAACGAAGATAATCATAGATTTCCGTCACGGTCCCCACGGTGGATCTGGGATTGTGATTCGTTGATTTCTGATCAATGGAGATGGCAGGGGACAGTCCCTCAATGCTTTCCACATCTGGTTTCTCCATCTGTCCCAGGAACTGTCTCGCATAGGAGGATAATGACTCCATGTACCGTCTCTGTCCTTCTGCATAAATCGTGTCAAATGCCAGAGAGGATTTCCCTGAACCGCTGAGTCCCGTCAACACCACCAGCTCATTTCTTGGAATATCCACATCAATCCCCTTCAAGTTGTTCTCATTGGCGCCCCGGATTCTGATGTATTGTCTGACATCCATTTTGTTCTTCATATCTTCCTCCATTCTGTACAACTTCATATTCTACTCTGATTATCCGTCAACTTTATACTTTATCCGATTATTCTTCGACTTCGTTCAATGCCCTTTTTACTTCAATCAATTGATCTCTCAATTCCGCCGCTTTCTCAAAATCCAACTCTGCCGCCGCTTTCTTCATCTGCTTCGTCATCTTCGCCGCCAACTTCTCCAGCTCATTTTTACTCATGGACTCTAGATCTTTGTCCATCTGCATTTCTTCGGCTTCCACTTTCTGAGAAATGGAGATCAAATCTCTGACCGATTTCTGAATCGTCTTCGGCGTTATCCCGTGTTCCTGGTTATAAGCTTCCTGGATATTTCGACGACGTTTCGTTTCTTCTATCGCAATCTGCATGGAATCTGTAATCGTATCCGCATACATAATCACATGCCCATCTACATTTCGGGCAGCACGTCCAATTGTCTGAATCAACGACGTCGCAGACCGCAGGAATCCTTCTTTATCCGCATCCAGAATCGCAACCAGCGTAATCTCCGGAATGTCCAAACCTTCTCGCAACAGGTTGATTCCAACCAGAACATCGAACACGTCCAGACGCATGTCACGGATAATCTCCGTCCGTTCCAAAGTATCCACATCCGAATGCAAGTATTTTACTCGAATCCCGACTTCCCTCATATAATCGGTAAGATCTTCTGCCATTCGCTTCGTCAAAGTCGTAATCAATACTTTATGTTTCTGACTGACTTCTCGATTCACTTCTCCAATCAGATCGTCAATCTGTCCTTCCACCGGACGCACCACAACATCCGGATCCAGCAGTCCAGTCGGTCGAATCACCTGCTCTGCACGAAGTAACTCGTGCTCTTCCTCATATTTTCCAGGTGTCGCAGAAACAAACAACGCCTGATTTATTTTAGTTTCAAACTCCTCAAAATTCAAGGGGCGATTGTCTTTTGCTGATGGAAGACGAAATCCATAATCTACCAGAGTCGACTTTCTTGACTGATCCCCATTGTACATTCCGCCAATTTGTGGAATCGTCTTATGTGACTCGTCAATCATCAAAATAAAATCATCCGGAAAATAGTCAATTAACGTATAAGGAGGCTGTCCTGGCTTTAGTCCGGACAAATGTCTAGAATAATTCTCGATTCCAGAACAAAATCCGGTCTCTTTGAGCATCTCAATATCAAAGTTTGTGCGCTCCGCAATTCGCTGCGCCTCCAGAAGCTTATCTTCAGATTTGAAATAGCGCACTCGTTCTTCCAATTCTTTTTCTATGTCTTTGGCCGCCTGATTGATGATCTCCCGTTCCACCACATAATGCGATGCTGGGAAAATAGCGATATGCTTCAATTCTCCCTTGATCTCCCCGGTCAATATATCAATCTCTGTAATCCGCTCAATCTCATCTCCAAAAAATTCCACCCGAATCGCCGTATCATCGCACATGGCCGGAATCACTTCCAACACGTCCCCTCTGGCCCGAAACGTCCCTCTGTGAAAATCCATTTCGTTCCGGTCATACTGAATCTCAATCAACTTCTTCATCACTTCATCGCGGTCTTTTATCATCCCTGGTCGCAACGAAATAACCATGTTCTGATAGTCGACCGGACTTCCCAGACCATAGATACAGGATACACTGGCGACAATGATCACATCGCGCCGCTCGGAGAGCGCCATCGTGGCGGATAGACGGAGCTTGTCTATCTCGTCGTTGATGGAGGAATCCTTGGCGATGTAGGTGTCAGAAGACGGGACGTAAGCTTCGGGTTGGTAGTAGTCGTAGTAGGAGACAAAATACTCGACTGCGTTATTTGGAAAGAACTCTTTAAATTCTCCATATAGCTGCGCTGCCAATGTCTTATTGTGCGCGATGATTAATGTTGGTTTATTTAATTGTTGAATGACATTCGCCATTGTGAACGTCTTACCTGAACCGGTAACTCCAAGAAGGGTCTGGCATTGATTGCCTTCTTGAAAGCCTTTAACAAGCTGTTCTATGGCCTGTGGCTGATCGCCAGTTGGGGCGTATTCTGAAACTAATTCAAAATGATCCATGAAACTTTCTCCTCTATCTGTTGTCCTATGTCAAGATTTAGTGCAAATTGAGATGAAGATTTTCTCACTTTTAACTTGCCAGCTACAATTCGTTTTGCTAGAACTTACGGAAATGGTGCTCAGAAATTTTTTATGTAGTATTACTTGTGCATGAATTTGATAGTCATACAAATATACTTTTACATACTTAGAAATTTAATCAATAACACGCTATTGTTCTTCACTCATCAAATAACTCAAAGCTGTTTTCTTTACATGATTTTTAATAAAAGTATGTTTATAACCCAAGCGATATATCTATATTTCTACCAAATCCTCATTATATTCTTCCGCTATTCTTCTCACCCCAAAGTGACTGTCTATTCTTCCTTTTTGAAAAATAGCATTAATTATTTTTTTATCTCCGGCTATCTTTTTCACCCTTGCTAATATCGCAATTTTTATATGAGCTACTTCTTTATCCATCATTTGAGAAAATATTTTTAAAATTTCATTTCCATTAAATGCCTTTGATAATTCAATCAAAATTTTATGCTCAATAATAATCAATAACATCTTCACTAGATGCATTAGATTTTTCAAACACGAACACCTTACACATATTAGTTTCTTCTAACAATAATTTTAATGATTTTCGTACAATGATAAATTTATCGTCTATTTTAGAACTAATAAATATTTTTACTCTCTCATCAGATATCTGTTCTCTCACTCTTCACATTCCTTTCCCTACTACTTTTGTAGATTGTTTGATGTTCATCTTTGCCTTTTTTATCTCCCCAACCAATTCATGCACTGTCGTACACGGACACATTTCTGATGGTTTCTTTTTTCCTTCTTAAATGCATTATTTCTTTTTCTGTTCTGTAATCTGTAATGCTTTTTGTTCATTTCCATTTTTTCATAGCTAATCCATTGTAAAATAGCACTATATTTTTTCTAACCACTCAATACTTTCAATTTTGTATCAAGAATATCTCTCCTAGTCATCCGCAAATAGTCATCTATTGTTTCTAACCAGTCCTGCATATACATAGGTTCATGATTTAATGCTTGTACCTCCGCAATATCAAGATATGCTGTAACAATTTTATTCAATGCATCTATTTCATTTTCACTTAAATAGTTTTTGGCAATTTCTACATCTTTTTTTCTAATTCCCTGTCCTTGCCAAGAAGTTAAACCCATATTTTCTTTTTCAGCATCTGCTCTTTGGTATATTACCTCTGCTGCGGTATGCTTGTGCGCTGCCCAATGCATTTTGTTTTGAATCTGTTTAAAAAACATAATTGAACTTTCCGCTTTCGGATCATAATCAATACTTGTGGCATATATCTCCAAGATCTTTCTCCAAAACACTTTTTCTGAAGAACGAATATCTCGAATTCGAGATAACAGTTCATCAAAAATATTTTTTATATGTCTCGAAATAGTAGATTTATTTCGCTGAAAAAGTTCTGCCATCTGATCAATAGATAACCAAACTGTATCATTTTCAAATGTTGTTTCGATTTTTGTCAAACCATCTTCTGTTACATACATAATAATATTAGAATTCGGCATTTTCATCTCTCCTTATGTAACTACCAGTTTCTCAGATTGGGGAAGCGCTGTTTCCCTAATGGAGCGTTTCATCATTCTTCCAAAACTCTATAATCCGTTTCACCGATATCGGCGAATAATTATTCGCATCTACTCCCACATCATATCTTCTAATTCCGTCTATTTTGTTCTGCAAATTATATTGCTCTTTTGCGTGTATTTGTCCATGCAAATGAATACTCCCGCTATTCTTCTTTGGCCATGACAACATCGGATAATACATTAGCACAAAACAAATACCATTTAGCGATAGAGTCTTAAATTCACATACCGCTTCAAACAAATCGGCATCATATTTTTTATCGTGATTGCCTTTAAGCAAAATCTTCTTTCCCTTTAATTTACTAATCAGTTCGTTTACTCTATCTACCTGTAGATAATGACTAATATCGCCAAGAATGTATACTGTATCATCTTCGTAACGAAAACCGGGAATCCCTGCCCTATAAACCACTTTTACGAATTTCAGAAAGCGAAAGTTACACTACGCAGTACCCTTTAGGGAAACCGGATTTTGAGGACTAAACAACACTTACCATCACATAATAGAACTGATAACTCATCAACTCTATTCCTTTCCGAGCAGAACACCATAATAACTTTCAGCCTCTGTTTCTGCCCTACCGCACATTATAACAAATATAAGTTTAAAAGTAT
>JAAVXR010000032.1 GCA_022790755.1 Hespellia sp. | reverse complement strand
TCCTTCATAAGGTACTACATGATATGTGCAATTTGCGTCAAAAATGCGACCAAATCTTTTCATTCCCTCTTCAATTCTAATCAGCTGAGTATCGCCCGACGCTTTCAGAGACTTTTCCATTAAGACACGGGCTCCATTCCCGACATAAGAACGGCATTGTTCTCTGTCAAGGGGAGGATACCCCATCTCCTTCAATGTCTCATTCACTGAAAAAGCCAGGGAGTCCAGTGTGTCCGTCAATGTTCCGTCCAAATCAAAAATACTTAACTGAAACATAGCTTTTGTCTTTTCCTTTCCTCACATCACACCCGACATCGTCTGATATGATTCCCTGATATATCCATTATCATAGTATGAACACACTGAAATTTCAACTATAAATATCATTTTTTATTTTCCATTCAAATATTGCTTCATCGTGCGCAACGCATTTTTCTCCAATCGACTGACCTGTGCCTGTGAAATATGAATCTGTTCTGCCACCTCCATCTGCGTTTTTCCCTCAAAAAAGCGCAATGTGATAATATAGCGCTCCCTTTCATTCAGCCGTTCCATCGCTGCTTCCAACGACAATTCTTCCACCCAGTTTTCTTCTTTATTCTTCTTATCGCTGACCTGATCCATCACATAAAGCGTGTCTCCCCCATCGTTGTATACCGGCTCATACAGACTGACCGGAAGCTGAATGGCATCCAGTGCAAATACGATATCTTCTTTCGAAATCCCGATTTCCTCCGCGATCTCCTGCACCGTTGGTTCGCGCATATATTTCCTCATATACCCTTCTTTCGCATAGATCGCTTTATATGCCGTATCCCGCAGAGATCTGCTCACACGGATGGAGTTATTGTTGTCCCGCAGATACCTTCGAATCTCTCCTATAATCATCGGCACCGCATAAGTGGAAAACTTCACTGCGCGTTCCGGCTCAAAATTATCCACCGCTTTCATCAATCCCACACAGCCAATCTGAAATAAATCGTCTGCATTTTCACTGCTGGATGAGAAGCGTTTGATGACGCTAAGCACCAATCGCAGATTTCCTTTGATATAGGTTTCTCTCGCCTCTTCGTCTCCCTCTTTTATTCTCGCAAATAAAGCCTCCTTCTCTTCATCGTTCAAGAGTGGAAGCTTTGATGTATTTACCCCGCATAGTTCAACTTTATTAAGAGCCATAGTAAGAATCCTCCTGCAAATGTTTTTCTACTAGAATTTTTCTCACTATGGCTCTATGCTATGCGTCTCAAACAAAAATTAAAAAACTTTTAGTCCTTGACATTTTATTTTCGATCCCATTTTTCTGCCAAATTCAAAATCTGTGACTCAAACTTCGCGCACTCTTTGTTGGCAAGACCTTCGTTTTTGTAAATAACGTCCAACAGATGTTGCCCGGCAGATAAAAGTCTCTGGAATACACTGTCCGCTTTGCGGCGCGCATGCTTCTTCGGCTGTACCGGTATCCGAACCCCTTCATTTACAATCACATTTTCGACCAAATCTGCCTGTGCTCCGGAAAATGGCGCAAATGCCTGACATCCGATCTCTGTCTCAATCGTCTCGGCAAAACGCTCCGTCACCTGATCTTCACCATGCACGACAAATACGCACTCGATCGGCGTCTCAAATCCTTTCAACCACGCCAATAACCCATTCATATCCGCATGACCGCTGATTCCTTTCAAACTCTGAATCGACGCTTTGACCTCGATCGACTCGCCGAAAAGCTTGACATTCTTTTCTCCTTCCAGGAGCCGCCGCCCCAGTGTTCCAACCGCCTGATATCCGACAAAAAGTATGGTACATTCCCGACGCCAGAGGTTGTGCTTCAGATGATGGCGGATTCTTCCCGCCTCACACATACCGGAAGCGGAAATAATGACTTTCGGTCGTTCATCCGTATTAATCAATTTCGATTCATCACTCGTCGTGGAGATCTTTAGTCCCGGGAATCGCAAGGGATTGATTCCCTGACTCACCAGTTCCAGCGCTTTCTCATCAAAGCACCCTTTCATATTCTTCGTGAAAATATTGGTCGCCTCAATCGCAAGCGGACTATCCAGATGCACCTCAAAATCTGGGTTCACCGTCACCAGTTTCCGCTCTTTGATCTCGCGGATAAAGTACAAGAGTTCCTGCGTACGCCCCACCGCAAAAGAAGGAATCACGACATTTCCGCCTCTTGCAAATGTCTCATTCAAAACTTGAGTAAAATTCCCAATATAATCTGGCTTTTCCAGAGAGTGAATGCGATCCCCATATGTAGATTCAATGACTACGTAATCTGCTTCTTTCGTATAAATCGGTTCCCGGATAATAGGCTGTCCCAGATTCCCCACGTCCCCAGAAAATACGATCTTCTTCGATACTTCGCCTTCCTGAACCCAGACTTCAATACTGGCGGAACCAAGCAGATGTCCCACATCCGTAAAACGCACATCAATCCCATCGCACAGTGTGATTCTCTGATTGTAACCACAGGGCTCAAACAATTCAATCACATCCAGTGCATCCTGCATCACATACAGTGGCTCCACTTCCGGCGCACCGGCACGTTTTCCTTTTCGATTGCGCCACTCTGCTTCAAATTCCTGAATATGCGCGCTGTCACGCAGCATCACGTTGCACAGATCTGAGGTTGCAAAAGTGGACACGACGGCACCCTTGAATCCCTTTTTCGCAAGTAACGGAAGCAGACCGGAATGGTCGATATGGGCATGTGTCAACAACACAAAATCAACCTCGGATTCTGGTATCGGAAGATCCTGGTTCACATAATAATTTGGTCCCTGTTCCATTCCACAGTCTACCAGGATATTCTTTCCATTTGCCTGCAGCAAATGACAGCTCCCCGTCACTTCATGTGCGGCCCCAATAAAAGTAAGTTTCATTTGTTTCACCCGCCTTTTTTGTAATATCGTTTCGTCGCAAGTCTTTCTTTTTTTATTGTACCATATTTCTTTCTATAATAGGAGAATTTCCTTGTGTTTTCGCGGGATTTTTGCAGAGGAAACATTTATAAGCCCTGTATTCCCCGGCGGTCTGCCAGGCGGGGAATACAGGGCTTTTGTTTTTCTTACATCAATCTTATACTTGCTCCAAAGCTTGTTTCACATCTTCGATAATATCCTGGACATTTTCAATCCCAACACTGAAACGAATCAGATCCGGCTGCACGCCTGCATCCATCAATTCCTGCTCGTTCATCTGGCGGTGCGTATGGCTCGCCGGATGAAGCACACAGCTTCTGGCGTCTGCGACATGCGTCACAATCGCGATCATTTTCAGACTGTCCATCATGCGAACCGCCGCGTTTCTGCCGCCTTTTAATCCAAAGGTAATGACGCCGCAGGTGCCGTTCGGCATATATTTCTGTGCCAGATCGTAATATTGATCTCCCGGAAGAGACGGACATGTCACCCATGCCACCTTCTCATGACCCTTGAGATATCGTGCCACTTCCAGGGCGTTCCGGCAATGTCTCTCCATTCTCAAATGCAGCGTCTCTAGACCAAGATTCAGAAGAAATGCATTCTGAGGCGACTGGATGGATCCCAGATCACGCATCAATTGCGCTGTCGCCTTCGTAATATAAGCGCCTTTTCCAAACTTCTGCGTGTAAACGATCCCATGATACGTCTCGTCCGGCGTGGTCAGCCCTGCAAACTTATCGCCGTAAGCTTCCCAGTCAAAGTTTCCGCTGTCCACAATCGCACCGCCCACACAGGTTGCGTGGCCGTCCATATACTTTGTGGTGGAATGCGTCACAATATCTGCCCCCCACTCGAAAGGTCTACAGTTGATCGGCGTCGCAAATGTATTATCTACAATAAAAGGAACACCATGAGCATGCGCTGCACTGGCAAATTTCTCCAGATCAAGCACTACAAGCGCCGGGTTGGCGATGGTCTCCCCGAATACTGCTTTGGTATTCTCCTGGAATGCCGCATCCAATTCTTCCGGCGTACACTCTGGATCCACAAACGTAGCCTCCACGCCCATTTTACGGATCGTATGAGCATACAGGTTATATGTTCCACCATAAAGAGCGGACGCGCACACAATGTGATCTCCCGCCTGTACGATATTCATGATCGCATAGAAATTAGCCGCCTGACCGGATGAGGTGAGCATTCCCGCAACGCCTCCTTCCAGATCACAGATCTTTGCCGCAACCGCATCGTTCGTCGGATTCTGCAGTCTCGTATAAAAATAACCGGACTCCTCCAAGTCAAACAAACGCCCCATCTGATCGCTGCTGTTGTATTTAAACGTAGTACTTTGACAGATTGGAAGCACTCTCGGCTCCCCATTGCCCGGTTCATATCCGGATTGAATACATTTTGTCTCTATTCTGTAATCGCTCATTTTCTCCTCCATTTTCATTCATTCGTTGTAATCGAACAGAACAATCTACAGATCTATATATGCAGATATTCCGCCTCCAACTCACGCACCATATCCGTATAACATTTCTCGCAGTCTTCCAGACGTTTTTCTTCAATCAATTGGACGCACGGATATAAATATTTCTCCCAGATTGACTGGTAAATTTCCGCCGCGCTTTCCCGACGATTGATCTGTCCTACAATCATTGGCGCTACTTTGTAATATTCCTGAACAGCCAGACGCCTTCTTTCATCGCACATCATATAATCGTCGCGATATTCCCGCAGAAGCTCCAGCTCATAACAGTCGTCCGGTTTATTCAGACTTTGACACACTGCCGTCGTCACAAAACAGAAGCTGGAACGAAAGCCATTCATAATCTCCTCAATCGTCGGACATCCGATCTGTGTCTCCGGAAACATCTGATTCCATGTATCTGCCATCTTCTGCGCCAGCTCGTTTGCATGCACACTCTTGATATCCCGAATCAAAGGCAAAACATAGGAAACCATCGCAATATTATAATCCAGACATTCCATCTTTCGATTCCGTTTTCCCGAAATGCGCTCGGCCTTCTGGAATGCATGCTTTGCGACACAGCTTCCAAGCCCGTCCAGCAAGACCTCATCCTGATTCAGATATATTCTCAATTCCTCCAAAAGCTCCGCGTACTTTTCTTTTAACTTTGCGATATTCTCCACATAAGTCTTTTTTCGAAAATCCTTTGTCAGCAGTTGAGTCTCTTCATATAATTCGATCAGCTTTTCTTCCAAGTCAGCCTCCGGCATTTATTCGTTCCAGTTGTAATATACATCCTGGACATCATCATCTTCCTCCAACAGATCCAGCGTCTTCTGAATATTCCGAATATCCGCTTCGTCTGTCAGTTCCACCCACGTCTGCGGAATCATCGTGACTTCCGCATTCATCATCGGAATCCCTTCTTCCTCCAACTTCAGACGCACTTCACTGAAATCCTCCGGTGCGGTTACAATCTCATAACTTTCCTCTTCCTCTGCGAAGTCCTCCGCACCGGCATCCAGAGCTAACATCATCAGATCATCTGCATCAATTTCGCATTCTTCCTTATCAACAATAATCTGTCCTTTTTCATCAAACATAAAAGAGACACATCCCGGTGTACCGACATTTCCACTTCCTTTTGTAAATGCATTACGCACGTTTGACGCAGTCCGGTTCTTGTTGTCTGTCAATGTTTTTACGATAATCGCAGTCCCACCTGGACCATAGCCTTCATATGTAATATGTTCAAAATTATCTGCCGCTCCTTCTCCCGCTGCCTTCTTGATATTGCGGTCAATTGTATCATTTGGCATATTATTGGACTTTGCTTTCGCAATCACGTCCCGAAGCCGACTGTTATTATTTGGGTCCGGTCCACCGCCTTCTTTCACGGCTACCGCAAGTTCACGTCCGATCTTCGTAAAAATCTTCCCCTTAGCAGCATCATTTTTTTCCTTTTTATGCTTAATATTGGCAAATTTTGAATGTCCTGACATAGATTCTCTCCTTCTTCCTTTTTAACATGTCCCATTTTATCATTCTTTGACTGCTTTTTCAATCTTAACCGTCTGAATCATATTATTCTTTACTTTCAGAACATGAAACTGATAATCCATATATTCCACCACACATTTCTCCTGTTCTGACGGAATATGATCCAGACACGCAATCAGAAATCCATTGAGCGTGTCAAAATCTTCATTCCCCTCAAACTTCATCTCCAGAAGATCTTCCAGATCTTCCAATTCCGTAAGTCCTGAAACCACATATGTACCATCCGGGTTTTGATGGATGGACTCTTCCACAGTATCATATTCATCAAAAATATCCCCGACAATCTCCTCCAAAATATCTTCCATCGTAACCAGCCCGGAAGTCATTCCATATTCATCCAAAACCACTACCATATGAGTTTTATTCGACTGCATTTCCCGAAACAGAGATTCCAGACTCTTTGTCTCCGGTATATAGGACACGGGACGAATATATTCCTGCAGTGCCCCCACCGTTTCTTGTTTGTCAGATTCCTCCAGATAACATTGCATCAGATCCCGCAAATGCAACGTTCCAATCAAATTATCAATGTCTTCCTGATACACAGGAACCCGAGAATAATTCTGATTCATCACAAAAGTTACAGCTTCCTGGAGCGTCTTTTCTGCATCCAGCGCCACAATATTCTTACGATGCGTCATGATATCCTTCGCATCCTTTTCACCAAACCTGGAAATATTACGTATCATGATTTCCAACAGGTTTTCATTTTGCATGATCTTACTCCTTCGCAACTATGTAGGAAGCTCCAGACTGATCCTAAGAGCTGTCTCTACCTTTTCCATCAATTCATAATCTACATGACAAACATACTCTCTCAATCGCTGCTTGTCAATGGTTCGTATCTGTTCCAGCAATACCACAGAATTTTTTACAATCTGATATCTCTTTGCACTGATCTCAATGTGTGTCGGCAATTTTGCCTTGTTCATTTTCGATGTGATCGCCGCACAGATCACCGTAGGGCTGTGCCGGTTGCCCACATCATTTTGAATCACAAGCACCGGACGGGTTCCGCCCTGTTCTGATCCCACAACCGGGCTCAAATCCGCATAATAAATATCTCCGCGTCTGATTTGCATAATTCTACACTCCGATTTCACTTAATACTGATATGTCTATCACATATCCGTGTACAACGGTACACTAAAGTATTCCCCGTTTTTTCGGATGTATACTCTCAAAGAGTTCAGCATGCAGTCAGATCAAACAGAAAGGCTTTCTCCATTCTGTACATAAAGCCGTGGAATCCTTTTGTTCAATCCACAGACAAATTCATAATGAAACCGGCCAGAAAGCTCGCTCAGTTCTTCCACGCATATCGACTCATCTCCATCCCGTCCGATCAGAATCACGCGGTCTCCAAAAGATACCCCCGGTATATCGGTCACGTCCACCATAAATTGATCCATACAGATCCGTCCCAGAATGTTTGCACGCCTCCCCCGAATCAGAACATATCCCTTATTAGAAAGAGACCTGGCATACCCGTCGCCGTATCCCACCGGAATCGTTGCCACCTTCATCCTGCGAGGTGCCACGAAGGTTCCCCCATAGCTGACAGCGGTCCCCGCTTCAATTTCCTTGACAAAAATAATATGGCTGATCAGTTCCAAGGCTTGCTTCAGCTTCATACCACTTGCCTTCACTTCTGCAGACGGATACAGTCCATAAAGCGCAATCCCTGCTCGCACAAGATCATGCCCAAACTGTGGATACTCCATGATTCCCGCACTGTTGTCACAATGACAATAGCGCACAGAAATTCCCCGTTCAGAAAGCTTTTTCTGCATCCAGATAAACCTTTGATACTGTTCCAGTGTATCCTCCCGTTCCGCTTCATCTGCTTTCGCAAAATGAGTAAAAAGTCCTTCTATCTCCAGATTTGGAAGATGGCTGATCCGTTCAATGACATCGACACTCTCCTCACATACCGGAAAGCCCAGTCGCCCCATTCCCGTATCCAATTTAATATGTACAAATGCTTTCTCTCCCGCTGTAGATGCGGCCTTTGACAACCGCTTTGCCATCTCCTCCATATAGATGTTTGCCCGTATCCCATATTGGAGTAATTCCGGATACTGTTCTTCAAACACACACCCCAACACCAGCACCGACTTTTTGATCCCATGTTCCTTCAACTGGACAGCCTCATCCAGCGTTGCTACAGCATATCCCCACACATAATCTAGAGATTCCAGTCTCCGTGCAATCGGCAGTGCCCCATGCCCGTATCCATCCGTCTTGATCACCGCGGCCATCTTCACATTCTCCGACAGATTCCGCCTCAACAGCTCCATATTATATGCTATGGCATCTAGATCAATTTGTGCATATACTCTTTGATGAAGTTTCATTTCTTTCTTACGCCTCCTCTGTTTTTCCGCAGAATGCCAATGCCTCCACCAGGTCGCGAGCCAAAACCCCATAAGCTCCCTTTTTATCCCTGGCTAGATCTCCCGCGGTTCCATGCAGATACACACCCAGACACGCCGCCTCAAAAGGTTCCATTTTCTGCGCTAGAAGGCCGAGCAGCACACCTGTCAACACATCTCCGGCGCCCCCTTTCGCCATTGCCGCATTCCCAGAAGTATTGACATACATCTGGCTTCCACGCCGCGCTACCACTGTGCGCGTATCTTTCAGCACACAGACAGCCGGATATTTTTCCACAAACTCCTGAAGATACTTGAATCGTTGCTCTTTCAACTCCCTCATGTCGACATCGTACAAAAGTCGTTCCATTTCTTTCATATGAGGCGTCAAAATTACCCGTTCCGAAAGCTGATTCAGAAAATGAATTCTATCATTCTGACTCAGAAGATTGAGACCGTCCGCATCAATCACGCAGGGAACCTTCGCATTTTTCAAAACCACATCCAGAATTTGGGCCGAAAGTTCGCTTTGTCCGATCCCCGGACCAATCGCGACCACATCCGCCCATCGCAATAACTCCTGCACCTCTTCCTCAGAAAACCTCTGATATGTTGTGAGAATCGCCTCCGGAAGTAATTGCTGCAAGACGACGCGATTCTCCTCCGGCGTATAGATACGCACCAAACCAGCTCCCATCGCATAAGCGGCGGACGCACACAGATATGCCGCCCCTGACATTCCCTTGCTTCCCGCAATCACAAGCGCTTTTCCGTATGTTCCCTTATGCGAATCTGGGGCGCGCATTGGAAGTCGAAGTGGGATATCCCTTTCTTCGTAGGTAAAACAAATATCTGGATTCTGCGTAAACAACGATAAATCAATTCCAATCGGAATCACTCTCGTCTTTCCTGCATACCGACACCCTGGATACAAAACGCTCCCTATCTTCTCACACTGCATGGAAATCGTAAGTTCCGCCGCAAACGCATATCCCAGCACCTGCCCGTTGGCAGAATCAATCCCCGATGGAATATCAATTGCGGTCTTTGCTGCCGAAATCTCATTCATCTGTCTTAGTATTTCCAGATATCCACCCTCCACCGGGCGACTCAGTCCGACACCAAATACTGCATCGACTACATGTGAAAAATCTGATAAAGGAATCTCCGTATAGATCGGGATCTGCAATTTCTCCAGAATCTCCATCTGCCGCTTACACTCTTCACTGCGCGATTCTCTTTTGCCAACAAACACCACCGTCGCTCGCTGGCCTTCCTCAAAAAGGAGTCTCGCCAACACCAGACCGTCACCGCCGTTATTTCCGGAGCCACACACAATCAAAGTGTGTGACAAATCCACCTGCTCTTTCTTCATCACCTCAAGACAGCCAAGCGCCGCGCGTTCCATCAGCACCAATGATGGAATTCCAATCTCCTGGATGGTATGCGCATCCGCCGCTCCCATCCACTTTCCTGTCGGTAAATATCGCATAATTTCCTCCACTCTGTGCACGTTTCATAGCACAAACAGGTATGGGTGAAATGTTTTCTTTCACCCCTTCTTCCTTTCTAAAATTTCATTCAAATTATTCGAATCTTTACATGAATCCGACAAAACGCGTCACTGGCGCGTTTTGCTGGATACTGCGTAAGAAAAAGAGTTCCGCACGCGAAACTCTCCACTCTCAAGAATGCTCCTCATTATAACGACTGATATTGTAAGATAATTTCATCAAATTCTCCGATAGATGAACATTCTCCACAATCACGTCCTCCGGAAGATTCAGATCAATATGTGCAAAATTCCAGATTGCTTTTACCCCATTCTCCACCAGAATATTCGCCACTTCCAATGCTCTGGCTTTCGGAATCGTCAACGTTGCAATCTCAATTTTTGTCTCCTTCAAAAACTCTTCCAAATCATCCATCATACGAATCGGCACACCGCGGATGGACATTCCTTGAAGTCTCGGATTCACGTCAAATAATCCTTTCAAAATAAATCCTCTGCCTTCAAATGCCGCATAATTCGCCAAAGCCTGTCCCAAATTTCCTGCTCCGATAATAATCATATTATGTTCTTTATCCAAGCCAAGGATCTTGCCGATCTCGTGATACAAATATTTGACATTATAGCCATAACCTTGCTGCCCAAATCCACCAAAATTATTCAAGTCTTGACGAATCTGCGACGCGGTCACCTTCATTCTTTTACTGAGCTCACTGGAAGAAATTCGCTCCACACCCTCGCTGATTAACTCTCCCAAATATCTATGATACCTTGGCAGCCGTCCAATTACTGCCTGAGAAATTTCTCTTGCTTCCACAATCATCACCTTCCAACACAATCTATAACTATTATATAGAAAGAACTATTTAAAGTCAATTTTTCGTTGGAAATTTTTGCGAAACCCATACAACGGCAGCTTGAGGAAATACTGGCAAACCTTGGGACTTGAATGTCAAAAGGTGACATCCGAATCCTATTCACAGTTATTGATATGAATGACAAACGAATTCGTGTCTCCTCTATAATAAGATTGGGAATATTCTATCGGATCATTATGCCAGGAATACCCGATTGTTTTAAAATAAAACAATGGATCGTTCTGTTCTATAGAAAGTAACGTACTCATTCCGACATCTGCTTTTATAACTTCTATTGTTCTTTTTGCTTCTACAACAGGACTCTCCAATCGACTCAAAACACTGTAAAGGGACTCCTTCGAAAAATCATACCCCATGAAATCAACTGAGGCATCAACCTTAACATAACTGACAACGAATACATTCGGTACTTCATCTGCATATCGAAGCCTTACCATTTTATAAATATGCTCTTCTTCTATTGGCTTTAAAATATTCTCAATTTTCTCATCCAGTTCTTGTTCCCTACTGAAACTTATTAATACTGTCCTCGCGACCCTTCCGCTTTTTTCCATCTCACTGTTAAAATCTTGGATAGAATACACAAATTCCTGTGAGATTTTTGGAGGAAGCACAATCGTACCACCCTTTTTCTTCCTCGTAAGATAGCCTTCGTATTCCAGACTCTTGATCGCCTGACGAACCGTCGGCCTACTGACCCCATACGCTTCTGCCAGATCAATTTCTTTTGGGATGACGTCATTTTCTTTATATGTCCCATTATTAATTTTATTTAAAATGTCATTTCTTATTGTCTCGTGTAAATATTCTTTTTTCTTCGCCATTCTTATACTCTTTTTTCTTACAACATATTCCAACAGTCCAAAACTATTTATCACATAATCCTTCTATTGCGCCAATCCCTCCCACATTTCATAGAGACGCTCCAATTCTTCCGCGATTTCTGCTTTCTCGCGCGCTAGTTCTTGACATTTCACAGAATTTGTATAGACTTCTTCCTGCTGCATCTGGTCATCAATCTCCATATCTCGATTTTCCAGAAACGAAATCCTATCTTCCGTCTTCTTCAAATCATTTTTCCGCTTTCTCTCCTGTGCCTGCAGTTCCTTCTGTTCCTGCCAACTGAGCCTAGCAGTTGTCTCCTTTTCTAAACCGACATTCCTCTTCTCCAAACATTCTGAAGAATCTTTCTCCGCCTTCGCATAGACCGCATTCAATTCTTCCTTCTTTTCCAAGTAATAGTCATAGTTGCCAATATAATTTACAAAGTTCTGATTTGTCAACTCCAAAATTCGCGACGCTGTCTGATTGATAAAATAACGGTCGTGGGATACATACAGAATTGTTCCCTGATAACGGTTCAACGCCTGTTCCAGAATTTCCTTCGATTGAATGTCCAGATGATTGGTTGGCTCGTCCAAAATCAAGAAATTCGACTTTGACAGCATCAATTTAGCCAAGGACACTCTTCCTCGCTCTCCTCCGCTCAGGTCACCAATCATCTTATACACATCATCTCCCGTGAACTGAAAAGCCGCCAAAGTATTCCGTATCCTTGTATTTCCCATATCCGGATATGCATCCGATATCTCTTCAAAAATTGTTTTCTCTTTGTGTAATACCTGATGCTCCTGATCGTAATATCCGATCTCCACATTCACTCCGAGCTGGAATAAGCCTTGATCAGCATCTTCCACTCGATTTAAGATCTTGAGAAGAGTCGTTTTCCCTGTTCCATTATCACCGATGATCGCCACGTGTTCTCCGCGCTTGATCTCAAAAGATATATCTTGAAACAGTATCCTAGAGCCATACCCCTTACTCAAACGTTCCACCGTCAAAACATCTCTACCGCTCTGCACAGAAGTCTCCAGCGTAAAATGCATTCCTTCCAAAGCTTCCTCGGGCTTCTCGATTCGCTCTATCTTATTCAGCATTTTTTCTCGGCTCTCCGCCCGTTTGATTGACTTCTCACGATTAAAAGATTTCAGTTTTTCAATCACGGCCTCTTGATGACGTATCATCTGCTGTTGATTCAGATATTCTTTGATGCGTGCGTCCAAAAGCTGCTGCTTTTTTGCAGCATATTCCTTATAATTACCAGAATACATGCGTAAACGTCCAAAATCCAAATCAATAATTTTTGTCACAATTCGATTCAAAAAATAGCGATCGTGGGACACAATCAATACCGCTCCCGGATAATTCAGCAAATAAGTCTCCAGCCAGCGGACCGAATTCAGATCCAAATGATTCGTCGGCTCATCCAACAGAATGACATCTGGCTTGGTCAGCAAAAGCTTTCCCAGAGCAACCCTCGTTTTCTCTCCTCCAGAAAGAGTATCCACATGTTTGTCAAACTCAACTTCATCAAATCCAAGACCTTTCAAGACACCGACGATTTCACTCTCGCAGGCATACCCGTTTTCTAACTCAAATTGAGAAGAAAGGCGATGATACAACTCCAGTCGGGACTGCAGTTCCTCTCCCTCCAGATGTTTCAATTCCCGTTCAATCTCCCGAAGCCGCTCTTCCATAGCAAAAATATGCGCTTTTGCGCTTCTCACTTCCTCATAAATCGTTCCATCACTTTGCAGTTTCTGATATTGCGCGAGATATCCCAGCGTAGCGCCTTTTGATAAGATTACTTCCCCGGAATCCATAGAAAGCTCCCCGACGATCATTTTCAAAATGGTAGTTTTCCCTGTCCCATTTGGACCTACCAACGCTGCTTTTTCATGCTCTTCTATATGAAAGGAACCAGAAGTAATGATTTTCTCTTCCCCAAAAGATTTCGTAATATTCTGACATGCTAAAATCATGACAAGCCTCCCCTTACTTTCACCTGCTACTCTACTCATTATATCGGAAATCTTTGAAAATACAAGAAAAGAAAGGTTTTCCACAAAAACAAAATGAGCCGGATACATTTCCAGCAGGTTTGATATGCTACCTCTCTATTTGACAGAGGACATATTCGCTTCCAGAAATATATCCGGGCTTTCTTCGTCTACTCTATATCCTATCTCGTCCTTATCCAAGTCTCGAAGCGATCGCTTTGATAAATTCCTCACTGTTCAACACCGTCGGATTCTCTATCGTCGTGATCAGCGCCAGATCCTTCGTCATCTCTCCCGCCTCTATTGTGTCGATCGTAGCCTTCTCCAGTCTATCCGCAAACGCCGCCAACTCCTGGTTGCCGTCCAGCTCCCCACGTTTGCGCAATGCCCCCGTCCAGGCAAAAATCGTAGCCACTGAGTTGGTGGATGTCTCTTCCCCTTTCAAATGCTTATAATAATGGCGTTGTACCGTCCCATGCGCCGCCTCATATTCATAATAACCTTCCGGTGAAACCAGCACGGAAGTCATCATCGCCAGTGAACCAAATGCGGAGGAGATCATGTCGCTCATCACATCGCCGTCATAATTTTTACAAGCCCATATAAAACCGCCCTCTGATTTCATCACGCGAGCCACTGCATCGTCGATCAGCGTATAGAAGTATTCGATTCCTGCATCCTGAAACTTCTGATCGTATTCTGCATCGTAGATCTCCTGGAAAATATCTTTGAACGTATGGTCATATTTCTTGGAAATCGTATCTTTCGTGGCAAACCACAGATCTTGCTTCGTATCCAACGCATAGTTAAAACAACTTCTCGCAAAACTTTCAATCGAACCATTCAGATTATGCATTCCCTGTGCGACGCCAGGTCCCGCATAATTGTGTACCAGCTCTCTTGTCTCCGTTCCATCCGCCGCCGTATATACCAGCTCCACCTTTCCTGGCCCTGGAATCTTCATCTCAGTATTCTTGTAGACGTCTCCATACGCATGTCTCGCAATGGTAATCGGCTTTGCCCAGGTTTTTACGTTCGGCTCGATCCCTTTTACCACGATCGGTGTACGGAAAACCGTTCCGTCCAGAATTGCCCGGATGGTTCCATTCGGACTCTTCCACATCTCTTTCAGATGATATTCTTCCACACGCGCAGCATTGGGCGTGATCGTGGCGCATTTTACTGCTACTTTATATTTCTTTGTCGCATTAGCTGAATCAATCGTCACTTGGTCGTTGGTTTCATTTCTGCATTCCAAGCCCAGATCATAATACTCCGTATTCAGATCAATATAAGGTTCCAGGAGATGTTCCTTGATCATTTTCCAGAGAATCCTGGTCATCTCATCTCCGTCCATCTCCACAATTGGTGTCGTCATTTTTATCTTGTCCATTGTTTTTCTCCTCCTGCTTAATAAAGATAATTCTAGTAACCATTTCTGTCATCTAATTTAATCTGTTCCATACAATATTTTTCAGCCAATCGTATAAATTCATCAGCAATCATAACTTGACGCTCTGATTCTTCCTGACCAGCGATATAAAAATCGTCGTAATCACTTGCATGACGTATTTCTTCTGCCTCTCCTATTTTTCGACCTATCTCTCTTGGGAAAATTTCTGTTTTCACATAATTTTTGTTGAAATTCCCAATTGTATCTTTATGGCGTTTAAAAGAATTTCCACTTAAAGCATGAACTGCATTGATCGCATGGAAAATAGCATAATAAGATCTGTTATTCGCACCCTTGTACTCTTCTGCCTCCAACAATATTTTTGCCGATTTTAAACTTTCTTTAGCTGTCTGTATCCGATATAAGCATAAATCTGCTCTTGTTCCTATATCTTCTTTAGACTGCTCCATATAATATCACTCCTTCTTTATGGACATTAGCATAGAACGGATAGTTTACAATCCATTTTCTAAATTGGTCCTCACTCTTGGCAATCGGCTTTATATCAAGATCATGATCTAAGTTAAAATCATATGTCATATAAGAAAGTTTCTGACTATATGCTTTTAAATCTATATCAGACATATCAAGCAATATCATAATATCCACATCTGAATCCGCCTCATAATCTCCTCTGGCATAAGAACCATATAAAATCACCTCTCGTAAATGTGAACCGTATATTTTCTTAATTTCCAAAATATACTGCTCCATCAACCCTTGCATTGTCCGCAGCATAAATCACATCTCCTCTTGTTATATGAGCATAGAATGAAAACACTTTCGCTCCATGGAATCAAAGCACCATAATAGGTTGCTTTCATCGTCGTCCGCTCTCATATTTCCCTTTTGTATTCAGATACCGTATCAAATCCTGACACCGGCTTTCGAGATCCTCTCCAGTCTCCACATAGTCCAGGCTGACCGCCGCCGATACCAAGAACTTATCTGTCAGTTCCTTGCAATGTGCCTGCAAGAATTCCGCCTGTTTTTTCGGATCCTCCAGGTCCAGAAAATGAAGGATCAAAGAAGTATCCAAATCCATAGAAATGCCTCCTATACCTGTCTCGTCATATCCCTGCTGAGCAGTTTGGGTCGGAACCCATTTTGATCCAGAACCTCCAGAATCTGATTCTTATGCTCTGTCCCAAATGCCTCCATGGTAATCCGCAGTTCCACCGCCGCACTTCGGTTTGTACTCACAAACTGATTATGTTCCAGCTCGATAATATTTCCCAGTGCCTCCGCGATGACATTGGCAACTCTTGCCAGCTCGCCTGGCTTGTCAGGGAGCAGAACCGATACAGAGAAAATACGATCTCTCTGAATCAGACCATATTGTACGATGGAGGACATCGTGATAACGTCCATATTGCCGCCGCTTAAAACGCTCACTACTTTCTTTTTCCTGCAGTCCAGATGCTTCAACGCCGCCACAGACAGCAAACCGGAATTTTCCACAATCATTTTATGATTCTCTACCATATCCAGAAATGCGCCAATCAATTCATCGTCATCCACCAGAATCATGTCATCCACATGTTCCTGCACATATTTCAAATTCTGATGTCCGACCGCTTTCACGGCGGTTCCATCTGCGATCGTGTTGGCCGTCGGCAGCTCTACCACCTCTCCTGCCTGTAACGCTGCAGTCATACTTGCCGCCTCCTTTGGTTCCACCCCGATCACCTTAATCTTTGGATTCAGCATTTTTGCCAAAGTCGCAACACCTGTAATCAGACCACCACCGCCAACTGGAACCAGAATATAATCCACAGTCGGCAATTCCTGCACAATCTCCATCGCAATCGTCCCCTGTCCGGTCGCCACATCCAGATCGTCAAACGGATGCACAAACGTGTAGCCTTTCTGCTCTGCCAACTCATAAGCGTACGCACATGCGTCGTCATAGACATCCCCGTGCAAAATCACCTCGGCGCCATAACTTTTGGTTCGATTTACTTTGATCAGAGGCGTCGTCGTCGGCATGATGATCGTCGCATGGCAATTATACGCTTTTGCAGCATAGGCAACCCCCTGCGCATGATTTCCAGCGGAAGCGGTAATCAATCCTTTTTCCCGTTCTTCCTCCGACATGGTACTAATCTTATAATAAGCACCTCTCAATTTATAAGCACCGGTATACTGCATATTTTCCGGCTTCAGATACACTTTTGCTCCCGTCTGCGCGCTGAAATAATCGCTGTAAATTAATTTTGTGGAATTAATCACTCGCTTTACCACTTCACTCGCTTCTTCAAATTTTTCCAACGTCAGCATATCTGTCTCCTCCCTTCCTGTTCTTCCCTCTTTATTGCTGCCGTATCTTCTCGCTATTCGTCCGCATTTTCTGCTTTCTTCTCTTCCCCATAGAACAATGCATTCACAAAATCCTCAGAATCGAACTTCTGCAGATCCTCGATCTGTTCCCCGACTCCAATGTATTTTACCGGAATCCCCAGTTCCGCCTGAATCGCCACGGCAATTCCACCTTTTGCCGTACCGTCCATCTTCGTGAGGATGATCCCTGTAATATCTGCCGCTTCACGGAACTCTCTCGCCTGCGCCAGTGCATTCTGCCCGGTCGTCGCATCCAAAACTACTAGAGTCTCCCGGTAAGCCTCCGGATACTCACGATCAATCACACGATTCATTTTCTTCAATTCTTCCATCAGGTTCTTTTTATTGTGAAGTCGACCTGCTGTATCACACAGCAAAATATCCGCATGGCGTGCCTTCGCCGCTGTAACTGCGTCGTAGATCACTGCGGCCGGGTCCGCACCTTCCTGACCGCCGATCATTTCTGCTTCTGCGCGATTCGCCCACTCCCGCAACTGTTCGCCCGCTGCAGCTCGAAACGTATCTGCTGCGGCGAGAATCACTTTCTTCTTCTGACTTCTGAATTTCCCCGCAAGCTTTCCAATCGTCGTGGTCTTGCCGACTCCGTTGACCCCAATGACAAAGACGACGGAAGTCTGCTCTTCAAACGCATACGCAGTCTCCCCCACATCCATCTGTTCACGGATGCTGTCAATCAAAAGCTGCCTGCACTGGGCCGGTTCCTTGATCTTCTGTTCTTTGACCTTTTGACGAAGATCCTCCAGAATCTCCATCGTCGTGCGTACCCCGATATCCCCCATAATCAGCAATTCTTCTAATTCTTCATAAAATTCATCATTGATCTGTGAAAAACCATTGAAAATACCGTCCATCCCGGATACAATCTGATCTCTTGTCTTCGTAAGCCCCGAAACCAGACGCCGAAATAATCCTTGACCCTCTGCCATCTTTTCTCCCTTCTGTTATACCAAATCCTCTTCCAGCAAATCCACCGAAACCAGCGTAGACACGCCCTTTTCCTGCATCGTAATACCATAGAGCCGGTCGGCCGCCGTCATCGTTCCTCTTCTGTGGGTAATCACAATAAACTGCGTATTTTTCGTTAGTTTATGTAAATATTTTGCAAACCGAATCACATTCGAATCATCGAGCGCCGCTTCAATCTCATCCAACAGGCAGAAAGGCGAGGGTTTCAGGTTCTGAATCGCAAACAACAGCGAAATCGCTGTGAGCGCTTTCTCCCCACCGGAAAGCTGCATCATATTCTGTAATTTCTTTCCTGGAGGCTGTGCGGTAATTCGAATACCGGCCTCCAACACATCCGCATCTTCCAATAACTCCAGCGTGCCTCTTCCTCCGCCGAACAACTGGCGAAATACCAGATCAAATTCTTTCGAAATCTTTCCAAATTCCTCAAGGAATTGCTTTCGCATTGCTTCATCCAGCTCTTCTATAATCTTCACCAGGGTCTCTTCTGCCTCAATCAGATCGTCATGTTGAGCTTTGAGAAATTCATAACGTTCCGATACATTCTTATAATCTTCAATCGCATTGACATTGACATCCCCAAGCTGACGAATTTCATTTTTAAGTATCTGAATCTGTTTCTTCATAAATGCCAGATCAGTCAGATTTTCATTTCGCATTGCCAAGGCATTATTATAGGTTAACTCATATTCTTCCCACATATAATTCATATGCTTTTCGGAAGATTCCTCGCAGCTATCCTTCCGGCTGTTTAAACGGAAACACTCTTTGTCCAGATCTGCCATCTGTTTTGACATTTCTTCCCGCTGTTGCAAAAATTCTCTGTGTTTCTGGTTCAGTTCCTCTCGCTGCATTGTCTGTCTTTTCATTTCTTCTTTAATTTCCACAAACAATTCTTTGGAATCTTCAATGGTCTCAAGGATATCCTGAATCTGAGTTTCTTTCTCCAAAATTTCTTCTGATACAGTTCCTTTATTGACGTCTAACTCCTGTAATTCCTGCTCGAATTTGGAAGTTTCCTCGTGCAATCGTTCTATATTTTCCAAAATAAACGCATTCTGCTGTTCCATAGAAGCGCGTGCCAGATGCACCTTCTCAGAATTTTGCAACCGATTCGCTTCCTGCACTTTTGCAATTTCTATTTCTTTTTGCGTCTGTTCTATTTTTTGATTCAGATCCGTCTCTAATTTCTCAGAAGTTTCCAGTTCTAATTGAATCGAGGTTTCGTTTTCCTCAATTTCTTCCAGCTTTACGGCCAGCTCCTGATTCTCTTTCCGACAGGAATCATATCTTGCATTTGCTTCTTTCTGTCGTGTCTGCACCTGCTCCATATTCATGCGCGCTGTATTCTGTACAACGTATGCTTTCTGTAGCGTCTGTTGCATCTCATCATTTTTTCCATAACATTTGGCACGCTGATTCTTTAATTGCTCAACCTCCCGCTCCATGTTGTCCATTTCACGTTTCAGCATTTTGACTGTCTTTTCAAACTCTTCAATCTCCCGACGCCTACCCAGAAGATTGCTGGAATTTTTAAACGCTCCTCCGGTCATGGAGCCTCCCGGATTGATCAGTTCACCTTCTAAGGTGACAATTCGAATCGTCTGACGATATTTCCGTGCAATGGCAATCCCATGGTCGATATGATCCACCACCAGTGTCCGCCCTAATAGACTTTCCGCCAATCCCTGGAAACGCGCTTCGGTCTGTACCAATGTATCGGCGGTTCCGATTACGCCAACCTCCGTCAAAGCTTCGGTCTTCTGAAAACCACTCCCTTTTCTAATTGCAGTCAACGGCAGAAAAGTCGCCCTACCAAATTTGTTGCTTTTTAGAAAAGTAATCATTCGTTTTGCCGTATCCTCCGTATCCGTCACAATATTCTGAATACTTCCGCCAAGGGCTGTCTCCACGGCAATCTCATATTCTTTCTCTACTTTTATAATATCCGCTACCACTCCCAGAAGCCCTGCGTTTTTCTCTCTCTGTGCCATTACTTTTCGGATACTGTTCCCATATCCATCGTAACGCTCTGTAATGTTTTTCAGAGATTCCAGACGCGACGCTTCTCTGTGATAAGCCTTCTGTCCGATTTGCAGCTTCTCCTGACGCACGGAAAGATCGTTTTGATACGCCTCAATCTTCTGCTCATTCAGGGCAATCTGTTCCTGCCAATTCTGAATCTTACCGGTGATCTCTCTCAGCTCCTGCTCGTATTCTTCCAGTACTTCGTTCTGCTTCTTCGCTTCCCCCTCTATCTCCAGAATTCGGCGTCCAAGCTCTGCCTTACGTGTCTTCACCTGCTCTCGCGTTGTGTCAAAATACTGCATTTTTGCCCTAGTAGAAGCACGGTTATTCAAAAGCTCCATGATCTCACTCTTCGCATTTTCAATCAGAGCCGTTCCTTCCGCAATTCGATGCTGTACTTCCATTAACTCTTTGTGTGCACTCCGATCTTCTTCCAGTTTGTCAGAAAGCTGCGCCTGAATCTGCTTTTGTTCCTCCAGAAGTTTCGCTCTCTTCTGTTCTCGTTCTTCCAATTCCCGACGAATAATATTCACACGATTCTCGTAATGCTCATCATTCATCTTCGCCGTGTTGATCTGCTCTTTCAGTACATTAATCTGCCCCTCCAATTGTTGCTTAAGAAGCGTCGTCTCATGAAGCTGTCGATTGGCCTTCTCGATAGAGCTGTCAATCTCATCCACTTCATCTTCAATCGCCTCATACTCCATTTTCCTGGCATCATATTTCTTCCGGGTATTCTCCAGATCATTTTCTGCGATCTGAAGATTTTGATCAATTTCCGCAACCTGCTCTTTGATTCGCGCAATTTCCAAAAGAAACATATTGATATCATATACCTTTAGTTCTTCTTTTTTCTTCAGATAAGTTCTTGCAAGCGAAGCCTGTTTCTCCAATGGACCGACTTGTTTTTCCAGTTCCGTCAAAATGTCATTTACACGCAACAAATTCTGTCGTTCCTCTTCCAGCTTCTTGACTGACATATTTTTTCTGCGTTTAAATTTAACAATTCCAGCCGCCTCGTCAAACAGTTCCCGACGATCTTCCGGTTTACCACTTAAGATCTTATCAATCTGTCCCTGTCCAATGATCGAGTACCCTTCTTTTCCGATACCCGTGTCATAAAAC